>JANNIB010000060.1:0-20366 GCA_031404695.1 Acidobacteriota bacterium
ATCATCGGCGACCGCCAGACCGGCAAGACCGCCGTGGCCCTCGACGCCATCCTGAACCAGAAGGACACCGGCGTCATCTGCATCTACAACGCCATCGGGCAGAAGCAGTCGACCATCGCCCAGGTCGTGCGCACGCTCGAAGAAGCCGACGCGCTGCGCTACTGCATCGTTGTCGCCGCGGCCGCCGCCGATCCGGCGCCGATGCTCTACATCAGCCCCTATGCGGCCACCGCGATGGGCGAGTACTTCCGCGACAACGGCAAACACGCGCTGCTCATCTACGACGACCTCTCGAAGCACGCCGTGTCGTATCGCGAGATCTCGCTGCTGCTGCGCCGTCCGCCTGGCCGCGAAGCCTACCCCGGCGACGTCTTCTACCTGCACTCGCGCCTGCTGGAGCGCGCCGCCAAGCTCAACGACGCGCTCGGCGGCGGCTCGCTCACCTCGCTGCCGATCATCGAGACGCAGGCCGGGGATCTTTCGGCCTACATCCCGACCAATGTCATCTCGATCACCGACGGCCAGATCTTCCTCGAAGCCGACCTCTTCAACCAGGGCGTGCGTCCGGCCATCAACGTCGGCAACTCGGTGTCGCGCGTCGGCGGCTCGGCGCAGATCAAGGCGATGCGGCAGGTGGCTGGCACGCTGCGACTCGACCTGGCGCAGTACCGCGAGCTGGCGGCGTTCGCGCAGTTCGGCAGCAGCGACCTCGACCAGGCGACCCAGCGTCAGCTCAACCGCGGCGCCCGTTTGGTCGAACTCCTGAAGCAGCCGCAGTATCGTCCGCTGGCCGTCGAACAGCAGGTGGTCTCGCTCTACGCGGGAACCAACGGCTACTTCGACGAGGTGCCGGTGGCGGAAGTCCGCCGCGCCGAGGAAGAACTGCTGCGCTTCATGGCGACCCGCTTCGGCTCGATCCTGAGCGCCATCAAGACCAAGAAGATCATCGACGACGAACTCAAGCCGCAGCTGAACGCGGCACTCAAGGAGTTCATGCAGACGTTCACGGCGGCCGGAGCCCGCGCGTAGATGCCGTCCCTGATCGACATCCGGCGCCGCGTCCGCGCCACCAGGTCGACGCAGCAGATCACCAAGGCCATGAAGATGGTCTCGTCATCGAAGCTGCGCCGCGCGCAGGAGCGCATCGTGCGTAGCCGGCCCTACGCGCAGGAGATGCTGCGCGTGTTCAACAGCCTGGCGACGCGTATCGAGCCGGCCGCGCACCCGCTGCTGCAGGACGATCCGCTGGCGGCGCGCACGCTGCTGGTGGTCATCAGCGCCGATCGCGGCCTGTGCGGCAGCTTCAACACCAACGTGATCAAGGCGACGGCGCAGCACATCGCCGACCACCCGGCCGAGCCGGGGCGCGAAGTGGCGCTGGCGCTGGTCGGCCGCAAGAGCCGCGACTTCTTCAACCGCCGCGGCTTCGACGTGAAATACGAAGAGGTCGGCCTCTTCCAGAACGTGAAGTGGGAACACGCCCAGGCCATCGCGAACACCTGCATCAGGGAGTTCCTCGGCCCGGACGTGAGTTCGGTCTATCTCGTCTACAACGAGTTCCGATCGGTCATCGCGCAGCGCGTGGTGATCGAACGCCTGCTGCCCATTCCGAAGCTTCCGGCCGCCACCGGCGGAGCCGACGCCGAGGTGCAGGGCGCGGACTATCTGTTCGAACCGGCGCCGGCCGAACTGCTCGAGTCGCTGCTGCCGTTCCACGTGGCGGTGCAGGTGAACCGGGCGCTGCTCGAGTCGTCAGCCGCCGAACATGCGGCCCGCATGACCGCCATGGACGCCGCGACGCGCAACGCCAAGGAAATGGTCGACCGGCTCACGCTCTACATGAACAAGGTGCGGCAGGCCGCCATCACCCGCGAGATCATCGAAATCGTCGCTGGAGCACAAGCGACCTAGGGGCTGGGGGCTGGGGCGTGCGAGATGCCCGCTGCGAAGTAACGGACCACGGCAAAGTGGAACAGATATGAACACTCAGAACGTCGGCAAGGTCATTCAGGTGATTGGTCCCGTGGTGGACGTCGAATTCGAGGGCGCGCTCCCGGCGATCTACAACGCCGTGCGGGTCGTGTCCGAAAAGACGGCAACCAGCGAAGCGATGGACGTCGTCGTCGAAGTGCAGCAGCACCTCGGTGAGAACCGCGTGCGCGCGGTGGCCATGAAGCCCACCGACGGCATGCAGCGCGGCATGCGCGCCATCGACACCAACGGACCGATCATGGTGCCGGTGGGCCCCGAGACGCTCGGCCGCGTGCTGAACGTGCTCGGCGAGCCGGTCGACTTCCCGGATCGCCCGGTGCAATCGAAGGAGCACTGGCCGATTCATCGGCCGGCGCCGACGCTGGTACAGCAGTCCACCGAACTCAAGATGTTCGAGACCGGCATCAAGGTCATCGACCTGCTCGAGCCGTACCTCCAGGGCGGCAAGATCGGCCTGTTCGGCGGCGCCGGCGTCGGCAAGACCGTCATCATCATGGAGCTCATCAACAACATCGCCATGAAGCACGGCGGTGTGTCGGTGTTTGCCGGAGTAGGCGAGCGCACGCGCGAAGGCAACGATCTCTGGCTCGAATTCCAGGAGTCGGGGGTGATCGACATGAAAGACATGTCGAAGTCGCGCGCCGCACTGATCTACGGCCAGATGACGGAACCGCCGGGAGCGCGTCAGCGCGTCGGTCTCTCGGCCCTGACGGTCGCTGAGTACTTCCGCGACGCCGAGAACAAGGACGTGCTCCTGTTCATCGACAACATCTTCCGGTTCACGCAGGCCGGCTCGGAAGTGTCAGCGCTGCTCGGCCGCATGCCGTCGGCCGTCGGCTACCAGCCCACGCTGCAGTCGGAAATGGGTCAGCTCCAGGAACGCATCACCTCGACCAAGAACGGGTCGATCACGTCCGTGCAGGCCATCTACGTGCCCGCCGACGACTACACCGACCCGGCGCCGGCGACCACCTTCGCCCACCTCGACGCCACCACCAACCTGTCGCGTCAGATTGCCGAACTCGGCATCTACCCGGCGGTCGATCCGCTGGCCTCGAGCTCGCGCATCCTCGACCCGCGCATCCTCGGCGACGAGCACTACAACGTGGCGCGCCAGGTGAAACAAATCCTGCAGCGCTACAAGGACCTGCAGGACATCATCGCGATTCTCGGCATCGACGAGCTGTCGGAAGAAGACAAGCTGGCCGTGTCGCGCGCCCGCAAGATCCAGAAGTTCCTGTCGCAGCCGTTCTTCGTGGCCTCGCAGTTCACGGGCCTGGCCGGCAAGTACGTCTCGATCGCCGACTCGATCAAGGGCTTCAAGGAGATCTGCGACGGCAAGCACGACGGCGTGCCCGAGCAGGCGTTCTACCTTCAGGGCACGATCGAAGACGTGCTCGCGAACGCCGCCAAGATGAAGCAGTAGCCATGGCCCTGCCGACGTCGCTCACGCTCAACATCGTCACGCCCGACCAGTCGTTCCTCCACGACGTGGACGAGGTGTCGCTCCCGGGTGCGGAAGGCGACTTCGGCGTGCTGCCGGGCCACACGCCGTTCTTCACGGCCATCCGCACCGGCCAGATGTGGTACCGCAAGGGCGCTGAGAAGCACTTTCTCGCGGTGTCGGTGGGGTTCGTCGAAGTGCTGCCGACCAGGGTCACGATCATCGCCCAGGTGGCCGAGCGTGCCGAAGACCTCAATCAGGCGCGTGCCGAAGCCGGCATGAAGCGCGCCGAAGAGATGCTGGGCCCGACCGCTCACGAGATGGACTTCGAGCGCGCGCGTCTGGCCCTGCTCAAGACCCTGCAGCAACTACAGGCCGAGTCACGACGCGGCATCTGACGGCCGTGGCACACTAGGGGGCCGGGACGCTTGTCCCGGTCACCCAGCCAGGCTCCATGTTCGCCAACCTCTACTCGCTGCTGAAGTACCGCGGCCTCATCCAGACGCTGGTCGCGCGCGATCTCAAGGCGCGTTACCGCGGCTCGGTGCTCGGCTTCTTCTGGTCGTTCTTCAACCCGTTGCTCCTGATGGCGGTGTACACGTTCGTGTTCACCGTGATCATGCCTGGCGCGCACCCCGCCGACATCCAGCCCTACGGCCTGTTCTTCTTCTGCGGCATCCTGCCGTGGACGTGGTTCAGCTCGTCGCTCACCGAATCGGCCAACGTGCTCATCTCGGGCGGCAACCTGATCAAGAAGGTGCTGTTCCCGGCCGAAGTGCTGCCCATCGTGTCGGTGCTGGCGAACCTGGCGCACTTCATGCTCGGCCTGCCGATCCTCGCAGCGCTGCTCATCTACTACCAGCGTCCGCTCGACCCGGTGGAACTGCTGTGGTTCCCGGTCATCATCGTGGTGCAGTTCTTCTTCACGACCGGGATCGCGTTCCTGCTGGCGGCGCTGACGGTGCACTTCCGCGACATCAAGGACATCCTCGCCAACCTGCTCACCCTGTGGTTCTTCTCGACGCCGATCATCTATTCGATCCAGATGGCGCCGGAGAGCTACCGCTGGGTGCTCAACCTGAACCCGATGACGCACCTGGCGATCTCGTACCAGGAAGTGCTCTTCCACGTCGGCCCGCATGGACACTGGAAGTGGCTGCTCGCGCTGGGCGCCGGGTCGGTCCTGGTCTTTCTGGCCGGCTATTTCGTGTTCGACCGCCTGCGCGATTCGTTCGCGGAAGAAGTGTAGGCGCGCGATGAAAAATGCCATCGACGCGGTCAACGTCACCAAGGTCTACCGGAAGTACGCCCGCAAGAAGCAGTTCGCCACGCTGAAATCGGCGCTGCTCTCCGGCAGTCTGGTGAGCGAGCTGCAGCCCGACGAGACGTTCGAGGCGCTGCGCGGCGTGTCGTTCAGCGTGCCGAAGGGTTGTACCTACGGCGTGGTCGGCCGCAACGGCTCGGGCAAGAGCACGCTGCTCAAGTGCGTGGCCGGCATCAGCCGTCCGACCACCGGCACCGTCACGGTCGACGGCCGCATCTCGGCCCTCATCGAACTCGGCGCCGGTTTCCACCCCGAGATCTCCGGCCGCGAGAACGTCTTCATCAACGGCATCATGCTGGGCCTCTCGAAAAAGGAGATCCAGAAGCGCTTCGACGAGATCGTCGAGTTCGCCGAGCTGAAGGACTTCATCGACGCGCCCGTGAAGACCTACTCGTCGGGCATGTACATGCGCCTCGGCTTCGCGGTGGCCATTCACGTCGACCCCGACGTGCTGCTGGTGGACGAAGTGCTGGCCGTGGGCGACCAGGGCTTCACCGTCAAGTGCCTCGACAAGTTCGCCGAGTTCCGCCGCCGCAACAAGACCATCCTGCTCGTGACCCACTCGCTGGATCTGGTCGAGAAGTTCTGCGACCAGGCGCTGTGGCTCGACAAGGGCAAGACGCACGGCGAAGGCGATCCGAAGCTGGTGGTCACGGCCTACATCGTCGACGTCGAGAAGGCCGAAGAGCAGCAACTCGCCAGGGAAGAAGCGGTGCGCGTGACTCAGGCCGAGAAGCCCGTCGCCCGCGACGAAGACTCGCCGCAGCCGCACAACCCGGTCGAGACCGAAGCCCAGGCCGACATGTTCAAGGCCACCGAGGGCCGCTGGGGCACGCGCGAGGTCGAAGTGACCGCGGTGACCATCGCCGATGCCGCCGGCACGCCGGCGCACGTCTTCCACACCGGCGATCCGCTGACCGTGCACATCAAGTTCCGGGCGCACCAGCCGACGCGCGACTTCGTGTTCGGCCTTGGCATCTTCAACGGCGATGGCGTGTGTTGTTACGGCACCAACACGAACATCGACGAGCTCGAACCGGATCGCATGAGCGGCGAGGGAGAAGTGCGTTTTGTCGTCGACCGCCTCGATCTCGTCGAAGGCACCTACAAGTTCGACGTCGCGGCTCACAAGCTCGACGGCTATCCCTACGACTACCACCGGCAGCTGTACACGATCCGTGTGAAGGACCGCCGCAAGGACGTCGGGATCTACCGACCGCCGCATCGCTGGGAAGTGACCGGCGACGTCACGTTCCGGGCGCCGGGCTCCGGCTTCAAGCGCGGCGTGGACGACGAGACGCCCTAGCCATGCAGGTGCTCGCGAGCCGTGAAGCTGCGGCCGCCTGGGCCGCCGGTCAGCGAGCCGCCGGCCGGGTCGTGGTCTTCACCAACGGCGTCTTCGACGTGTTGCACCCCGGCCACACGCGCTACCTGGCGGATGCGAGAGCCGAGGGCGATGTGCTCATCGTGGCGGTCAACTCTGATCGTTCGGTGCGGGCGCAGAACAAGGGCGCCGACCGGCCGATCACGCCCGAACACGAGCGCGCGGAACTGCTGAGTGCACTGGCGGTGGTGGACGCAGTGGTCGTGTTCGACGAAGACACGCCGCTGGCGATCGTCAGCGCGATTCAGCCCGACGTGCTCGTCAAGGGTGCGGACTGGGCGGCCGACGCCATCGTGGGCCGCGACGTGGTCGAAGGCCGCGGCGGACGCGTCGTGCGCATCCCACTGGCGCCCGCCTACTCGACCACCGCCATCCTCGAACGCGCCCGCAAGGGCTGACCCGTCGTCGTCAGCGCTGCGGCAGCTTCTTGAGGGCGGCGCACGACTCCGCGAAATCGGCCTTGCAGCTGGCCGCCAGCACCTCGCGCGCCCGCGCCGGGTCAGCGGCCACGCCCGTGGACGATAAGCACCGTCGCCAACCGGTACGGCGCCCATCACGCCACGCCACGCTGCACCACGGCCTGCTCGAGCGCTGCCTGGAGGGCCACCTCATCGCCCGCTCCATCCGCGGCGATCTCCCGGGCCCGGCCGGCGCCCGCATCCGAGATGACGATGACGTTCGGACCCGTCGCCTCCACCCAGTCCCGCTGCGCGGCGGCCGGCGCAGCGCAGGCGAGCAGTTAGACGGCCCCTGCCACACGGTTTCTGATAGCCTTCCGCCCTGATGTCTGACCGGGAGGTCCGAATGCGTGCAGGAAGCTTCGTGGTGGTGATGGGGCTGGTCGCGGGGATGCCCGCAGCCGCAGGTGCACAGGCGCCGGCGACTGCGGAAAAGACAGTGCCGGTCTTCCAGGAACCGCGGCATCACCTGATCGTCGATACCGCGCCGCTGCGGATCCTCGATATCCAGATTCCGCCCGGCGACACGACCCTGTTCCACACCCACGATTCGCCCATGTTGTACGTCCCGATCGCCAGCTCGCGGACGCGCAATCAGGCCCTGGGCGGGGAATGGTCGGGCGGCGGCGGCGCCCCGGCGGCCGAGCCCGCGGCGGCCCCGGCCCGGCCGGGCCGCGTGAATGCCCCGGCCAACTACGTCGAGAAGCCCTCCACCCACCGCGTGAACAACGTCGGTACGTCGCTGTTCCGCCTCATCGGCATCGCCAACATGACCCCCGGCGACGCCGCGGCGCCGGCCGCCACGACGACCACGAAGCCGGAGACCGAGAACCGCTGGTACCGTGCCGAGCGGCTGGTGATTCCGGCCGGAGGGTCGGCGCCGGTGCCAACCTACGCCGGCACGATCGTCGTCGTGATGCAGACGCCCGGCTCAGCGGCGCTCGACGGCAGCGTGTGGCATCCGCTGAACGGGCCCGGCGACCTGGCGCGGATCGACGGCTCGAAGGCGCATGTCGTGCACAACCGCGGCACCGTCGAGGTCGAGGTCGTTGCCGTTGCCGTCAAAGGCGCGAAGTAGCCGGCGCGCTACGGCACGACCACGACGACGTCCGACGACGGCGCGCTCACGAGCGTGCTGGCGCGCGTCCGCAGGCGGATGTAGTAGCGGCCAGGCGGCACCGCGCCGCTCGTCGAGGTGGCCAGGCTGCCCGTCTCGATCATCCCGAGGTTCGACGACCCGCTGATCGTGCCGACGTCGATGACATAGCTGGTCGGCGTCGCGCCGGTCGTGGGCGGACTCCACGACAGCGAGATCACCCGCCCGCTCACCGAGGCGACCAGGCCATCGGGCGGCGCCGGCACGACGCTGCCCCCGCTGCCGCCACCCGGGCTGATTGACGCCGTGGCGTCGTTCGACATCGCGCCCACGCCGCAGGCGCTTCGCCCGGCCACCCGCAGGAAATACGTACCGGGCGGCGCCACGGCCGCAAACGTCGTGGCCGACGATCCGAGATCGAACGCCACGATATCTGAACGTCCGGGCGCGGACCCGGCGTAGAGCACGTAGCTCAGCGGGACGACCGTGCCTCCGGGGGCGTCCCACGACAGGGACAGATGGCCGCCGCTGATGGACGGCGTCTGCAGCACCGGCGCATAGGGCAGGCCGACGCATCCACCGGCCACGCCCATCACCACGCCGAGGTCCTGCGAGGGCACCCCGACGCCGGCGGCGTTGGTGCCGCGCACGCGCAGCCAATAGGTGCCGTCAGGCACGCCCGGGGCCGCAAACGACAGGCCCGCGCCCATCGGCACGACCAGCAGGTTGGCGAGTCCCGGTGCCGAGCCCACTTCGAGCAGGTAGGTGGTCACGGGATCGCCACTGGTCGGCGCCGTCCACGCAATCGCAATCGTGCGTCCCGCAAACGACGCGGTGAGGCCCGTGGGCGCGCCCGGCCTCGGGTTCGGTGCCGCCACGCTCACCGAGACTTCCGGTGACGCCACACTGGTGCCGTAGGTGTTCACCGCGCGAACGCGCGCGAAGTAGGTGCCGCCCACCGCGATCGGCACGCTGAGCGACGAGCCGGCGGTGGTCTGCACCGGCAGCGTCGTCGCGCCGGGCGCGTCGCCGACGTGCACCGTGTAGCTGGCCGGCATGCTGCCGGTCGTGGCCGGCGTCCAGGTGAAGGTGAGCGTGGTGCCGGTCACGCTGACGGCCAGGCTCGTGGGCGCATCGGGCGCGGCCGGCGTCGAGGTCACCGTGAGCGCCACGGCGCGGCCGACGGCGCCACTGAGGTCTTCGCCGAGCAGGGCGAGTCCGCCGCTGCCCGTGACGCCTGGCTTCGGCAGCACCGTGACCGTGAAGGTGCGGCTGGTGGCCGTGGACGACACTGGCGCCACCGTGAGGCCGGTGTTGGCAAGCAGCGCCGTCGCCGTCGTGGTCGCCGTGAGCGTGAGGCTGGCGCCGGGCGTGTCGATGTCGGTCACCGTGACCGGAAACGACGTGGCCGTATCCACGATCGTGGAGATGGCCGAGGGCACGCCGGGCGCAAACGTCGGCGGGTCATCGACGGCCGTCACGGTCATGACGAACGCCGCCTGCACCGACGTGAGGCCGTCGTTCACGGTGATGGTGAGGGTGGACGCCCCTGACTCGTTCGCTGCCGGCGTCACGGTGACGGTGCGTCCGGCGCCGGTGCCCGACAGCACCAGACCCGCGGCCGGCACGACGGTGGTGTTCGAGGACGTGACAGAGATCGCGAGCGTGTCGAGCGGCGTGTCGCCGTCGCCCACGGTGAACGCCACCTCGCGCGCGGTGTCTTCGGGCGTGGCCTGGGCGGCAATCGCCGTGATGGTTGGCGGCTGGGGAATCGTGACCGTGAGCGCGTAGGTCGCGACCGCCGTGGCCACGCCGTCGGATGCGGTGAGCGTGACGACCGCCGAGCCCGCCTGGCCGGGAGCCGGCGTCATCGCGACGTCGAAGGTGCGGGTGGTGACGGTGGTGCCGGTCACGCTCACCGCCACGTTCACATTCGGCAGCACGGTCGTGTTCGACGAGCTGGTCGTGAGCGCGAGCGCGCTGCCGGCCGTGTCGATGTCGGTGATGGTGACCGTCGTATGCGCCGTCAGACCGTTGGCGATGGTGCCCGATGCCGGCGAGCGGGTGACCGACGGGTTGTCGTTCACGGCCGTCACGGTGAGCGTGAAGGTTCGCGACGCCGTTTGCGCGCCGTCGCTCACGGTGACGGTGATGGTCGCCGAGCCGAAGCGGTTGGCGGAAGGCGTGACCACCAGCGTACGGCTGGCGCCGGATCCGCCGAGGTTGAGCGCGCCGTTTGAATTCGGCACGAGCGTCGTATTCGACGATCTGGCCGTGACGACAAGAGACGAGACGCTGGTTTCCGCATCGCCCACCGTGAATCCGATCGACGACGTGGCCGTGTCTTCGTTGATGGTGACGTTCGAGAGAGCGGTGATGGTCGGCGGCGTGCCGCCGCCCACGGCCTGCCGCCAGTTGGCGATCGTCAACGCCGCTTCGTTTAGCGAGCGCGCGTTGTCGTGCTGTTCGGGGCTGCCGGTGGTGGCGCCGCTGTAGCTCACCGTCGGGTTCGAGAAGTGCAGCACGCGCGGGCAGCCGCCGGAGCAGTCGTAGGCCATCACGGTGCGGAAGAGATTCGACGGGTGCTTGAAGCCGAACGAGTAGGGGAAGAGCGACGGCTGGCCGGCGCCGTCTTCCGGCGCGTGCGCCGAGCCCATGTTGTGACCGAGTTCGTGTGCGAAGGTGTAGTTGGGGCTGATGCAGGGAAACGCGGTCACGCTGAACGCCGAGGTCGCAAAGCCCGCTGTTAGCGCCGTCATGACGTAGCCGACGCCGCAGGCGCCGGCGGCCGTGTTGCCGACGACCAGCACCATCATGTCGGCGCCGAGCGTGTTGCGGCGCGCATGCACTTCGTCCATCGCGCCGTCGCCGGCGCCGCGGAACACCGTGAGGTCGGTGCTGAGGCTGCCGCTCTCGGTGTAGGTCGTCAGCTCCGCGCCGACCAGGCGCAGGCGCGGGGTGATGCCGCTGTTGGCGTAGGCCGTATTCGTTTCCGACACGCCGAGCGCGATGCGCGTCTGCACGGCGGCGTCGGAGCCGGCGGCGGTGCGGGCATCGGGCGTGTAGAAGACGAGCACGTCGATGGTGGTGCCGTCGTCGGCGGCAACCGGCGACAGATCGGCGGCGACGCCTGGCGCGTCGGCCGGCGGCAGCAGCGGATCGAGTTCGCCACCGGTGGCGCGAGCGTCCACCAGCCGCACGAGGTGGCCGGGGCCGCCTGCGGCCGGCTCGATCGAATAGACGCCGTCGAGCAGGCGCACGGAGCCCTGCAGCACGCCTCCGTTGGCCACCAGCGTCACCGAGCTGAGCGCCTCACCAACGACATGACCCGACCATGTTTCGGCGCCACTGCGATGCGTTTCCCGGCGGTCGAGCTCGGCGCGGACGACCCGGCCCGAGGTGAGCTCGATCTCGAGTAGCTCTGCCGCCAGAGCCCCCCGGTTCACGCTGACCGCGCGCGACTGCAGCGTGTCGAGACGCTGGCTGACGATCTGCGGGACGCGGGTGCCGGGGCTCGGTGCGCCGAGCAGCGACGGCACGACCGGGCCCTGCGCGCGGCCGCTTCCGCCGAACGCGCTGACGAGGAGGCAGAGACCCACCAGCCAACGGCGGCGGCGTGACGACAGTGAAATTTGAACGCGCACGAGACTCGGGCGGTGCAAGAACCGGTCCCGGGATGGAATCGGAGCAGAGGACCACCGCTCCCGATGGGAAGCGGCTACGGCGCGACCAGGGCGACCCGTGTGGCCGGTCCCGTAATGCCGCGCAGGTTCACGCCACGGACCTCAATGGCACGGTCGTCTGGGCCCACCGCCCAGGCCAGGGTGGGCGAGCCGAGCGGATGCCAGGGCCCGGGCTGTCCGGCGGCATCGACGACGCGGTATTCAGTAGCCACGACCTGCGGCATGTCGTGGGCGAGATCGAGCAGCACGTCGGTGCCGGAGGTGACGCGGGGCGTCACCCAGAGCTGGTTGAGCGGCGCCTCGACCATGGACCGATCACTCGTGGACCTGGCCGTCAGCTGCTCTTTCGGAAAGGGCGACGCCAGGGTGCTGGATTCCCACGGGGTGGTGCGGCTGTCGGTGAACTCGATCACGTCGCCCCAGCGATCGAAGGCCGGTTCGAAGGGCGCGGACACATGGTCCGCCTTCAAGTGGTAGCGCACGTAGTAGTAGAGCTCCGTCGTGCGGTGTGGCCAGTCGTCCGGTGACGGATGTCCGTCGCGGAAGGCGCCCGCCACGACCTGGACCGCGTTCGCGGTGCCGGCCGCCGCGGCGTCGTGTACCTCGAGGGCGCTCAAGGGCACGCCGCTTTTCTCGAAATGCAAGTTGAAGTCGGCGTCGAGCAGCACCCACTTGTTGAACTGGTTCGACCAGAACTCGATCGGGAAGTGGGCGTACGGATTGTAGACGGGACCGATTTCGACGTAGCGCGCCGGGTAGCCGAGCGCCGCCAGCGACTGCAGCAGCACCTGAGAGTACTGGCCACAGAAGCCGCCGGTGAGACCGCCGCGAATCGCGTCGAGCACGAGGAGCGCGTCCCAGGGCGGATACGGATCGGGCGAGGAGTGCGGGAACTGCGCGGCCACCCATTCCTTGAGTTTCAGCACCGCCTCGAACTCCGTGGCGGCGCCGGCCACGACGCCGGCCAGGCCCTCGCGCGCGGCAAGTTGCTCGATGCGAGGCGCGTTGAAGAGCTCGAAGCGAACCGGCAGTCCGGCATCACCCGGCGGCCGGACCGGCCCCTGCTCGACGCGCGCCACGAGTCCGGGCACGGTGAGGGTGACCGGCGGCGTGGCGGCACTGGCGCCGGCGGAGTTGCTCGCGCGCAGGCGCAATGTGTAGACGCCGTCGGGGGCGCCGTCGACGCGGAACGTTCCCGTGGGATCAATCGGGAAGGTGCCGGAGACGGGGCCTTGCACGTCGAGCAGCACCTCGCTCGGCGTGCCTCCGTCGAACGTCTGACGCCAGCTGAGCGTCACGCCACGGCCCACGGCGAGGCCTTTGAAGTCTTCGGGGCGCGACGGCACTTCCGGCACCCCGACGGCGACGCGGACTTCGTTGGAGGCGGCGCTGCGCACGCCGTTTTCGATGGCGAACGTGCGAATGAAATACACGCCGGGCGGGAGCGCCAGCTGTGTGGCCGTGGTGCCATTGCCCAGAGCCAGACTGCCAGCCACCTCGTCAGGAGCGAAGCCGCCCTCAAGGACGTAGCCGTCTGGCGGCGCCGACTGGGGCGGATCCCAGCTCAGCGAAACGACATTCCCCTGCACGGAATCGACGGACAACTGCGCCGGCGCTTCCGGCGCGGTGTGCGCAGCGGCCACCAGCGGTGCGGAGGCGATCAGGCACAGCGCCGCCAGCACGCGGCACGCGAGGAGGACGACCGTAAGGTGACGGATAGCTGACATGCGCAAACGACGAACCACCGAGGGGGCGGGTGACTACAAACCGGGACGGAACAGCCCGGCCGACTTCGGTTCAGCAACTAATCGGCCATGACGAGGGCTGGGCCCAGTTCGTGCAGTTATGACCAGTCATGGGGGGCCGGCGTGACTCGCTGACCACAAAATCGTCGGTCGTAGGACAATAGACGTTTGCACCTCGCGCGCCCGGCCCTGCCGTGAGCGTGGGGCTGCCCTTACGTACATGTCCTCCTCCCTGGCTCTCCGCTCGCTCTTCAAGGCGCTCGTCGCTCGCGACGGGCTGACCACCCGCGGGCCCGGACTGCATGGCCTTACCCTGCAGGCCAAGGCCCTGGCCGCCGCCGCGGCATCGCACGAACAGCCCGGCGACCCGGTGCTGCTCATCGTGCCCACCGATGCCGAGCTCGACGCCGTCGTCGGCGACGTGCGCTTCTTCCTCGGGGCCATCGAGGGACTGAGCGAAGGCGCGCTCGGCGGTCTGGTGCTGCCGCTGCCGTCCCTGCAGGTGGACCCCTACCGCACACTCGCCCCGCATATGCGCGTCAGCTCGGCCCGCGCCAGAGCCCTGCTGGCACTCGCCACGGGGAACGCGCGCGTGGTGGTCACCTCGGCGCCGGCGCTGCTGCCGCGGCTGCCCGAACCCGGCGCGCTGGTGGCGCGCTCGCTCGGCGTGAAGGTGGATGCGGACGTCGATCCGCAGAGCCTGGCGGCGCTGCTGACCGACGGCGGCTACGACCGCCACGATCCGGTCGAACAACACGGCGAGTTCTGCTTGCGCGGCGGCATCCTCGATGTCTACCCGCCGAACGAGCTGTGGCCGATCCGCATTGAGTTCATGGGCGACATGGTGGAGTCGATCCGCCGCTTCGACCCCGACACCCAGCGCTCGGTGGAATCGCTCGACCAGTTCATGGTCGTGCCGGTGCGCGAATCAACCGACCCGGGCGATCTGCCGGTGGCACTGCAGCGCTCCGCCACGGTCTTCGACTACCTCGCCGCGAGACGGTCGGGCCGCCTCTACGTTTCCGAGCCCGATGAAGTGCAGAGCTCCATCGAACGCGTGCGCGCGCAGGTCCAGGCCAGTTACGAAGAAGCGAGCACGCGCACCAACACGGCTGCCACGCTGACGCCGCCCGACGCGCTCTTCATCAGCGACGCCGACGTGGCGTCGCGCCTCGGCCGCGCCACGCGGCTGTCGGCGCTCGACGTGGACGAGTCCACCACGCCGCTCGCGCACGTGCCCACGCAGCCGATCGCGCACTTCCGCGGCCGCATCAGCGACTGGGTGAACGAGCTCAGGGAACGGCGGGCCGCCGGCGATGCCGTGATCTTCGTGGCCCACACCGCCGGGCGCGCCGAGCGCACGCTCGAGATGCTCAAGGACTACGACGTGCGCGCGGAATCGGCCGCCCGCACGAGCGAGCTGAGCGCCGGCGCGGTGCTCGTGACCATCGGCGGGCTCTCGAACGGCGTCCGCTTCACGCGCGGCGGCGTCACCATCTACGCAGAGACCGATCTCTTCGAAGACGACCGGCAGCGGGGCAGCGCGGCGCGGAAGAAGTCGGCCACCGCGGCGTTCCTCTCTGACCTGCGCGATCTGAAGGTGGGCGATCTCATCGTCCATGTGGACAACGGCATCGGCGAGTTCGTCGGCTTGAAGCAGATCGGCGTCGGCGACAGCGCGCACGAGTTCCTCGAGCTGCGCTACCACGGCGACGACAAGCTGTTCGTGCCGGTCGAACGGTTGGATCTCATCCAGAAGTACACCGGCGGCAGCCGTCCGGCGCTCGATCGCCTGGGCGGCGCGTCGTGGGCGAAGGCGAAAACCCGGGTCAAGAAGGCCATGCGCGACATGGCCGAAGAGCTGCTCAAGCTCTACGCCGCGCGCAAGGCGGTGCCGGGTCATGCCTTTGCAGCCGACACGCACTGGCAGGAGGAGTTCGAGGCGGCGTTTCCCTGGGACCTGACGATCGACCAGGCCAGCGCCGTGGCCGACATCAAGCGCGACATGGAGTCGTCCACGCCGATGGACCGCCTGCTGTGCGGCGATGTCGGTTACGGCAAGACCGAAGTGGCACTGCGCGCCGCCTTCAAGGCCGTGATGGACGGCAAGCAGGTGGCGATCCTCGCGCCCACGACGGTGCTCGCCTTCCAGCACCACGAGACGCTCAAGGCCCGCTTTGCCGCCTTCCCCGTGCGCGTCGACATGGTGTCGCGTTTCCGCTCCAAGACCGAGCAGGCCGCCACGCTTCAGCAGTTGGCCGGCGGCCATCTCGACATCCTCGTCGGCACCCACCGGTTGCTCTCGAAGGACGTCGTGTTCCGCGATCTCGGCCTGCTCGTCGTGGACGAAGAGCAACGCTTCGGCGTCGCGCACAAGGAACGCATCAAGCAGATGCGCAAGAAGGTGGACGTGCTGACGCTCACGGCCACGCCGATCCCGCGCACGCTGAACATGTCGCTCGTCGGCATCCGCGACATGTCGGTCATCGAGACGCCGCCCAAGGATCGGCTGTCGATTCAGACGCACGTCGTGAAGTTCGACGCCAGCGTGATTACACGCGCGCTGCGCACGGAACTGGCTCGCGGCGGCCAGGTCTACTTCGTGCACAACCGCATCGAGTCGATCTTCTCGATGGCCAACCTCATCACGCGCCTGGTGCCGGAGGCGCGCGTGGTCGTCGGCCACGGCCAGATGGGGGAGGACGCACTCGAGAAGACGATGTTCGACTTCGTCTCCCATAAGTACGACGTGCTGCTGTCGACCACGATCGTCGAAAACGGGCTCGACATCCCCAACGCCAATACGATCGTGATCAACCGCGCCGACCGCTACGGCCTGTCGCAGCTTTACCAACTGCGCGGCCGCGTCGGCCGCAGCGATCGGGCGGCGTATTCGTACCTGCTGATTCCACCCGAAGAGGCGCTGTCGCCGGTGGCCAAGAAGCGGTTGGCCGCAATCAAGGAATTCAGCGATCTGGGCAGCGGCTTCCGCATCGCCGCGCTCGACCTCGAGATTCGCGGCGCCGGCAACCTGCTGGGCGGCCAGCAGAGCGGCCAGATCGACGCGGTGGGCTTCGAGATGTACATGAAGCTGCTCGAAGACACGATCAAGGAACTGAAGGGCGAAGACCTCGACGACGACGCCCGGGCGATCGTGAACCTCAAGGTGGATTTGCGCATCCCCAACGACTACATGCCCGACATGAACCAGCGGCTGTCGATCTACCGCCGCATGGCGTCGGCGCGCACCGACGACCACATCCGGACCCTGCTCGACGAGCTGGGCGACCGCTACGGGGCGCCGCCGCCGGCCGTCATCAATCTGGCGCACTACGGCCGGGTGCGGGTGGGGGCCGATCGGCTCGGCCTCGAGACCATCGACCGGGAAGGCTCGCTCGTCGTCTACAAGTTCAGGGAGCGCGCCAAGGTGGACCTGCCGCGGCTGGTCAACCTGGTGCGGGCCCGGCCCGAACTGCAACTCATCCCGCCCGGGAGCCTCAAACAGGACCTGCGGCAGGCGGAGGCGGCGCCGGCGGGCAAGAAGTCGAGGGCGGCCTGGTGGACGGCCAGGGCCACGGCGGGGGAGGTCACGGCGGGGTTCTCGAAGGCCGAGATCACGCGCGCCGCGCCCACCGATGCCAAGAGCGACGGCGGCCTGCTCGAGCGCGTGCTCGGGGTGCTCGAGGCGCTGTCAGACGAATAATCTACGTGGTCCGGTTACGCTAAGCTGGAAAGACTCACTATGAAGCACCTGCTCACCATTGCACTCGCGCTCGCCCTGTTGGTCGCCGCCGGCTCGACGATCGGCGCCGCCGACATCATCGAGCAGATTCTGGTCAAGGTGAACGGCGAGATCATCACCAAGTCCGACCTCGAGCAGCGGCAGATCGCGGCCCTGCGGCAGCGTCCCGAAGTGCAGGGGCTGCGCGGCGACGACGCGGCGCTGGCCAAGCTGCTCTCGGAGGTCACGCCGCAGGTGATCGTGGATGCGGTGGACGAGTTGCTGCTGCTGCAGCGTGGCAAGGAGCTCGGCTACGCCATGGGCGACGAGCAGTTCAAGGGCATCATCGACAACATCAAGAAGGAAAACAAGATCGAGAGCGACGAGCAGTTCGCCGAGGCGCTCAAGGGCGAGAACATGACGATGCTCGATCTGCGCCGTCAGCTCGAAAAGCAGATGCTGGTGTCGCGCGTGCAGCAGACCGAGGTGATGGGCAAGATCAGCGTCGCCGACGAGGAGGTCAAGGCCTACTACGACGCGCACAAAGACGCGTTCGCGTCCACGCCGCAGGTCACCCTGCGCGAGATCCTGGTTTCGGTGCCCACCACCGGCGACGGCGTGAACGTCGGCCTCGACGAAGAAGCCCGCACCAAGGCCACCGAGGTGCACAAGCGTCTGATCGCGGGTGAGCCGTTCCCGCGGATGGCGGCCGATGCGTCTGATTCGTCGTCGAAGGCCAACGGCGGCCTGCTCGGCGAGATTCCCTGGGCCGACATCTCGCCGGAGCTGCAGAAGGAACTGGCGGCCCTCAAGGTGGGCGAGATCACGCAGGTGCTGCGCACGCCGCGCGGCTATCAGATCCTGAAGGTGGATGCCCGCGTGGAGGGCACCACCAAGACGCTCGAAGAGGCCCGCGAGGCGGTGTCGGAGCAGGTGTTCGAGAGCAAGCGACGCGGCGAGTTCGCCAAATACCTGACCCGCATGCGCACGCAGGCCATCATCGAGTGGAAGAACGACGAAGTGAAGAAGGCCTACGACGCCGGCGTGAAGTTGCAGGAAGAGAACGCGGCCAAGACCGAGAAGACCGGCCTGTAGTGGCCGTTGCTTCCCGCTGACTGATGCCCGAGGGCTTCTCCTCGGGCATTTGCTTTGAGAGAGCACGCGCTTAGACCTTGTCGAAGCCAACGGGGGTGACGCCATGACCAATCGCTTCGCGACGATTCCACGTCGAGAGTTCTTGCATTCAGGCGCGGCATCGTTGGTCGCCGCACCATTGGCGGCCGGGCGTGCGGTCGGGACCGTCAGCGCACAGAATGCCGGGCCGAACCGGCAGTTCGCATCCGTCAAGGCACTCGTCTTCGACACGTTCGGCACGGTCGTTGATTGGCGCACATCCGTGAGCCTGGAAGCAGAGCAGTTGGCGAAGCGAAAGGGCCTCACGGTGGACGGCGCGAAGTTCGCCGACGCCTGGCGCGCCGGCTACGCCCCGAGTATGAACCGCGTGCGCACCGGTGCCATGCCGTGGACGAAGCTGGATGGTCTGCACCGGATGATCCTCGACAAGAACCTGGTCGATTTTGCCATCACCGGACTGTCGGAAGCCGAGACCGACGCGCTCAATCGTGCGTGGCATCGGTTACGACCCTGGCCGGACGCGGTGGCTGGGCTGACGCGGTTGAAGAAGCGGTTCACCATCGCACCGCTCTCCAACGGCAACATCTCGCTGATGACCGATCTTGCGAAACACTCGGCACTCCCGTGGGACTGCATCCTTGGCGCAGAACTCGTCCGCCACTACAAGCCTGATCGGGAGGTCTACCAGTCCGCCGCGGACTTTCTCGACCTCCAGCCGGCTGAGGTCATGATGGTGGCGGCCCACTCGGGGGATCTGCGGGCCGCGAAGGGCGTCGGCCTGCGGACCGCATTTGTCGTCAGGCCGCTCGAATTCGGGCCGAACGGGAAGCCGGACTTGAAAGCCGACCCGGAGGTCGACATCTCAGCGAAGGACTTCAACGACCTGGCCGACCAGCTCGGCGCGTAGGGTCGTCCTCGAACCCGCGGCCATGGTGCGAGGCCCGCGGCATCGGCTTGGTTTGCTCAGAACTGGAAGAGCGCGGCGGGGTGCTGATCAGCGAGGTTGCGGCCTACGGAGATACCGAAGGAGAATCTCGAGATGCTGGCCTTGGCCCACCGCCGGTTCTTTCCGGGCGTCTGAACGGACGGGATGATCGTTAACAAAAGTCCGGCGACATCCTTTACACCTTACTTGCCGGGCTTCGTTCCAGTAATCCGCGACGTGCGCTCGTCGATCTTTCCGAGCAGCGTGCGGTAGTACACGATATTCCAGATCCCGTCATCGACCTCCTCGAGCGCGACGTCCTGTCCGCTCAGGGCATGACTGAGGAAGGGCTGCCGGCGCGCGCCGAGACGGAAGGTGCCCGCGGTGCTGACGCGTCGGACCTCCAGGTGCGCCGGGTACGCGGGTGCGGCGAGGCGCTCGGGAAACGGACGCGCGGAGGGATACCAGCGTGCGCTTGGGGTATCCCCGTTGAGAGCCTCATGCGGCCGCTCGTCGTTATAGCGCTGACGAAACGCATCGAAGCGCCGCTGTTGCGCCCGCAGCGTGGCGGCAGCGGGCCGGGTCGTCTCGCGCTTGAGCTCCCGATGCATGCGTTCGTGGGTGCCGTTCTCCTGCGGGCTCGCCGGCGTGATGCGCTGATGCACGATGCCCAATTGCATCCACCAGACGTTGAGGCCTGTCAGCCCATGGATGCCCGTCGACGCGAACGGTGGGCCATTGTCGGTGCGAATGGCGTCGGGCAGGCCGACCGCGCGAAACAGCGCGCGCCACACGGGCTTCACGTCGCGGGTCATCACCGTGCGCAGGCCGTAACAGGTCAGCACCGCGCGACTGAAGTGATCGGTGATCGTCAGCGGGAAGCAATAGCGCCCATCGCCGGTCCGGAACTGGCCCTTGAAGTCGGCGGGCCAGACCTCGTTCGGGCGCTGGGTGACCAACGGCGCCACGCCGGGATGCGCCCATTTGCGACGCCGCCGATTCTTGTGCAACAAGTGGTGCCGGTCGAGGATCGCATTGACCGTGCTGCGCGCCGGCCAGGCCTCCGCCGGGAACCGCGTCTGCAGCACCTGCAAGAGCTTCTTAGCCCCCCACCCGTACTCGCGCCGGGCCAGCAGAATCCGCCCGACCAGCGCGTCGCTCGTCGCATGTCCACACGTGATCGGCGCGCGACTCCGATCCGCCAGACCACCTGACCCGCTGGTGTCGTAGCGCGCCGCCCACTTGTAGCCGGTCGGCCGCGTGATGCCGTAACGCTCACACAGCTCGGTCATCGACCAGTGGCCGCTCGCGAGGTCTCGCACAAACGCGAGCCGTTCCTTGCTGACATTCGTCTCCATCCAGGGCATCCTCCTGGTGTAAACGATGTGCCCAGACTTCTGTATACGATCTACCCGGTCTGTACCGAGATGCGGGCTAACATCCAGATCACGCACCGCTTC
>JANNIB010000061.1:0-12806 GCA_031404695.1 Acidobacteriota bacterium
TGAGCCTCCAGCGCCGCGTCGCCTTCACCAGCCGGATCGCCGCGACCCTGCGCTGGGACGTGTTCAACATGTACGACCGCGCCAACTTCGGCAACCCCAACTCCGACATCACGGGCGCCAATGTCGGTACCATCTCATCGCTGGCAGGGGACCCGCGCGCGATGCAGTTCTCGGTGCGGCTGCACTTCTAAGCGAAGGCCGGGTGCCGGTGCCCGCGTATGTCGGGTACCGGCGCCCTCCGAAGGAACCCGCTCGTGATGCTTCGCAGTGCCGCTCTCGTGGCGGTCGTCACGCTTGCCGTCACGTCCACTGGACCGGCGCCCGGTGCCGCCGCGCTCGACTCGCAGACACCGGTCGGCGAGCCCCGCCGGCTGACGTTCACGCGGACGCTGACCGATGCCGACTACGAGCGGCTGATTGAGCAGCCATTCGAGGTGCCCCTTGGCACGCGACGGGTCGAGGTCAGCTATCGCGTGTCCGGGACCGAGGCGCGAACCGTCGTCGACCTGGGCCTGCGCAGTCCGTCGGGACTTCGTGGCTGGAGCGGCGGATCCCGTTCGACGATCTGGGTCTCGGCGCTCGGTGCCTCCCAGGGCTATCTGCCCGGCTCGATCGAGCCCGGCGCGTGGGCGGTGATTCTCGGCGTGCCGAACATCCGCCGGGGCCGCACCGATACCGTGGACCTCGAGGTGCGTCTCTTCGACTCGGACCTGCCCGAGGGCGCGGCGATTGCCGGACGCGAGCCCGGCTGGTTGGTGGGCGACCTGCACGCGCACACCGGCCACAGTGACGGCCGCGCCCGGTCACGCCGTGGCCGCGCCGTAGGCACGCCGCCGCACCGGGTGGCCGACGCCGCCGTGGCCGCCGGACTCGACTTCGTGGCGGTGACCGACCACAACACCGCCAGTCACTGGCTCGACCTCGACCGCCTGCAGCCGTTCTACGACGACCTGCTGCTCCTGCGCGGACGGGAAGTGACGACCTATCGCGGGCACGCCAACACGGTGGGCGAGCGGGCCTTCCACGACTTCCGCCTGCCCTCGCCCGAGGCGTCACCGGCCGGGATCCTGGCCCCGATTGCCGCCTCCGGCGCCTTCGTGTCGATCAATCACCCGCGGCTGCCTGACGGCGAGGCGTGCATGGGCTGCGGCTGGAACGTGACCCGACCGGACGTGATGGGCCACGTGCACGGCGTGGAGGTCGTGAACGGCGATGCGGCATCCGGCCCGCTCTCGGGATGGGAGTTCTGGGCGCGCCTGTTGTCAGCCGGACACCGCCTCACGGCCGTTGGCGGCAGCGATGAACACACGGTGGACGACGACGCCGACCGCACGCTCGGACGCCCGGCCACCGTGGTGTGGGCGGCGGGACTCTCGGAAGCGGCGCTGGTCGAGGGGCTGAAGGCGGGACGGGTCTACGTGCGTACGCGCGGACCAGCGGGCCCGGCGCTGCTGGACTTCCACGCCGAACAGGACGGCCGGCGGATCGAAATGGGGGGAACGGTGGCGGCCGGCCGACCGCTGCGCCTCATGGCGACCGTGGCCGGCGCCGATGGGCAGGGCCTCGAGTGGATCGTCGACGGCAAGGTCGTGAGCACCGTGTCTCTGACGGCCACGCCGCAGGTGTTCGCATGGCCGGCGGGCGCCGCCCGCTGGTTCGCGCTCGTCGTTCGCGACGCCTCGGGGCCGACGCTGCTGTCGAACGCCGTCTACGCCACCGCGCCGTAGCCGAAGAGGCGGGCCACGGCACCGGCCGTGGCCCGACAGACGAGCGTCAGGTGCCTACCTGCGCCAGGGGCGGCAAGCCGTCGGCGTGGACCAGAACAACGTGCGCGACGTGACCGCGGTGTCGGGGTTGTCGCTGAAGACGCCATCGACGCCGAGGCAGTAGAACTGCAGGTATTCCTGCACCGGGTCGTCGCCGTAGTTCGAGAGCAGATAGCGCGCTTCGTTGCGCCACGTGTAGGCGTGCACGAAGAGACCGACGGCGTGCGCGTCATCGACGAGCGAGGTCGGGCCGGTGGCAGTGCGGTCGGCGTCGTTCGAGGCGCCGTCGTTGTTGACGTCGTCGGCCGCGCCGTCACCGTTCAGGTCGCGGCCGCGAGCGCCGATGATGTAGCGCTTTCACGGGCCGAGGCCGTCGGCGTAGGTGGCGATCTCGGCGAGTCCGGCCGGGGTCACCAGGTCCGCATAGGTGCGGCGGTCGCCGGCGGCCACGAAGTCGTAGGGGCCGTAGCCGGTCGAGTCGATCGAGCCGTCGAGGCGCACGTCGTTGGCGTCGATGAGCTGCACCAGCCGCACCGAGGTCATGCTGTTGAGCTGCTTGAGGTTGGCCACTTCGAACGACTGGATGAACACCGGCGCGCCGGCCCGGTTCCACCCGTAGCGCGTCAGCACCTCGAGCACCCGGCGCTCGAGGGCCAGACCGACCGACTGATGGTAGGTCGGGTGCTTCGTCTCGGGGTAGACGCCGCCGACGCGGCCCTTGAGCTTGCGCGCCGACTGCGCGAGCTCGATTACTTCGGCGAGGGTCGGGATGCGGTAGACGCGGTTGTATTGCTGCGGCCGGAAAACCAGACGCTGCACGGCGCGAAGCGTCCTGATTTCGGCCAGGGTGAAGTCGTCGGCGAACCAGCCGGTCGTCGTGATGCCATCGATCGTCTTGGTCGTGCGGCGCGCGGCGAACTCGGGATGCAGCGCGACGTCGGTCGTGTCGGTGATGTCGACTTCGTGACGTGCCACCAGCACGCCATCCTTCGTCGCGACCAGATCCGGCTCGATGTAGTCGGCGCCCTGTTCGATCGCAAGCGCGTAGGAGGCCAGCGTGTGTTCCGGCAGGTAGCCGGTGGCGCCACGGTGGCCGAGCACGAGCGGCGTGGGCTCGCGTCGAGTCTCGTCGCGGCGACGAGTGCGGTACGGGTCATGGGAACTCCTCGATGGAAAGCGTCGGCGCGCGGGATCGCAGCGTCGCCAGGATGCTAGCGATCGGTTGTGACCGGATCGTGATCGCCGCAGCTCGGCACGGTGAAGAAACGCGATGACGCGTCGTTGTTGCCACACCGTCGCACCATCGCCGTCGTGGCGAGACAGCCACGACACACCCGCATGGCCCAATGAACACGGTCGCGATACGACCGCTTCAGGAGGCGAGATGCAGGCACGAGTGAGATGGGCCGTGATGGCGATGGTGATGCTGGTGATCCCGGCGATCGTTCACGGACAGGGGCAGGCGATTGACGGAATCATCGAAGGCGTGGTGCGGTTGTCGGACCGCGGCGCGCCGATTGCCGGGGCGACAGTGCGCGCATTCAATGCCGGCACCGGCTACGAACGGTCGGTCGCAAGCGACGCCCAGGGCCGCTACGGCATGCCGCTCATGCCGCCTGGTGAATACGTGGTCTTCGTCGAGGCGCCCGGCCTCGCCGGGATGAACCGCACGGGGCTGACGCTCCGCGCCGGCCAGGTGCTGACCATCGAGTTCGAGATGTCGAATACGGCCTATTCGGAAGCCGTCCAGGTAACGGCCGCCCAGCCCACCGTGGAAGTCGGCCGCACGGTGCAGTCGAACACCTACGACGAGCGCACCGTGCGCGCCGTGCCGACCATCGGCCGCAGCATCCTCGACTTCTTCGTGCTGCAGCCCGGCGTCAACGCCCCGCCGCTCTCGAGCGGCGGCTCGGGCACCGGCACGCCCAGCACCGTCTACGGCGGCCTCGGCCTGCGGCAGATGAACGTCGACGGGGTCTCGAACAACCTGCAGGGCGGCGCCCGCAACCTCGTCATCAGCCAGGAGGCCGTGCAGGAGTTCCAGACCGTCACCAACTTCTCGGCCGAGTTCGGCCGGGTGGGCGGTGGCATCCAGAACGCGTTTACCCGCTCGGGCAGCAATGCCCTGCGAGGCTCGGCTTACCTGTTCACGCGCCAGGACTGGCTGGCGGAGCGGCCGTTCCTGCTGGCTCCGACCGCCCCCAAGCCGGAGTTCCAGCGCTACAACTACGGGCTCACGGCTGGCGGCCCGCTGGTGCGCGACCGCTCGTTCTTCTTCCTGAGCTACGAGCGGTGGTCGCAGGACCTGCCGGTCGTGTCCACGATTTCGCCTGGAAACGCGGCAGTGCTCGCCATCCCGGCCGGCAGCATCGGCGCCTTTACGTCGACCTTCCGCGCGCACACCATCACGGCCAGGAATGACACGCAGGTCAACAACGCGCACCGCGTCTCGTTCCGCTTCAACTACTACTACGACCGCGAGTCGCCGCTGAACGGCGGCCTCATCTCGCGCGAGGTGGCGACGCGCTTCGACGAGAACCCGTTCTCCTACACCGCGCAGCTGGTCTCGGTGTTGCGGCCGAACCTCGTGAACGAGGCGCGCGTGCTCTATGCCACGCGCAGCATCGAAAACGGCGTGGCTGCCGATCCGGATGCGCCGAACATCGACATCAGCGGCGTCGGCAGCTTCAACGGCAACGCCAACGGCACCCGTAAGACGCGCGAGGCCGGCATCCACATCGTCAACAACCTCACCTGGACCGCCGGACGGCATGCGGTGAAGGCCGGCATCGACCTGCTGCCGGTGAGCTTCAAGGAACGGACCACCAACATCAACGGCGCGTTCGTGTTCGGCGGGCTCGCGCCGGTCACGGGCGGCCGCGGCGCCGTGACGCCGCTCGACCAGTTCCTGCTGACCGAGCAGGGCGCCATCGACCCCTCGACCGGACGGCCCTACTCCTACTCGCGCTTCACCCAGGCGATTGGCGCCGAATACTTCACGGCGAAGACCTTCAATCAGGGCTACTTCGTGCAGGACGACATCCGCCTCACCGACAAGCTGAAGCTGAACGTCGGCCTGCGCTATGAGTACTTCGGGCGGCCCGACTCCAACCCGAATCCGGCGCTGCCGCAGACGTCGGCGTTCCCGACCGACAGCAACAACTGGGCGCCGCGTCTGGGCCTGGCGTTCGACCCGACCGGCAGCGGCCGCACGGTGCTGCGCGCCGGCGCCGGCCTCTACTACAACGTCGTGGTCGCCCAGACCTACAACACGTTCCTGCGCGGCAACGGTGTCGATGTCGTGAACGTCAACGTCGCCCCGACCACCGTCGGCGCTCCGGCCTTCACGCGCGGCAAGGTGCAGCCGCCCACTGGTGTGAGCGTGGTCTCGGACGTCCGCGTGATGGACGACGACTTCGAAGACCTGCAGGTGGCGAGCTGGTTCACCACCTGGGATCAGGAGCTGTTCAGGGACGTCGCGGTGTCGCTGACCTACCAGGGCAACAAGACCAGTAACCTGCCGCTGGCGCTCAACGAGAACCTGCGGCAGGTGGGCGTGCTGCCTGACGGCCGACGGCAGTGGTCCACCGCCAATCGCCCCGACCCGCGCTTCGGCAACATCTTCGTCTCGTCGTCGGTGGGTGAGCAGCGCTACGACGGCTTCGTCGGCACGCTGACCAAGCGCTACTCGTCGGGCTACAGCCTCCAGCTGTCGTACCACCTGTCGAAGACCCGTGGCACCGCCTTCGTCAACGACTTCATCGGCTTCGGTGTGTTCACCTCGCCATCGGATCCGCAGGACATCTCGGCCGACGACGGTCCGTCGGACTTCGACATGCGGCAGCGCTTCTCGGCCACGGCCGTGTGGGAGCCGTCGCTGTCTGGCGCGACCGGCCTCGCCGGTGCGCTCGTGAACGGCTGGAAACTGTCGTCGCGCCTCATCGCCTCGGATGGCTTCCGCTTCAATGCCACCACCGGGCAGGACACCAACGGCGACACCATCTTCAACGACCGGCCGTCGGGTCAGAGCTACAACAGCTTCACGCTGCCAGGCTACGTCACCGTGGACCTGCGGCTCGACCGCTCGGTCTCGATCGGCGGACGGACGTTCGAGCTCATCGCCGAGGGCTTCAACCTCACGAATCGGCTGAACCCGACCAACGTGAACCGCACCTGGGGGCCCAACGCCACTGCCAATGCCAACTTCAACACGGCCACGGCGGCCGAGACCGCCCGCCAGTTCCAGCTCGCCGCCCGGTTCTCGTTCTAGGGAGACATGTCCATGTATCGCTATCTCACGTCTCTTGCCGCCCTCGGGCTGGCGCTGCTCTGCATCCCGGAGTCGTCGGCGCAACAGTCCGTCGACGCCCGCGTCATCCTCATCTCAATCGACGGCCTGATGCCGTCGAGCTACACGAGTCCGGCCCTCGAAGCGCAGACGCCGAACCTGCGCCGGCTGGCGCGGGCCGGCGTGTGGGCTGACGGCGTCGTCGGCGTGCTGCCGACGGTGACCTATCCGTCGCACACGACCCTCATCACCGGTGTCGAGCCGGCGCGTCACGGCATCTACGACAACCAGATCCTCGATCCCGAGGGCCGCTCGAACAACGCCTGGTACTGGTATGCCAACGCCATCAAGGTGCCGACGCTGCCGATGGCGGCGCGGGCCCGCGGCCTGCGCGCGGCGGCGGTGACGTGGCCGGTGACCATCGGCATGGACCTCGACGTCAATGCGCCGGAGTACATCGGCTCGAAGCACGAAGAGAGCCTCGAGATGCTGCGCGTGCTGTCGCAGCCGGCGGGCCTGCTCGACGCGGCGGCCAACGTGCGCGGCAAGCCGTTCGGGTGGCCGCAGACCGACCGCGATCGTACCGATCTGGCGACCTACATCGTGAAGACGCACGACCCGCACGTGCTGCTCGTGCATCTCATCGGGCTCGACAGCGCGCAGCACACCTTCGGGCCGGGCTCGCCCGAAGCGCTGCAAACGATGCAGCAGATCGACGGCTACGTCGGCGAGATCGTCGAGGCCGCGCGGGCCTCGGGACGCGCCGGCACGACGACGGTGGCGGTGGTCTCCGATCACGGCTTCCTGCCGCTCGAGCGGCAGCTTCAGCCCAACGCCGCGCTCAAGCAGGCGGGGCTCATCACGGTGAACGAGCGGGGCGCGGTGACCGACTGGCGCGCCTGGTTCCACTCGAGCGGCGGCTCCGGCTACGTGTTCGTGAAGCAGGAGGCCGATCGCCCGCGCGTCGCCGAGCTGCTCGAGACGCTGCGGAAGGATCCGGCCAACGGCATCCGCGAAGTGTGGGACCGCAAGGCCCTGGCGGCGCGCGGGTCGCATCCCGATGCCGACTTCGGGCTCGACGTGGTGGACGGCTTCTACACCAGTCCGGCACACGACGTGCTCGTGAAAGCGGCGTCGAACAAGGGCGGCCACGGCTTCGGGCCCGATCGCACCGCCTTGCATTCGTCGCTGGTGATGGCCGGACCGGCCGTCAGCCGGCGCGGCACCCTCGGCGTGGTGAAGATGACGCAGATTGCCCCGACGCTGGCGGCGATTCTCGACGTGCGCCTGGCCGTCGATGCCGCCAAGGCGCTCGACATCGCGTCGCCGCTGACCACGGCACGCTGAGACCGGGCGTCAGTCGCTGAAAAGGAAAACGGGCACCCGATCGTCGGGGTGCCCGCTTCCTGCTCACGTTGCAGCGTGAGCCGCTGTCGGTCCGTGCGGTGCTTCGCAAGATCGCGGGTGCCGCACGCGCGTGTCTCAGTCGTCAACCATGGCGTTCGAACGCCGTGCCCGGATCGGCGCGCCGTATGGCACGCGGAAGAACCGGACCGGACGACCAGTCCTGGTGGCGCGATCAGCCTGGGGCGACTGTGACGTGCGCGCAGGAACGCGCGCTTACGAAGACTGTACGGAGCCCGGTGGATCCTCGCTCGCGACGGCTGTCATCGTGCGACCTCCCTTCCGTGCCGGGGCCTTGGTGTCGGACGATGTCGCGGGCCCCTCGCCATGCGGCGATCGCAGCATCTAGTTGAACCCTACGCCTCGCGTGAACCCGTGTCAAGCGCTTCTCCGCGTGCTTCTCCGCGCGCCTCGCACCGCCGAGGTAGAGCGGAGTATCGTTAGGGCGTCGCCGCCTCTCGTGCGACCTGGAGTGACTCGTGTTCAATCGCGCATGTCTCGTCGTCGTCGCGCTGTCGTGCGTGTCGTGCTCCGCCTCGCCCACGCCCTCGAACGACGGCGCGCCGGTGCCATCGTCGGCCCCCGCACCTGAAGCGACCGCCGGATCCGCAACCAGCAGTGACGCCGGTGCCAGCACGGTCACGGGCGTTGTCGCCGAGACGATGAACGCCGGCGGCTACACCTACGCGCGCCTGACGAGCGCCAACGCCGAGACGTGGGTGGCCGCCGCCGAGTTTCAGGTCGTGCCGGGCGCCACGCTCAGCGCCGCTGTGGACATGCCAATGCGGAACTTCCGCAGCCGCACACTCAACCGCGAATTCAGCGAGATCTACTTCGTGCGCGACGTCGTGATGAACGGGACGCCGGTCGTGGCGAGTGCGGTACCGACGAGCGCGGGCGAACCGGCCATGACCGGCAGCCACGGCGGCAGCGGGTCTGCAGCCTCCGAGGAGCCCGAAGAGCCGACGCTGATTGCCGCCGTTGCGCCCACGCCGGGCAGTGTCAAGATCGCCGACGTGTGGGCGACGCGCAAGGCCCTCTCCGGCAAGCCGCTCGTGCTGCGCGGTCAGATCGTGAAGGTCAACCTCGCCATCATGGGCACCAACTGGTATCACCTGCAGGATGGCAGCGGCGTGGTCAAAGACGGCACGCACGACCTGGTCGTGACCAGCGCCGCCGACCTCAAGGCCGGCGACGTGGTCACGGTGAACGGCACGCTCACGACCGACAAGGACTTCGGCGCGGGCTACTCCTACGAGGCGATCGTCGAGCGGGCCGACATCAGGAAGTAGCGCCGCCACCGCCGCTGCGCCACGGCCGCTCTACGGCGTGAGCGTGATCGGCAGCGCCGCCCCGTAGAGCATCGTGCGGTCGTTGTCGCGCGCGGCCCACGTCACCAGCGTCTCGACAGTCCTGGTCACGGGCCCGTTGAACACGGTCCTGCCGTCGGCCACGACGGTCACCGGGCGGCTGAAGTCGAAGACGTCGGGCGACAGCAGCAACGTGAAGGCGGCCACACCGCGGGTGGTCGCGCGCACCGTGTTGCCGTCGCGCACCAGGTCAACGCGCCCGGCGGCGCGCGGCGCCGCGAAGAGCGGCGTGACCTTCGGCATCAGCGTGGGCTGGTAGGTGCCCTTGAGGTCCACGGTCTGCCGTGTGGGCGCGCGTTCGACCTCGAAGTGCAGTGCCTCGCCCGGCTGGTAGATGCCGAGGAAGTCGGTCAGCTCGAGGGCTTCGGGCAGATCGCGGCCGTTGATGGCCACCACGAGGTCGCCAGGCTGCAGGCCGAACGCCTCGGCGTTCGAGCCGCCGAGCACGGTCGTGACGCGCATGCCGTTCGAGCGCACGCCGAAGTTCGGCTCCTGGCCGGCCACGAAGTTGTTGAGGTCGGGCAGTTCCGCGCCGGGACGCGGCGTGGCGAGGCGATCGATCACAAGCCAGTGCGCGCGGTTGCGCGCGGTGGTGCTGTCGGTCTGCCAGGTGAGACGCGCCGGGTGCGGCTGGCGCGGATGTTCGGCGACGAAACGCTCGAAGTCGTCCTTCACCGTCGGCCACCACGCCGTGTTGTGTCCCGCCTCCGGCTGCGGCTGGTAGAGCAGCGTCAGGCCGCCGTCCTTGAACTGCGTCAGGAACGGCTCGACGCGCGCCGCCGGATACAGCCGATCCTGCCCGCCGTTGACGACGAAGAACGGCTTGTTGGTGAGGTTGTGCGGGAACAGCGCGCCGACGACGCCGACGTCACGGTTACGCAGCACCATGATGAAGCCGTTGAGCGGCAGGAAGCTCGCGTAGGGCGTGGTGTCGCGCATGGCGACGTAGAAGGCGGCGGTGCCGCCGTCGGAGACGCCCGACAGCACCACCCGGTTCTCGTCCACGTTGTAGCGGCGTTTCACGAGGTCGAGGATGGCGGCCACGTTGGCGTCCTGTGCCGGCGACCACCACTGCGCCTCGGCCCAGGCCTGCGGCAGCACGTAGATCTGCTCGGCGCCGGCGAGGGCGCCGATCGAGCCATCGCCGCGCGCGGCTGGATCCGGGCGCCCAACGCCGCCGTGGAGTTGCACGCGCACCTGATAGCGCTTCGCCGGATCGTAGGTGGCCGGCACGTCCACCGTGAACGGGAACGTGGTCGCGCCCTCGGTGCGCGTGAGCTTCTGCACGCCGCGCGGCGCGCTCCCGTCGTGGGCGCGGCCCTTCTTCAGGCGCGCCAGCGCCGTGTCGAAGTCCACGCCTGATTGCACGATCGCCGGCGCCGCCGCGACCGCCTCGGCGACCGACGCGGCAGCCCAGTAGGCGGTGAAGGCCTCGTCCACCGAGGGGGCAGAGGCGCTGGCGAGGGTCACGCCGAGCGTGGCGGCCGCAAGCGCCAGAGTCCGGGCCGTCGATCGTCGTCGCGTCATGGCTGTTCCCGACCCGCGGGCCCCGAGACCCGAGCCCCGCCCTTGTACACCACGCCGCCCTTCATCACGAAGCGGACGCGTTCGAGCTCGGTGATGTCGGCGAGCGGATCGTGGTCCACGGCGATGAGGTCGGCGAAGCGCCCGCTCTGGAGCGTGCCGACACGGTCGTCCCAGCCCATGGCCTCGGCGGCGATGCGCGTGGCGCCCACGATGGCGTCCATCGGCGCCTGGCCCAGATCCACTCGCACCTTGAACTCGCGGGCGTTGTCGCCGTGCGGGAACACGCCGGCGTCGGTGGCAAAGGCGATCGGCAGCTTGTGGGCGAGCGCGACGCGGAACGCCTGTTCCTGCGTGCCCTGCATCGCCTTCTCGCGTTCGACCTGATGCGCGGGGATGTTGAGCGCCTGGTTGTCGTGGAGGATGGTGTGGCCCACGTAGAGCGTCGGCGCGAAGAAGGCGCCTTTCTCCTTGAGCAGGCGCGCCCCCTCCTCGTCGAGCATGCTGCCGTGGTCGATGGTGCGCACGCCGGCCCGCAGCGACGCCTTGATGCCGCCGGCGCCGTGCGCGTGCGAGGCGACGAACTTGCCCCAGCGGGCCGCTTCTTCCACGGCCACCGCGAGCTCGGCATCGGTGTACTGCTGCGCGCCAGGCGGGATGCCCTTCGACATCACCGCGCCGGTGGCGAGGATCTTGATGAAGTCGGCGCCGTTCTTCAGATTCGTGCGCACCACCTGACGCACCTGGTCGACGCCGTCGGCGAGGTTTCGCACGATCGGCACGTCCACGTAGATCGAGAACTGGCGGGCGTCACCGGCGCCGCCGGTGGCCGAGACGTAGTTGCCGGCCACCTGCAGGCGCGGCCCTGGAATCGAGCCCTTGTCGATGGCGTAGCGCAGGTCGATGTCCACGTAGGGCCAGGTGGGGCCCATGTCGCGCGCGGTGGTGAAGCCGGCCAGCAGCGTGGTTCTCGCATTGACGGCGCCGTAGATGGCGGCGCGGCCGGGCGTGGTGGTGAGGAGATTGGTCTCCCAGTTGGTGCCGACTTCGTCGGTGAGGTGCGTGTGGAGATCGATGAGGCCGGGCAGCACGGTGGCGCCGCCGAGGTCGATGACGTCGTCGGCGGTCATGCCGGCGGCTGGCCCGACGCGCTCGATACGGTCGCCGCGAATCAGCACGCCGCCGTTCACGAGCGGCGCGCCGCCGCGGCCGTCGATGATGCGGGCCGCCTTCACGAGCACGGTGCGGGCCGGCGCTGGCGCCGGCGCCTGCCCCGCGCGTAGCGCCGCCACGGTCGTGGTGGACGCCACGAGCCCCGCCACGAGCCCGGCGAGTAGCCAGCGGGAGGTGCGGAAGGACCTCATGCGGCCGCACGTTATCACGGCCGAGCTGCTGAGCCGGTCGGCAGGAGAAGGCCCGGCGCCGCTCGTGCGGCAATGACACGTCTGTCGTTCCGGATCCGGACAGGTTCCTTGGGCTCCGCGCCGTTGTCACGACGCTCGGGGCTCGCCCCTCGCCGATTCAGGCCGGAATCTTCGATCTGCAGCGGTCGTCTCCGGTGGCATGCTCCTCGCCTACGCACCGGCAGGTCGACATGGACAGGCCCCGCATCACACCCTCGCGCTCGCGCCGCTACACGTGGCGCGCCGTCGTCGCCGTGGGGGTCGTCGCCCTGTGCGTGACGCCGGTGGTGGCCGTTGGGGCGTGGCTGGTGATGTCGGATCCGGCGGTGGCGGCGGATGTCGCGACCGAGGGCGACCTGTGGCCGATCGTGCGCGCGATCGTCGAGACGGTGGGCGAGGCCGTGCGCGATCTGCTGGCGATGCTCTAGTCTCGAGGCGCGCGCGAGCGCCTAGCGCGGCGCGGCCGCGATCAGCGCATCGACGTCCGCCTCGGACGTCCGGAACGACGTCAGCAGGCGGATGAACACCTCGCCCTCGCCGACCGTGTCGGTGCCCGGCCCTTCGCCCGGCCACACCAGATAGCGCGCGCCCTGCTGCTGGAGGTGCTCGTGCAGCGCCTGCGGCACGATCGCGAAGACCGCGTTGGCCTCGACCGGCAGTGGCAGCCGCACGCCGGGGAGGGCGCGGAATCCGGCCGCCAGGCGATCGGCCATCTGATTGGCGTGGCGGGCATTGCGCATCCAGCGATCGCCCTCGAGATAGGCGAGCATCTGCGCGGCGAGGAAGCGGTTCTTCGACACCAGCTGGCCGGTGCGCTTGCGCAGGTAGCGGAAGTCGGTGGCGAGCGCGGTGTCGAAGAACACCACCGCCTCCACGCCCATCGCGCCGTTCTTGGTGGCGCCGAACGACAGCACGTCCACGCCCGACCTCCACGTCAGCTCGGCCGGCGTGCAGCCCAGACGTGCCAGAGCGTTGGCGAAGCGCGCGCCGTCCATGTGCACGTGCATCCGCCGTTCCCTGGCAAGGGTGGCGAGGGCGCTGACCTCGGCGG
>JANNIB010000062.1:0-13296 GCA_031404695.1 Acidobacteriota bacterium
CCCGCGCAAAACGATGTCGCGCTGCTTCAACCCGAGCTTCTCGCCCGCGGCGATGCGCAACTGCATCTGCACGATATCGATCCCGGTCACCATCTCAGTGACCGGGTGCTCGACCTGGACGCGCGTGTTCACTTCCATGAAGTAGAAGTGGCCCTTGTCGTCCATCAGGAACTCGAAGGTGCCGGCGTTCGTGTACTGCACCGCCAGCGCCGCATCGGCCACCAGGGCGCCCATCTTGCGGCGCACCTTGTCGGAGATGACCGGCGACGGCGACTCTTCAAGCAGCTTCTGGTGGCGGCGCTGAATCGAGCATTCGCGCTCGCCGAGATGGATGACCGACCCGTGATGGTCGCCGAGGATCTGGAACTCGATGTGACGCGGCGAGTCCAGGTAGCGCTCGATGTAGACGTCGCCGTTGCCGAAGGCCGCCTCGGCCTCGCGCTGCGCGGTCCGCAGCGCGTGCGACAGGTCGGCCGGGGTCTTCACGATGCGCATCCCGCGGCCGCCGCCGCCAGCGACCGCCTTGACGATGACCGGATAGCCGATCTCCTTCGCGATCTGGACCGCGCGGTCTTCGTTCTCGACCGGACCGTCGCTGCCGGGCAGCATCGGCAAGCCGGCCTTCTTCATGGCGCGGCGGGCTTTCGACTTGTCGCCGAGCAGCCGGATGACGTGCGGGTCGGGCCCGATGAAGCGGATGTGGCAGGCCTCGCAGACCTCGGCCAGGTAGGCGCTTTCGGAGAGGAACCCGTAGCCGGGGTGGATGGCATCGGCGCCGGTGATCTCGGCGGCGCTGATGATCGCCGGCACGTTCAGGTAGCTCTCGCTCGAGCGCGCGCCGCCGATGCAGATGTCTTCATCGGCGAAGCGCACGTGCAGCGAGTTCTCGTCGGCCTCGGAGTAGACCGCCACGGTCTTGATGCCGAGCTCACGGCACGCGAAGATGATCCGCAGCGCGATTTCGCCGCGGTTGGCAACCAGAATCTTCTTGAACACTAGCGAACCTCCGCCCGGGACCGCTCAGGGCTGCGGTCCGCTAGGCACAGTGTTGTCTGGCCCACGCTTTCCACCCCACCACGCGGACGACGCGTGGCGGGGACCCCGGTTCGCGTGGGCGCGACATCGCCCGGCGCCCCGATACAACGACGCCGGCCGCTGTCGGGTGTCATGAGCGCAGGCGGATGGCGAAGATGCGCTCGCCGTACTGCACCGGCTGGCCGTTCTCCACGTAGACGTTGGTGATCTCGCCCTCGTATTCCGAGTCGATCTCGTTCATCAGCTTCATCGCTTCGATGATGCAGAGTACCTGGCCCTTCTTCACCGTGTCGCCGACGTTGACGAGCGGGGCGGCGCCGGGCTCGGCCGAGCGGTAGAAGGTGCCGACGATCGGCGACTTCACGATCGCCAGCTGGGCGCCGTCTTCGACCGGCGCGGTCGGCGTGGCCGGCGCCGGCGTTGCCGGCAGCGGCGGCGCCGCCACCGGCCCGGTGGCGGGCGTGACGTGCGTGACGATGTGCGGTCCGCCGCGCTTCACGCGCAGCTTGAAGTCCCCGTCCTCGAGTTCGAACTCCGCGAGATCGTGGGATTGAACGAGGTCGAGCAGTTCCTTGATGGCGTCAGAGTTCATGGGCCTCGTAACCCGACGGCGCGCCGGTGATGCGCTCGACGCCGGATGTTGTGACGACGACGTCGTCTTCGATTCGCACACCGCCCCGCCCGGTCAGGTAGACGCCGGGTTCGACGGTGAAGACCATTCCAGGCGCGATCGGACCGTCGTGGTCGCCACGCGGGCCGATGGTGGGCCGTTCGTGCAGGTCCAGCCCCAGCCCGTGGCCGGTGCCATGAACGAAGGCCTCGGCGAGCCCGTGGCGAGCCAGGGCGGCGCGGGCGGCGCCGTCGATCGTCGACGGCATGACGCCCGGTGCGGCGACGTCGATGGCGGCCTGCTGTGCCTCGGCCACCGCCGCGACCCAGGACCGCAGGTCGGCCGGCACGGCGCCCACGGCCACCGTGCGGGTCATGTCCACGGCATAGCCGTCGAGCACTCCGCCGAAATCCACCACCACCAGCTCACCGGCTTCGATCCGCCGGTCGGTGGCGCGGTGATGAGGCCGGGCCGCGTTGGGGCCGGAGGCGACGATGGTTTCGAACGCGGGCCGCTCGAAACCGGCAGCGTGGAGCGCCAGCTCGACCTTCCAGGCGACGTCGCGTTCGGAGCGGCCTTCGGACACCTCAGGGAGTATACACGCCGCCACTTCCGCCAGCCGTCCCCCCGCCTCCCGGAGGCGGCCGAGCTCCCAGCGGTCTTTGATCGCTCGAAAACGCTCAATGAAACCTGTCGTTTCGCGAATCTCCCGGCCGGCAAGCGCCGGGTCGCGGCGCAGCGCGGCGAGGCGGCCGACGGTCAGGTGGTCGGCCTCGATTCCGAGCACCGGGACGGCCGCGCCGGCCACCAGGCGCGCCGCGGTCGACTCGTAGCTCTCCCCCACCGCCACCGGCTCGACACGCACCCGGTCGAGGGCTTGGGCGGCCTCCCGGAACTGCGTCAGGTAACGGTGGTCGGCGATGACCACGACCGACTGCGCCGTCACCAGCGCCATGCCAGCCGACGCGGCCACGCCCGTCAGATAGCACAGGTTGACCGGGCTGGTGACGAGCAGGCCCTCCAGCGCGGTCGGCCCGATGCCATTTCGTGCAGCGACGAGGCGTGCAATCAGGGCGTCTGGTGGCGGGGGCATGGCAGAAGCGCGGGTAATGAGAGCCGGCAGGAGCCGGCTACTCAGTGGAGCGGTCGTGCAGGGTGTTCAGCCAGGTCTCGAGGTCGCCGAGCACGTCTTCGGAAGGCGCGCTGGCGGGCCCGGGCTCCGGACGCGCCGCCGGGTCGGGCGTCACCTCGGCGGCCGGCTGGGCCGCGGCCTCGCTCAGGGCCGTGGGCCCGTCGAGGAACTCTGCACTGTCGCCGAGCATCGTGTCTTCGAGCACGGACGCCGCTGTCAGCGGCGCAGCGTCGTCGAGGTATTCGGCAAACGAGGGCGGAGGCTCCGCAACGGTGTCGTCGCCTGCCACGATCTCGTCAGCCGCGGCGCTTGGCGCCGGGAATGCATCGGGCTCGGAGCCCTCGGTCGCGTTCTCGCCCACCGCTGCCGGCTCCCACGCCGGGTCGGGAGCAGCCTCCGGCTCCGGGCCAACCGGCTCGGCCGCGGCGACCGGCGCAGGCAGTTCGTGCGCCCGCAGTTCGGCTTCGAGGGCCGCAAACGGATTGGGACCGAGGTCGACCGGCTCGGGCAGCTCGATGGCCGGCACGGCTCGACCTTCCACCGCCGCTTCCAGCTGCGGTGGCGCCGCCGGTGAGCCCAGGGCCGCGACCAGGCGATCGAAATCAAATGGCGCCGTCGACCCTTCGGTGGCGTTGCGTGACGGAGGCGGCGGCGCGCTCTGCGGCGCCAGCGGCACGCGCTCTGCGGCCGAGAGCAGTTCCTGGTGGGCTTCTTCGAACGACAGGCCGCCGGGCGGCCCCGAGGCGGCCACGCCGATCTGCCGCGACAGCTGCTGCACGATCTCTTCGATCTCGGGATCGTGACGGGCGAGCGCCAGCGCCCGCTCGTAGTAGGAGAGCGCCTCGGCGATCTGGCCGTCGCGGTGGAAGATCTCCGCCAGGCCGCGCACCGCGGCCAGGTTTTCGGGGGCTTCGGCGACCACGAACTCGAACTCGCCGCGCGCCTCGGCCATCTGACCGAGGTCGAGCAGCGCCCGTCCGAGTGTCACCCGGGCGGAAAGATAGCCTGGGTGGCGTACCAGGCCCTCGCGGCAGATGCGGACGGCTTCGTCCGTCTGTCCCGAGCGGCGGTACTCCTCCGCGAGCTGCGCGAAGGCGATCGACGCCGGGTCGTTCTGGACCCGGCGTCGGAGTTCATCGATACGGGACGGTGACACGTGACGCCTACGGAACCTTGATCTTGACCGCTTTGGTGACCACGCCCACCCCGGACGGGGAGAACGTGTCGTCAGACACGGTCAGCGTGACGTTGAAGGATGCCTCATCGCCGGTCACGGCGCCAGGCGGGATGAGGTCGATGTCGTAGCGCTTGGCGACCGTCAGTCCGGACCCACCGCGGCCGGTGCCGAAGTCCCATTCGTAGAACACGATCTTGTGACCCGGCGCGGCGGTTGACGCGGCCGCATTGAAGAACACCTGCTGGCCGAAGCGCGGCTCGGTCGGCGAGAAGGTGAACTCGGCCTTGGGCGCCGCCGTGGCCGCCACGACGATCGACTGCGAAGTGGTGGCCGAGGTGCCGCGGTCGTCGGTTACTGTCAGGCGGGCGGTGAAGGTGGCGGCCGTGCGGTACTCGTGGCCGGTCACCATGCCGGTGCCGGACGAACCGTCGCCGAAGTCCCACGCGTAGGTGCAGCGCGCACCGCACGGCCCACCTTCATCGCGCGTCGCAGACGCGTCGAACCGCACCGGCGAGTAAGTCGTCACCGGCGTCGGCGTCACGATGAACGACGCGATGGGCGCTCCATTGGGCGGGATGATGACCGGCACGGTCGTCGGCGGGACCAGCCGGATGTCGACGCTGCGGTAGTTGGCGTTGGCGAAATCGCCGCTGATCGGCGTGACGAGCAGCTGAACGACGGTGAAGTTGTCGACCGGCTCGGCCAGCGGCGGTGGCGCGGTGTAGACCAGCCGCGCGATGCCGTCGTCGCCGGTGACGACCGTGCGTGCCGACAGCCGGCCGTAGTCGGCGAGCACGCCGCCGGCGTAGATTTCGACCCGCATCGTCACCGCGCGGGCCGGCCGGCCGTCGGGGCCGCGGGCGACGATCTGCACCTGCGACGGTGACAGCCCGTCCTGCCCGAGGATGTCGGGAGTGGCGGTGATCTGCAGCGACAGGCCGAGTTCAGACGGTCCCGAGAGGGCCGGCGCCTCGGTCTTCTTGACCGTGCAGCCGGCAAACGCCACGGTGGTGGCGAGGGCGACCAGCGTTGACAGGGTGCGAGACATGGAGAACGTCACGGCGCGTGTCCTTTCCGTCCTACTCGGGATCGGCAAAGTTGCCGAACGTAATTGAAATCGTGCCGGAGACGGTGACCTCGTTGCCGGCCTGGTCGGTGCCGTAGAAGGTGACGTCGGCCAGCGTGTTGATCATCTGGGCGCCGCCGAAGCCGCGCAGCGCCAGCAGCGGCGCCTCGAGTTTGGCGGTGTGCTTCACGATGTCGAAAGCGCCGATGGCGGAGCCCGACGCCGGCACTGTGATCGTCATGCCGCCGTCGAAAGCGTACGGCACATCGACGCCCTGGGTGTTGCGCCCGTCGGAGCGCTTGTAGACGACGCGGTAACGCGTCAGGGTCACGGCGTTGAGCGGCGACGGGGTCGTCGGCACGGCGACCGGACCCGGGTCCTTCAGGCCGACGCGGAGTTCCGCCTGGCCGATGTCGTTGAAGAACGAATCGACGAAGAAGGTTTGTTCGCCGCGCTTCACTTCGATGACCGTCACGACGTCCGACAGCAGCGTGCCGCCGAACTCGTCGGGCGTGGCGCCGCTGGAGGCCTGGAGCCGCACGATCTGCACGTAGGCCGGTGAGCGGCCGGTGCGCGCCACTTCGCCGCACGCGGAGGTGACCAGGGCCGACGCTGCCAGCAGCAGCGCGGCGATTCGATGATTCGCAATCGAGAGTCGCATGATGTCCTCTGCCTCGTAGATGTCGCTCGGCCGATCAGCCCTTGGTGATACGCGGCGTGATGAAGATGAGCAGCTCGCGGCTTTCGTCGCTCATCTCGTCGCGCTTGAACAGCCAGCCGAGCAGCGGCACCCGCGACAGCAGCGGCGTGCGGCCCTGCACGGACTGTTCGCGGCTCAGATAGATGCCGCCGATGACCGTGGTCTCGCCATCGCCGACCAGCACCGTCGTGACCGCGCGCTGGGTGTCGATGGGCGGGATGTCGTTGATGGCGCGGCTGTAGTCGGGAGCCGCGTTCTCGAGGTTGACGCGCATGATGACGGTGTTCGAGGCGGTGATCTGCGGCGTCACCTTCAGCGTGAGCGCGGCGTCCTTGAAGGTCACCGTGACAGTGTTGTTGGCGACGGTCTGAATCGGAATCTGCACGCCCTGCGTGATTTCGGCTTCGACGTTGTTCTGCGTCGAGACGCGCGGCGTCGAGAGCAGCCGGCCCTGACCCGACCGCTCGAGCGCGCTCAGCGCGACGTCGAGATTGACGGCACCGTTGATCGAGCCGAGGGCGAGGCCGAGGGCGCTGGTGGCGTTGGCGACGCCGAGGTTCACGCCGTTGGGGGCGCCATCGGGCCCCTGCGGCCCGGCGCCGGTGCGGCCGGTGATGCTGCCGTTGTTCGGGAAGGCCAGCGGCGCGGTGTTGCCGAGTTCGGGCGACATCCGGCCGCTCACACCCCACTGCACGCCGATGTTGCGGGCGAAGTCGCGGGTGGTCTGCACGATCCGCGCTTCGATCTCCACCTGCGGCTGCGGCAGGTCGAGCGCGGTGAGCAGGGCGTCGGCGGCGGTAAGGCGCGCCGGGAGGTCGCGGATGATGACGGTGTTGGTGCGCGGATCCACCTGCACCTCGCCGCGCGACGACAGTGCGCTGCGCGTCAGGATGGCGATGAGGTCGCCGCCCTTCGCGTAGCTGAGGGGCCGCGTGAGCACGCGCAGTTCGCCGGCCAGCGCCTGTTCGTCGGCCAGCTTCCGTCGCTGCACTTCTTCGTCGGCCAGCACCGCCAGCGGCGCGATGCGCACGATGGTGCCGTCGACGAAGTAGCCGAGCTTGTTCGACTTCAGGATGATGTCGAGCGCCTGATCCCACGGCACGTCTCGCAGCGACACATCGACGGTGCCGTTGATGCTCGGGTCGATGACGACGTTCAGGCCGCTGATTTCAGAGAACGTGCGCAGCACCGCGCGCAGGTCGGCGCCCTGGAAGTCGAGCGACACCGGATGGCCGGTGAAGCGCGGCCGGGCCGGGGCGTCGGGCTCCTGGGTCGCGTTCTGCGAACGTGAAGCGGCCGTCACCGGCGCCACCGCGACGGACGCGGGGACGGGCACGGGTTCGGGCACGGCCACCGGCGCGACGGGCACCGGAGCCGGCGCGGCCGGCTCGGGCGCGGGCGTCACGACTTCGGCGACCGGCGCCGGAGTGACAGGCGCTGCGGCAACAGCCGCCGGCGCGGCAACGGGCGCGGCCGCGACGTTGGGCGCCGCGAACACGACGCGCACTTCCTCGCCGTCGGCACCGGCGCCCTCGACGCGATATTCCAGCTTGCGTTTGAGGTCCACGACCACACGCGTGACGAGTGGTTCGCGGCTGTTGGTGGCCACCCGCACGCGCGTCACGTCGGCCTGGTTCACGCCGAACACGGCCGGCACCGAGCGGCTGGCGGCCACGCCCTCGAAGTCGAGCAGCAGGCGCGGCGGCATGTCCTTCGCTTCTTCGACCGTGGTCGCCTTGAGCGGCCCGTTGCCGACGATGGCGACGGTCACTTCATCGCCCGAACGCGAGGCGCGCACGGCGCGCAGTTCGGTGGCGGGGGCGCGGACGGCGGTGGCGGCCGCGACGGCGCTCACCGGCGTCGCACGATCGACCTCGACCATGATCATGTTGCGGTTGGTGCGCACGCGGTGCACCGCGGCCCGCGCCAGATTGACCCGGACGCGCGCCAGCGGCGTGCCGTCGGCGGCCACGCTCTCTTCCACCCGCACGACGCCCAGCGGCGAGGTCGCGTCGCGAGTCGGCGACGCCTGCACGCCGCCCGAGCGGACGTTGCGCAGGTCGACCAGCACGGTCAGTGGATCGGGCTGCGAGGTGACGTAGGCCACCGGTTCGGTCGCCTCGATCACCACCGCGCTCATGCGGCCGTCGTCGCGCGTGGAGACCGCGCGCAACTGCGGGGGCGCGGCCGAGTCGCCCGATGCGGCACGGAGTGCGACGACGTGTCCCGCCAGCGCGGTGACACACGCCACAACCGTAACAAGTGGAGCCATTCGCCGGAGCATCATTTGCCCTCTTCCTGGGTGCGGAGGAGTTTCCGCACCTCACGCTGCTTCTGGAGAGACAGCGGATCACTGACTTGCTGCAGAATCACGACCGCGCGAGGGGTAATCGACTGCACCGTGCCGTCGAGTAGCTTCGCGCCCGCGCGCACGCTGTAGGTCTGTTTGGTCGGCCCGGAGACCATCGCCACGTAGGCGCCGTTGGCGAGCACGATGCCGCTCACGACCAGTTCGTCCACCAGGATGCCGGCGGCGCCGGCCGGGCGGGTGCCGGTGACGTTGTCGGTCACCGTGGACTTGCCGCGGGTGAGCGTGGTGAACGGATCGCGCCGGCCGGCGGTGGCATACGAGAAGTCGGCCGGCGGCGACGGCAGGTTGTCGGCCGGCGCGGCGGTCGGCGGGGCCGGGGCGGCAGGCGCCTGGCCGGCCGCGACCGCGGTCCCCAGCCAGCCCACCGCGACGAGGGTGAAAAAGAAGCGCGTCATTCGGTCTTCTTCGCGGGCCCACCGGCGGCCGGCGCTCCAGGTTGCGGGGTCGACGTCTGGTCGTTCATCACGAAGGTCATCGCCGTGCAGGTCACCCGCACCGTCGCGCCGGGACGCGGCTGCTGCACGGTGGTCATCTCCATCGACCCGACGTTGATGATGCGCGGCAGTTTGCTCACGCGGTCGAGGAACTGCCCGACGTTGTGATAGGCGCCTTCGACCTCGATTTCGATCGGCCACTCGGCGTGCAGTTCCTTGGTGGCGATGGCGCGGGGCCGGAAGTGGCGGATGGTCAGGTTCGACTGCGCGGCCAGCGTCTGCAGCCGGCGCAGCAGCTCGGCGACGTCTTTCTCCTCCGGCAGGATCGCCTTCAGACTCTCGAGCCGCGCTTCGAGGTCGCCCACCTGGGCGCGGAATTCCGGCAGCTTGCGCGCCGTCTCCATGCCCTTGTCGATGCGGCCGCGGATGGCCGCCAGCTCGGCATCGCGGATGTCGAGGTCGGCCCGCGCCTGCTGCTCGTAGAAGTAGTAGTAGGCGCCGACGATGGCCGCGCCGACGAAGGTGAAGACGAGCAGCTGGCCCCACCAGGGCAGCTTGTTCATCTGCAGACTAGCCACGGGCGCCTCCCTTCGCGGCCGGAGCCGCGCCGGGCACGACGGCCGGAGCCGGGGCCTTGAGGCCCGACATCTGGAAGCCCGCCTTGACCACGAACTTGATGATTTCCGGGGTGGTCGGCGTCGCCGGCACCACTTCGCTGTTGATGATCTCGACCGGGCGCGCGAAGTAGCGCGAGTGTTCGAGGGCGCCGACGAAATCCGACAGCGCCGTCAGGGTCAGGCAGTTGCCCTCGAGCGTGATGTCGTAGCCGCTCTGCGTCATCTTCGTCAGCCACACCATGTCGGGGAGGCTGCGGCTCAGCTGGTCGAGGATGTGCACCGGCGCCGTCTGTCCGCGGCGCAGTTCCTCGATGAGCGAGACGCGCTGCTCGAGGCGGCCGCGGCGGGCCTCGAACTCGCGCACTTCGGAGATCACCTGGATGAGGCGCTGCTCTTCGACGCGCGCGGCGTCGATGTCACGCTCCACCTGGGTGGCGCGCTGATCCAGCGACCAGTAGCTCCAGCCGGCGTAGGCGATCGACAGCAACACGATCAGGCTGCCGCCGAGCGCGATCTTCTTGCCTTCGTCGAGCCGGAAGCGGCTCTCGCCGCTGGCCACCGGCCGCCTCTCGGCCACGAGGTTGATGCGAATCACCGGTCACCATCCTTGCGCAGCGCCAGGCCGAGGGCCACGGCGCACACCGGCGCGTAGTCGGCGGCGGTGCCGCCCTGAAGCGCGGCCGGGTCGATCGGCACGTTGCGGAACGGATCGAAGCGTTCGACCTCGGTGCCCATGCGTTCGCGCAGCGCCGACTCGAACTCCTCGACCATCGACGCCCCGCCGCTCACCACGATGCGGTCGATGCGGTCGCTGGCCGAGGTGGCTTTGAAGAAATCGAACGTCTTCTCGATCTCGAGCAGCACGTTCTCCATCACCGCGTGCAGCACCGGGCGGACGTCTTCGGGCCGCACGCCCTCGACGGGCAGGCCACGCTTGGCGTCTTCGGCGCCTTCAAACGGCAGCCCCAGTTCCTTCTGCACGGCCTCGGTGAAGGCATTGCCGCCGATGCCGACGTCGCGCGTGAAGAGCGAGGTGCCGCCCGACACCAGATTGATGTTGATGGCGCTGGCGCCGGCGTTGATGAGCGCCACGATCTTGCCGGCGTCTTCGACGTAGTTGGTCTCGAAGGCGTTCTGGAGGGCGAAAGCGTCAACGTCCACCACCACCGTCTTCTTGCCGACGGCGCTGACGACTCCGGTGTAGTCGGCGATCTTGTCTTTCTTCGCCGCCACCAGCAGGACGTCCATCGTGCCCTGCCGCTCCGCTACCGGCGTCAGGATCTGGTAGTCGAGGTTGACGTCCTGGATGTCGAAGGGGATGTACTGCTCGGCTTCCCACTGGATGGAATCCGCGAGGTCGGCATCGCTCATCACCGGCAGGTTGATCTTCTTGACGATGACCGAGCTGCCCGAGAGCGACGCCACGACGTCTTTGGCCTTGAAGCGGCTCGACTGCAGTAGCCGGCGGACGGCATCGGTCACCGCGCCCGCGTCCATGATCGCGCCGTCGACGATGCTGTCGGGCGGCACCGGCTCGACGCCGATGGCCGTCACCTTGAAGCCACGTCCCGACTTCTTGAGTTCGATGGCCTTGACGGCACTCGACCCGATGTCGAGCCCCACCACCGGCTTGCTTCTGTTGAACAGCACTACGACGCCTTCCCTTCTCTCTGCCGGAGCGTCTCGCTCCAACCGGCCGCCGAGCCGGTAAGGGCAAAGGCGGTACCAACACCGAGAGTTCTGGCTCGGGCCGGAAATCGCCCGAAACTATGGTGGATAGTCGTCAGGTGTCGGTCTGTTGGCAGGAACATCACTGACAAAACCGACACCAACTGACAGTTTTTTCCGAACGCGGCCTTGTGCCCCACTGTCTTCATCGTCACCGGTGCTATCGGCCTGACGCCCCGGTCACAGGAGCCGAACCCGAGCGAATCGTGCAACTTAGGGCCCGGAAGGTTCGTGCAGGAGCGGGCAGGGACCACCCGGAGCCGATTGCAGATCTGTGCATGGGCCGGCATATCCTAGCAGAGCCGTGGAAGGCGTTGCCCGCTAATTCTCACGGATCCGTGATCGCTCCACGGTTGAGGGCGTCGGAACTTTGGCGCCCCCGGGGCGGCTGCGGTGGACGGATGCCAAACTCGTCGCGAACCCGATTCAGGCTTGACCGATTCCCGGAAGGTTGCGTATTATTTGGGTTTGCCGTCGCAAGAAACGCGCGGGAAGGGTACTGAAACGATGCGAACGTATGTGGCGACACCCAAGACGGTGGCGCGACGCTGGCATGTGATCGACGCCGAGGGCCAGGTGCTCGGGCGCGTCGCCACGGCCGCGGCCAGGATGCTCCAGGGCAAGCACAAGGCGACCTACACGCCGTTCATCGACACCGGCGACCACGTCGTCGTCGTGAACGCCGCGAAGGTCAAGCTGACCGGACGCAAGGAAGATCAGAAACTCTATCGCTATCACTCGGGCTACGAAGGTGGCCTGCGGGAAGAGCGCGCCAAGATCGTGCGGCAGAAGAACCCCGCGCGTCTGGTCGAAGAAGCCGTGCGCGGCATGCTGCCCAAGAACGCGATGGGCGACGCGATGTACACGAAACTCAAGGTCTATGCCGACGGGAAGCACCCGCATGCGGCGCAGCAACCAACTTCGTTCGAGGTGGCTTAACGTGGCGGCTCTTCAGTATTACGCGACCGGACGGCGCAAGACGTCCACGGCTCGAGTGTTCCTGCGTCCCGGTTCGGGCGCGATTACGGTGAACCGCCGCGAGTTCGCGGAGTTCTTCCCCACCGAGTCGCTGCGCATCGCCGTCAAGACGCCGCTGCTGCTCACCGAAACCGCCGAGAAGTTCGACGTGCTGTGCACGGTGGCGGGTGGCGGTGTCGCCGGCCAGGCGGGCGCGATTCGCCTCGGCATCTCGCGGGCGCTGTGCTCGTTCGATCTCGAACTGCGCGGAAAGCTGAAGAAAGACGGCCTCCTCACGCGCGACGCGCGCGCGAAGGAACGGAAGAAGTACGGTCTGGCCGGAGCCCGCAAGCGGTTCCAGTTCAGCAAGCGCTAGGCGGAACGATGGACGGAGCAACCTTGACCCCACTCGCGATGAAGGACCTGCTCGAGGCAGGTGTGCATTTCGGTCACCAGACGAAGCGCTGGAACCCGAAGATGAAGCCCTACATCTTCGGCGAACGCAGCGGCATCTACATTCTCGACCTCGGCAAGACGGTGAAGCTGTTCCGCGAAGCCGAAGCCTACGTGCGCCGCCTCGCCACCGAAGACAAGACGATTCTGTTTGTCGGCACCAAGCGCCAGGCGCAGGACGTCATCGCGACGGAAGCCGCGCGCTGCGGCATGTACTACATCAACGAGCGCTGGCTCGGCGGCCTGCTGACCAACTTCTCGACCATTCAGCGCAGCATCGCCCGTCTTCGCGACCTCGAGTCGATGGCCACCGACGGCCGCTACGAGGTCATGCCGAAGAAGGAGATCGCCAAGGCTGAAAAGGAGAAGCGCAAGCTCCAGAAGAACCTCGACGGCATCCGCAACATGTCGCGGCTGCCCGATGCGCTCTTCGTCGTCGATACCCGCAAGGAAAAGATTGCCGTCGACGAGGCGCGCAAGCTGAAGATTCCGGTGATCGGCATCGTCGACACCAATTGCGATCCCGACGAAGTCGATTTCGTGATCCCCGGCAACGACGACGCCCTGCGTTCGATCAAGCTCTTCGCAGCCCGCGTCGCCGACGTGGTGCTCGACGGCCAGGCCGAGCGTGAATCACGGCGCGCCGAACAGGCCGCGTCGGATGCCGAACAGGCGGCCGCCGACGAGGCCGCCCGCGTGGTGCGCCCGGCGGCCATCCGCCGCCCGCAGCGCCCCGACGCTCCTGCCGCTCCGGCGGCCGCGCCGGCCGCGCCGGCCGTGCCGGTGACGCCGGTCCCCACGACCTAGGCGGCTGGTCTGGCTCAACTTGCGCCGGCCGGGAGCTGACCCTCTCCGGCCGGCCTTTTCTTGTACCGCGCGGCACCGCGCGACGGGCGCTCAGGCGCCACGATGGAGACCGACACAATGGCAATCACGGCAGAAATGGTGAAGCAGCTCCGCGACAAGACCGGCGCGGGGATGATGGACTGCAAGGCCGCGCTGACGGAAGCGGGCGG
>JANNIB010000063.1:0-34193 GCA_031404695.1 Acidobacteriota bacterium
CTGGCGCATGGTGTCATTCGTGAACATCGACGACAAGGGCGTCAGCACGCCGAGCCGCTACACCGGCGGACGGATCATGTACGACGCGGCCGGCCAGATGGCGGCGCAGCTCACCTACGTGAACCGAGCCAGGCTGTCGTCGCCAGCCACCGAGGCCGCGCGCGCGGCGGCGTATGGCAGTTTCCTGTCGTACTACGGCGCCTACGAGATCGATGAGGCGACCCGCAAGGTCACGCACCACGTCGAGGCCTCGACCAATCCCAACTGGCCGGGCACCGATCTCATCCGCTACTTCGAGTTCGCCGACGGCGGCGACACGCTGAAGCTGTCGATCCGCAACGAGTCTGGACGCACGACCGGCACGCTGACCTGGGCGCGCATCCGCTAGCGTCGCGGCGCCCCGCGGGCCGGCAGTGGTCGAAGCTGTCCCCGGGCGTGTTGACGTCCTGTATGTGTCGACATCGCTGTTTCTCGAGTTGAGTCAACGGCCAGACACGTTCCGGCAACGGGTCGAAGCGCTGCCGCCGGGAAGCTGGGTGGTCGTAGACGAAGTGCAGCGGGTGCCGGCGCTCCTGCACGAGGTGCACGCGCTCATTTCAGAGTCGGGCCGCCGCTATCGCTTCGCGCTCAGCGGATCCAGCGCCAGAAAGTTGAAGCGGCTCGACGTCGATCTCCTCGCCGGGCGGGTGGTGAATCGCCAGTTCTTTCCCCTCACCGCCGCCGAAGTAGGCACCAGGCTGGTGGTGGACGACGTGCTCAGGCTGGGACTGCTGCCGCAGATCCGCAGCGACCGTAGACACGCCATCGACACCATGGACGCCTACGTCGGCAACTACCTGCGCGAAGAGGTGCAGCAGGAGGCGCTGGTCCGTCGCCTCGACTCGTTCGCGCGGTTCCTGCAGGTGGCGGCGAACTGCGTGCGGCAATTGCCGTTCAAGGCATCGGCGGCGAACTGTCCTACCGGCGGACGCCGGCCGGCAGCGAAGTGGACTTCGTCTGGAGCCGGGCGTCGCGCGCGGTCGGCATCGGGGTGAAGGCGTCAGGCGCGTGGAAGCGCGAGTTCGGCGGTCCGCTCAAGGGGCTCATCGCCGATGGCGTCGTCACGAAGAGATTCGGCGTCTACACCGGCACGGCCGAGCTGAAGGACGGACCACTGCGAGTACTTCCCGTGCCGGTGTTCCTCGATGAGGTCGCCGCCGGCCGGGTGCTGCGGTAGCCCGTCCGCGTGCCGCCTACTTCCCGTCGAGCGTGAAGGCGAACACCTTGCCGCCGGCCACGCCCGACATCACCGCCACGTACTGCTTGCCGTCGATCTCGTAGGTGATGGGCGTCGCGATGCCGGTCATCAGCTTGTGCTGCCAGAGCGTCTTGCCGGTGGCCGCGTCGAGCGCGAAGAACGCGCCGCCGTTGTCGCCCACGAACACCAGTTGCCCGGCGGTCGAGAGCGCGCCGCCGCTGGGGCGGAACTCGATGCGCCAGCGCTCCTTGTTGGCCGCCGGATCCCACGCCAGGAAGAAGCCCTTCATCGGCGGCGGGGTCGTTGCCGCGGCCACCGCCGCGCCGGCGGCGCCGCGCGCGGTGCCGGTGTTCCACTGGCCTTCCTGGAAGTCGAACTTCTCGACGTTCTGATAGACCATGCTGGTGTCCTGCCCGGGGAAGTAGACCAGCCCGGTCGCGGGGTTGAAGGCCATCGGCGGCCAGTGGTGCGCGCCGATAGCCGACGGCGACAGGCGCACGGCCTTGTTGCCGTAGCGCGCTTCGGGGGGGTCTCGACGGGACGCCCGGTCTTCAGATCGATGTGCGTCGCCCAGGTGACCGTCGCAAACGGCTGCGCCGACAGCAGCTCACCGGTGAGGCGATCGAGCACGTAGAAGAAGCCGTTCTTCGGCGCCTGCAGCAGCACCTTGCGCGGCTTGCCGTTGATGGTGAGGTCGGTCAGGATCATCTGCTGCGCGGCGTTGTAGTCCCAGTCGTCGCCGGGAGTCGTCTGGTAGTGCCAGACGTAGCGGCCGGTATCGGCGTTGAGCGCGACGATCGACGACAGATACAGGTTGTCGCCGGTGCCCTCGCTGCGGTGGTCGCGCGCCCACGGCGAGCCGTTGCCGGTGCCGACGTAGACGAGGTTCGCTTCGGGATCGTAGGCGATGCCGTCCCACGGCGTGCCGCCGCCGCCGTACTTGAACCACTGGCCCTTCCACGACTTGAGGGCCATCTCCATCGAGCGGTCTTCGAGTCCCTTGGAGGGATCGCCGGGCACCACGAACCAGCGCCACGCCTGCTTGCCGGTTTCGGCGTCGTAGGCGGTGAGATAGCCGCGCACGCCGTATTCGCCGCCGCCGTTGCCGATGACGACCTTGCCCTTCACGATGCGCGGGGCGCCGGTGATGCTGTAGTCCTTGCCGACGGGCGTCGTCTGCACCGACCACGCCACATGTCCCGTGTCGGCATCGAGCGCCACCAGGCGGCCGTCGAGCAGGCCGACGTAGACCTTGCCCTTGTAGATCGCCACGCCGCGATTCACGGGACCGCAGCAGAAGCGAGCGGCGCCGTCGGCGATGCCGCCCTTGACGAGTGCCGGATCCCAGCGCCACTTGAGCGCGCCGGTGCGGGCGTCGATGGCGTAGACGATGCTGAAGGTGGAGGTGCCGTAGAGCACGCCGTTCCAGACAATCGGCGTCGTTTCGAGCTTGCCCTGCGAGCCGACTTCGACCGACCACGCCGGTGCCAGGCGGCTCACGTTCGACTGGTCGATCTGGGTGAGCGGACTGTGGTGCGTCTCGGCGTAGTCGCGGCCGGGGTTCACCCAATCGCCGGGGGCGGGCTTGAGCAGGACGGCGTCGTCCACCTGTCGCGTGACCGGGGCCTGACGGGCCGAGAGGGTGAAGGTGGCCGCGGCGAACACGAACGCTGCGGCGAGGGCTACCGAGGCGCGGATCGGCATCTGCATGCCGCGAATTTTAGCCCAAGACCCGGCGCCGGAACCGCCCGTCCGCGGCCGGGGCCGGGTCGCGATAGAGTGGTGCCGCCGATGGCCCTGCATCACCTCCTCATCCTGACCAAACACCCCGACGACTACCGTGTGCGCATCGAAGCGGCCGATCTCCCGGACCTCGCCATCGTCGCCGCGTCCGAGGTCGCCGACGGGCTGGCCCGCGGCGCTCACAGTGACATCCTGCTGGGCGACCCGACGCGGGTGAAAGCGGCGCTGCCACACCTGTCGCGGCTGGTCTGGACGCAGTTGTCGTGGGCCGGCGTCGAGCCGATGCTCGATCCGGCGCTGCGGCGTGACTACGTGCTCACGAACATCCGCGGCGTCTTCGGACCGCTGATGTCCGAGTACGTGTTCGGCTACCTGCTCGCCATCGAGCGCAAGATCGTGCCGCGCCTGGAATCGCAGCGCGCCGGACGGTGGGACGCCACCCTGCCCGGCACGCTGCAGGGCAAGACGGTCGGGCTCGTAGGCGTCGGCTCGATCGGAGCGCACCTGGCTGCGACCGGCAAACACTTCGGGATGCGCGTGCACGGCTACACGCGCAGCAGCCGCGACTGCCGGCACGTGGACCGCTACTTCCACGGCGCCGACAAGGCCGCCTTCGCGCGCGACCTCGACTACGTGGTGGCGGTGCTGCCCAACACCGACCAGACCACCGCCATCGTGGATGCGGAGATGCTGGGCGCGTTGCCGTCGCATGCCGTCGTCGTGAACGCCGGCCGCGGCAAGACGGTCGACGAAGCGGCGCTGGTGGCCGCGCTGACCGCCGGACGCCTGGCCGGCGCCGTGCTCGACGTGTTTCCCGAAGAACCGCTGCCGGAGACCTCGCCGTTCTGGACGACGCCGAACACGTTCATCACGAGCCACACGTCGGCGCCGAGTTTCCCGGCCGATATCGTCAACGTGTTCGTCGAGAACTACCGGCGCTTCCACCGCGGCGAGACGCTGCTGCACCGCGTGGATTTCGAACGCGGCTACTGACGCACCGCGCCGCGTCTTACTGCGGCACGATGGCCACGGCCCGCAGCGGTGCGCCGCTGCCGCCGCCGATCTTCATCGGCAGCGCCACGACATACGCGCCGGTCACCGGCAATCGTTCGAGTGCGGTCAGGTTCTCGAAGGCGGGGATGTTGCGCTCGTAGAGCACCCGGTGCGCTTCAAAAAGCGTCGACGGCCCGTAGTCGATGCTCGCGGTGTCGATGCCGATGGCCTTGAAGGTGCGGTTGGCTACCAGCCAGCGCGCGGCCTCGGGATGCAAGCCTGGGAAATGCAGCTTCGCGGCCGCCGCCTCGCCGCGTTCGGCCGTGCCAAGATACCGCGCGGCGTCGGGCCAGCGCGTCGAGAAGCCGGTGCGCAGCAGCACGATGGCGGAGGGCGGAATCGGCCCCTGCGCGCGCTCCGCGACGGCGATGTCCTCCACGCTCACCTGGTGGTCGGCGTTTGCGGTGGTTTGGGCCACCACGTCGATCACATAGGCCTCGCCGAAGAGCTTCTCGAGCGGCACCTGTTCGACCGATTGGCCACCTTTGGCGAAGTGGACGGGCGCATCGAGATGTGTCCCGCCGTGTTCTGACGAGAAGAAGTTGTTGGCGGCGTAGTAGTAGCCGTCGGGCGTCATCCCGTCGGCCACCTTGTCGAGCCGGTAGGTCTCGGCGGTGGGCCAGAAGACGGTCGTGGCGTCGTAGGTGTGCGACAGGTCCACAAGGGTGCCGGTCGGAAACGGTGCTGGAGCCGGCGGGGGCGGCGTTGAAGCCGGAGGGGTGGCCGGGGCCGGAGCGCAGGCACCGGCGAGCAGCGACGTCAGCAGGACCAGGCGGCGCAGGACGGGCAGCGGCAGCAGCATGGCGGGAATAGTAGCCCGGCGTGTCGCCCGAAAAAGAAAACGGCCCGCGAGCATGTGCTCGCGGGCCGCGATTCCTCGACCCGGACGCGGTGTCCGGATCCCCGGCTTACGCCAGACGGACGTTCTCGGCGCGGGGGCCCTTCGGGCCTTCGCCGGGTTCGAACGTCAGGCGCTGACCTTCGTGCATCGAGTCGAAATTGCCGTCGACGCACGACGCCTGGTGGAAGAAGTACTCGCGGCCGTCGTCTGCCGCCACGAAACCGAAGCCCTTGTTGCTGACGAGGCGCTTCACGATGCCATTCACTGTAGCCATTGGTGTCTCCTGAGCGATCGCGCGGCCGTCGTGGGCCATTCCCACGACGACGGTCCACACCGTAGCCACCCGCGATCCGTCGGTGGTTGACGATGTGCGCGTCGCCTTCGCGACACGTGACTTCTATGAGACTGGTTGCGTGGTTCCGACCAGAACGTAGTCGGAGCGGAGGCAGGACTCACGAAGAGAGAGGACCTCATCCTATCACAAGTTCGCACCCCTGCCCACGGCGGTTTACTGAGGGGCGTTCGGCAGGTAGATGGACATCAGGTGGACCGGCGCCTGGATGTCCACGAACTGATGAGCCAGCCCGGAGGGCACGATCATGAAGTCCCCCTTGGAAAAAGCCTGCCGCCCCCCGCCGTCGATGCCGGTGCCGGCCAGATTCGTGCCCGTACGCGTGGGCGCCACCAGCGTGCCGCCAGTCAGGAGCGTTGCCGAGCCCTCAATCACATAGAAGAGCTCGCCCTGCGCTTCGTGCAGCGACGCCCCCTGCTGGCGGGGCAGCCGGCGCTCGACGTTCACGTTATACGGCGCCAGCGTGAAGACGCGCACGGCCGACGACGGCCGGTCAGACGGCAGCTTTGCAATCGCCGCCGCGAGGTCCGCGGCCTTGAACACCGTGGCCTTGGCGCGATCGGTGGGCGTCGGGGCCGGCGCCTGGGCGAGGCTCGTAGCCCCGAGCCCGGCGACAGTGACACACATAACGAAGAAGACGGAGAAACGCATCAGGTAAACCTCCCCGGGTCCGAGTATCTTACCGCCGCCCACGCCTCGTCGCGTCGAAACGTCTGGCCCCGCCCAGAATAGGGACAGTCCCTAATCTGGTCACCGCGCACCTCTCCCACGCGCCGCTTACGGCACCGGCGCGATGCTGAGTTCGTAAACGGCCACCGGCCAGGCGGCATCGCGGCGGCGGGCGAGCGGCCCGGGTGGGCGGGTGTCGTTCGGATCGACCCGCGAGACGCCGAGACTGCGGATCGAGAGTCGATTGAACCCCGTGCGCAGCACGCGGGCCGCCACTTCCGCCGGCACGGTGACGGTCGAACTCGACGGCTCCGGCACGCCGGCCGCGAACTGGCCCACCTGCGTGCCGTTGAGATCGAGCGCGAGCGCCGCCTGCACGACCGGTTCGTCGAGACGCGTGCGCGTGCGGATGGTGATGATCACGCGTCCCGGCGGCACGGCGAGCGGCACGGCGAGCGTCGCCGGCGTGTCGCGGATCCACCATGCCGAGCCCCACTCGTCGCCGGTCGGCGCTTCCCAGCCCTCGAGCAGGAACTTCTCGACGCTGCGATCGAAGCGCGTCTCGAAGGAGGCGCCGATGGTCACCGGCGCCAGGACGTCGTACTTGTCGATGGGGAGGTCGTGCCGCCAGGCAAACCACGCATTGGCGGGGAAGGCGAACGGATAGGCGTAAGGCGCGCGCGTCGCCACGTCGCCCTGCTGCCGCACCAGCCGCGAGAACGCGACCGGCTCGTCTTTCGGCAGCATGCCGGAGGTGTACTGCACCATCAGCAGGTGGTTCCACCAGAGCGCGCCCGCCACCACCGGCGCCAGCGCCAGCAGCGGCCGCTTCACGGCCGCCTCGATGGCGAGCGCGAGTCCGGGCGCCAGCAGCACCAGCACGCTCGAGAAGCGGCGTCCGCCGAACGACCAGCCGGCGGCCCAGTCCTGGGTGGCGCCGTTCACCCACGCGGTGAGGAACAGGATGACGAGCGCGGCCACGGCCCAGCGCCACTCGCGGCGCAGATACGCCACGGTGCCGAGCGCGGCCACGTAGACCACCGGCGTCCATGAGAAGAGCCCGTGCCACGACGAGAACAGCGTGTCGATCCAACGAGACTGCAGCGGGTTGAAGTAGCCGCCCTGCCCGAGCAGGTTGTAGTCGTAGCGCGAGAACAGCACGTAGCTGTGCAGCGCCTGCAGCAGCAGCCACGGCAGCGCGCCGACAAATGCCCAGCCGGCCAGCCTGAGCCCGCGGCTCAAGCGATCCGGCCACGGCGCGGCGACGCCGAAGACGAAGAGGGCTGGCAGCAGCGCGAACAGCACTTCCTGCGACCGTACGGCAAACGCGCCACCGAGCAGCGTGCCGAGCACGAGGCTCTGACGCACGGTGGGGACAGGTCCCCACCGTGCGAGCCAGGCGGCGGACGCCACGGCAAAGAGCGCGGCAAAGCCGAACGAGGCGGCGTGCGCCATCGCCGGCTCGTAGACCATGTACCAGAAGAGCGGGCTGGCGCCGAAGAGCAGCGTCACCGTCGTCCAGGCCACGCCCTTCGCAAACCGCGCGCGCAGATGCACCAGCAGCGCGACCAGTCCGGTAGCGCCGAGCGCAAACGACGACAGCAGCGCCGCCCGCACGTAGGGTGTGGTGAGGCCCAGCGTGCCGGCGTCGGCGGGCGCGCGCCACAGCCCGGTCATGCGGCCCACCGCGTCGACCAGCGCCACCAGCAGATACAGCGGCGCCCACAGCAGCGTCGGCCCGATCGGCACGACATGATTGGGCCGCGCCGGCTGGCCCAGCACCGTGAACTCGTGCGCGACGTCGAGATCGCGATCGAAGACCAGGCTGCGCAGCTGCGCGAAGTAGGTCACGCCGTCGGTCGTGATGCCGTGCGTGTCTTTGAGGAGCACGCCCACGGCGTAGAGCAGCACCAGACCCAGCGCGTGCAGATCGGCGGTGTCGTCGACGAAGGCGCGCCACGGACGCTCACGCCGGCGCGCGGCCTGCCAGGAGGCGAGCGCCAGCACCGGAAGGCCGGAGGCGACGACCAGCCACGGCGACGGCCGCGGCGGCAGGGTGATGAGCAGCCCCAGCCAGAGGGCGATGCACGCGGCGAGCACTGGTCAGATGATACATTGGCACTCCAACGTGGACGCGGCGCGCCAACCGACCGATCCTGTGCCCGTCGTCGACCTGCCGGCTCTGGCGCCGACGCTGCAGCAAGGCGCCGACGGCATCTGGTACCCGCCGCGGCATTCCAGCCTCGACTATCCCGACCAAGGCAACGCCTTCTGCTTCCAGGTCGAGGACCACTCGTTCTGGTTCCGCTACCGCAACCGCGTGCTCGTCGAGATGGCGCGGCGCTTCCCGCCACCGGGCGCGATCTTCGACATCGGCGGCGGCAACGGCTTTGTCACCCGCGGGCTGCGCGAGGCCGGCTTTCCCGCGGTGGTCGTCGAACCGGGTCCGACCGGCGCTGCCAATGCCGCGGCACGCGGGCTGGCGCCGGTGGTGTGCGCGACGCTCGAAGACGCGCACTTCCTGCCGGCATCGTTGCCGGCGGTTGGACTCTTCGACGTGCTTGAGCATCTGCCGGATGACCGCGCGGTGCTCGACACGCTGGCGCGTCTGATGCCGCTCGGCGGACGCCTGTACCTGACGGTGCCGGCCTTCTCGTGGCTCTGGTCTGACGACGACGACCTGGCCGGACACCATCGCCGCTACACCCGCCGCGGTCTGCGCCGGCTGGTCGAAGCGGCGGGCTTCGCCGTGAACACCGACACCTACCTGTTCGCGCCGCTGCCGCTGCCGATTCTGGCGCTGCGCGTCGTGCCGACCAGGCTGGGGCTGCGCCGTCCCGCCGATCCCGACACGCTCAAGCAGGAACTGAAGCCGGAAGCCGGCGTGGTCACGGCCGTCGTCTCGCGCCTGCTCGAACTCGAACGCTGGTGGCTCGCGCACGTGGGCGCGGTGCCCGTCGGCAGCAGTTGCCTGCTCGTCGCGACGCGGCGCTGAGTGCGCGCTGCGGCGCGCGGGGGTTCAGCGCGCCGCCGTCGTGGCCGCGCGGTTACGGGCCAGGAAGTACAGCGTGCCCGGCTGCGTGCCTTCTTCGACCACGCTGAGCCCGGCGGCCGTCAGCTGCGCGCGCCAGCGGTCGGGATAGGCACGGCCTCCGAAGTAGCCGTGATGCACGAAGAAGGGCAGTGCCGTGCGGATCCAGGCGTCCTGATTGATGACGAGCAGGAGGAATTCGCCGCCGGGCTTGAGTACCCGCGCCATCTCAGCGAACGTGCGCTCGGCGTCGGGCCGGCTCAGGTGATCGATCGCAAACGCGCTGACCGCGCCGTCGAAGGTCGCCGGTTCGAACGGCATCGCGCGCATGTCCCCGACACGCACGTCGAGGCGCCCCTCGGCGCCGGCGGCCCTGGCATTGGCGAGCAGCCGATCGGGCGTGTTGCTGCCGATGCCGTACTCGGCACCGAAGATGTCGAGCGCGGTGACCGTGGCGGCCGGCCGCGCCAGCAGCACCATCAGCGACGAGCGGCCCGACCCGGCGCCGGCATCCAGCACGCGGCCGTGGCCCGCGGCGAGAAACTGGCTGGTCGGCAACGCGATCGGCAAGCTGAAACGCATGACGAGATTCACGATGACGGCGCCGGCCACGGCCCACAGCGCCAGCGCCGCGCACACGGCGCTCCAGCGGCGAAGGGTCAGGCGATGCAGCAGCACCGCCAGGGCCGTGAAGGCGAACGCGGCCAGCGCATGACCCCACGTCCACGGCCACTCGTATCCGAAGTCATAGCGGAGGAGATCCATCACGGTCGGGCCCTTTCGTCGAATTCGAAGACGTCGTCGATCGGTGTGGAGAAGACGCGGGCGATGCGGAAGGCGACCTCGAGCGACGGGGAATATTTGCCCAGCTCGATGGCATTCACGGTCTGGCGGGTCACGCCGATGCGATCGGCGAGTGCCTGCTGCGTCATGTCGCCGGCGGCGGCGCGCAGGTCGCGGATGCGGTTCCTGATGGCGCACCCCATCTCAGGCGTCCCGGCGGAAGAGCACGATCTGGCCGCCGAAGCGCACCAGCTCGGCGAGCACGATCGCCAGCAGCACCACCTGCTGGATCACCCAGGCGCGGCTGGTCAGGTGCACCATCCCCACAGCGGCCAGGGCGCCGACCAGCAGCACGTAGAAGCCCACGCGCGTCGCGCGCATGTCGATCAGCTGTTCGCGCTCGTCCCGCGGCGTCCGCGCTTCCTTTGGCGCGCGAAGCGCCAACACCACGTGGAGCAGAATCTCGAGCACCACGAAGGTGGTCAGCAGCGTGAAAGCCGTGCCGACGGCGTCGCGCCCGGAAATCGCGCCCTGGTACTGCCGGTAGGAGTTCCAGAAGAACGGAACGAACACAGCGAGGATCGTGACGAACGAGACCCAGGCGCTCTTTTCTCGAAAGGACATTCGGCCGTCGCTCCTTGGTGTCAATGATTCTTTACAGTCTTGGTCGTCGTGTCAATAATATTTGACATTGCCGTCAGATAGAATGCGCTCCGTGCGACGAGCTTCGCCCGGCCCGACGCTGGAAGAAGGTTTCATGTGCCCGCACCGCTGCACCACGACACCGCCCGCATCCGCCTCGCGCGGGTGACGGTCGCCGCCGACCATCCGCTGGCGGCGGCGCTGCACGACGTGGCCGCTATCGCCTCCGAAGCCCTCTGCGTCGGCCGCGTCAGCGTCTGGCGCTGCCTCGACGACCGGCGCGCCATCCGCTGCGACTTCCTCTACCAGCCCGGGTGCCGCGACGTCTCCGACGGCGCGGTCCTGCAACTGCGCGACCTGCCCATCTACGCGCGCATGCTCGGCCTGCGCCGCGTGGTGCCGGTCAACGACGTGCGTGGCGATGCCCTGGCCGACGAATTCCGCGAATCGTACTTCGAGCCGCTCGGCATCACCGCGATGCTCGACGCGCCGGTGTATCACCGGGGCGAGATCGCCGGCATCGTCTGCCACGAACACCTCGGCTCGCCGCGGGCCTGGACCGACGACGACGCGGAACTGGCGGCGGCGGTCGCCGACGCGGTCAGCCGGGTCTACGACGAGTCGCTGTTGGCCAGGGCCACCGACGCCATCGGCTCCTACCGGCGCCAGGTCGAAGAGCTCGCGCACCTGAGCGCTCTCGGCCGCCTGGCGGCGGGGATGGCCCACGATTTCGCCAACGTGCTGTTGGTGGCCGATGGGCACGCCGAACTCCTGATGGCGAATCCAGAGGCGTCCGGCACCCAGAAGGCCGACGCGCAGGCGATCCTCGACGTCAACGCGCGAGGCCACCGCCTCGTGCATGCGCTGCTGCGGCTGGCGCGGCCGTCGTCGCTGCGGCCCAGGGTCGTCGACCTCAAGGCCGTCATCGACAACGCGGCGCCGATGATGCGCATGGCCGCCGGCGCGCAGGTCGGGCTCGTCATCGACACCCAGCCGGGCATGGCGCGCGTGCTCATCGATCCCGGCGAACTCGAGCGCTGCCTCGTGAACCTCGTCATCAACGCCAGGGACGCGCTGCCCGAGGGCGGCGAGATCCGCTGCCGCGCCTATGAAGGGTCGCGGCGCCCGGGCGACGGGGCGCCCGTCGTGCTGATCGAAGTGCAGGACGCCGGCATGGGCATGGACGGCGAGACCCTGGCCCGCGCGTTCGAGCCGTTCTTCTCGACCAAAGGCGACGCCGGCACTGGCCTTGGCCTGTCAGTCGTGCAGCAGGCGATCGTCATGGCCGGCGGCTTCGTCGAAGCCGACAGCACCAGCGGCAAGGGCACGACCGTCCGCCTCGGGCTGCCCGCCATCGGCGCGCCGATCGCGGTGCCCTGAGGACGGATGCACACGATCGACATCGACCTCGTCGAGATGTCCCTGGACGTGATGAAGTACGCCATCGGGCGCATCACCAACAAGGCGCCCGATCTCGGCTACCCGAAGACCCACGACGAACTGCAGACCCTGGTTGGCGAGACCATCACCGCGAAGGGCATCGGCGGCGAAGTGGCGTTCGGGCTGTTTCGCGACGTGCTGATGAAGGCCAGCGTCTCGATCGACCATCCGCGGCACCTGGCGTTCGTGCCGGCCTCGCCGACCCGGGCGGCCGTGATGTTCGACCTGGTCACCTCGGCAGCCAGCGTGCACGGCGCGTTCTGGCTCGAAGGCGCCGGCTGCATCTTCGCCGAGATGCAGGTGATGCGGTGGCTGGTGTCGCTCACCGGCATGCCCGACGGCGCGTTCGGTGTCTTCACGAGCGGCGGCACCGAAGCGAACCTGTCGGCGATGGTGGCCGCGCGCGAGGCCTGGCGCGGCGACGACCCGGCGAAGCGGCGCCAGCGCGGCATCGTGATGGCCGCCGAATCGGCGCACTCGTCGATTCGCGCCATGGCCAAGGTGATCGATGCGGATGTCGTGCAGGTGCCGACCGACGACCGATTCACCGCCGCCGGGCTCGAACGGCACCTCGGCCTGCTCGCGCCGGAGGATCGCCGCCGCGTGTTCGCCGTGATTGCCACCGGCGGCACCACCAACGCCGGCATCATCGACGACCTGGCAGGCATCGCCGCCATCTGCGAGCGCGATGGCCTGTGGTTCCACGTCGATGCGGCGTACGGGGGCGGCGCGTTGGCGGCGCCTTGCGTGCGGCCGCTCTTTGCCGGCATCGAGCGGGCCGACAGCGTCACCATCGACCCGCACAAGTGGCTGTTCTCGCCCTACGACTGCGGCGCCGTCCTCTACCGGCAGCCCGAACTGGCCCGGCACGCACACGCGCAGGAAGGGTCGTATCTCGACATCTTCTCCGACCCGGCGATGCACGGCTTCAATCCGTCCGACTACCAGATCCAGCTCACGCGGCGCGTGCGCGGGCTGCCGCTGTGGTTCTCGCTGGCGATGCACGGCACCGATCGCTACACGCAGGCGATCGAACGCGGTCTCGAGCTGGCGCAGATCGCCGGACGTCTCGTCACCGCCTCGCCGCACACCGAGCTGGTGCGACCGCCGAGCCTCTCGTGCGTGCTGTTCCGGCGTCCCGGTTGGACGCCCGACGACTACCGCGACTGGACGCTGCGCAACCACCGGGCCGGCTTCGCGCTGGTGACGCCGACTAAGGTAGGCCACGGGCCGGATGCCGAGACCGTCGCGCGTTTCTGCTTCATCAACCCCGACACCACCGAGCAGGATATCCAGGCCATCCTCGACACCATGGCGTAGAGGTCACGACCTGAGGGTTGGCGCCCGCCGGCGCCGTCGCTACAGCAGCCGGGCCGCCATCTCCGCAATCCGCGAGCGCATCACCTCGTGCATGGTGAGATGCGCGAAGCCCTGCTGGCCCTTGAAGCGCTCGACCACCTGCACCAGCCCGTTCGAGAGGGCGTTGATCTCCTCGCGGTCGATCTGATCCGGATCGCCGGTGAGGATGACGCGCGAGCCTTCGCCGGCGCGCGTCAGCACCAGCTTCATGTCTTCCTGGGTCAGGTTCTGCCCGTCGTCGACGATGATCGCGGTGTCGTGGATCGAGCGACCGCGCAGGTAGTTGATGGGCGCGATCTCGAGCGTCTTGGATTGCAGCAGCGCCTCCACCGTGGGATGCGGCGCGTCGCGCCTGGTGTCGCCGTGCGGATCGGCGACCTGATTCGTGAAGCGGGCGTTGCCGTGCAGACGCCGCATGATGAAGTCGAGGTTGTCGACGATCGGCTTGGCCCACGGCGCCATCTTGTCGCCCAGATCACCGGGCAGGAAGCCGATCTCGCGACCCGCTTCGGCGTTCAGGCGATAGACCTCGATGCGTGAGACCCGGCCGGCGCGCAGCATCTCGTAGGCGCACAGCAGCGCAATCAGCGTCTTGCCGGTGCCGGCGATGCCCACCAGGCTCATCACCAGGGTCTGCTCGTCGAGGATGAGGTCGCGGGCGCAGAACTGCTCCGGACTGCAGGGGCCGAAGCGCTCGGTCGGTTTGGTGCTCACGCGCCGCAGGTATCCGGGCTGGTCGTGGTTCTTGTAGATGCCCCAGGCGCTCTTGCCGCTGCCCTCCAGCCGCAGCTCGCAGCACTGGTTGGCGCGCAGTTCGGCGACGTCGGTGAAGTCGCGCAGCGCTTCCACCGGCAGCCGCTGTTCGTGGTGCAGCGTCGAGAGCAGGCCAGCCTGATGTTCCGGCACGTCGATGCGCAGGCGTCCGGAATAGAACTTCTCGAGCGAGGGCACCGGCCGGTCGCTGTAGTAGTCCTCGGCAATCACCGCCCGCGCCCGCGCTTTGCAGCGCATGGCGGCGTCGCGCGTCACCAGGATCACCTGTTCGTCGGGATGCTCGCGCTGGTAGTGGTCGGCCAGCAGGATGATGGCGTCATCCGCGTAGGTGGAGTTGAAGCCCGGCCACGCGCCGGTCAGGTCGAGCGTGCCGCTGTGGAACTTCAGCAGGCCGCCGTTGAGCGGGATGCCGGTACGGATCTCGTCCACCGAGGCGCGCTGCTGCGTGTCGTCGAGGAAGCGGACAGTGCTGCGGGCGGTGTAGCCGACGCCGTTGGTCGCGGTGCGGCGGCGATCGAGTTCCTGCAGGACCGGAAACGGCAGGACGACGGTGTTGTTGGTGGTGAGGTTCTGAAGGGCGTCGGGCGCGGAAACGAGAATGCTGGTGTCGACGACGTAGGTCTTGCGTTCACGTCCTGGGTCCGATCCTGTCATCCGGGACTCCTCGAGACACGATGGGTCTGAGTCGGTCTGCGCGCAGGATAACGCCGAACTATGCAGTGCGGTGCAACGTTTTCGTGATGGACGTCACAAGCTCATCAATTCGAGAGAATTGCGGCCCACCGGGCCGCGGGAGGGGGCCTAGCGGTCCTGGCGGGCGGCGCGCTGGGCGGCCACCCACTGCGGGCTCATCGAGCCGCGATCGACGGACCGACCGGACGTCCTTCCCGTGAACAGGCGCGAAATCAGGCTCATCAACGCGCGGCGAACGGTATGGAAGGTCATGGGACGGCCTCGGCGAGGCGGGCGCTCCGGGGCGGAGCGCGCACCAAGGTAGTCTGCCGGAATACCGCGGCCCGTGCCGTTCAATATTGAGCACCCCGCCGCCGGCGCCCCGCCTAGACTGGACCACCCGGGCGGACCAATCCCCCGGTGTTCGGGTGCGGGTATTCACCATGCGATTTGTACGCCTCGTCTTCGTGAGCGGCTACGTGGCCATCGTCGCGCTCTTTGCCTGCTGCGGCCTGCTGCTGGTGAGCCTGGCGGCCATCGAGATGTGGCACAGCCTGGTCGCCAACACCTCCATCACGGCCGAGGCCCGCTTCGACATCGTGCTGCGCAGCATCGGGTTCCTCACCATCGCCGTCGCGGCGCTGGAACTGGGCCAGACCGTGCTCGAAGAAGAGGTGCTGCGCACGACGCACGTCAGCGGTCCTACCCGGGCGCGGCGCTTCCTCTCGCGCTTCCTGGTCGTCGTGGTGGTGGCGTTGGCCGTGGAGTCGCTCATCGCGGTCTTCCAGTTCGCGCACCAGACGCCCGAACTCCTCCCGCACGCCGCCACCATTGCCGCCGCCGCGGCCATGCTGCTGGCGGCGTGGGGCGTCTTCGTCGCGCTGAACCGCCGCGCGGAGGACCTGGAGCCGGAGTCGATGGCGGCTGCCAAGGAGGAAGACACGGAAGTCCGGCGGAAGGAAGCAGGCTGAGCACTATTGAACAGCGGCCGCCCCGGCGCGGTTGATACAACTGGAGCCGCCGATGAACACCACCGCCCTCTCCCTCACCGTTCACGCCCGTCCGCCGTCGCCCGATCTGGTCAGCGGAGACCGCGACGGCGCGCCGGTCGACCGCCAGGCGCTGCGCGCCCGGCCGATGGACGGTGCCGGCGAGGAGCACGGCCGCCAGACCGGACCGGCCATGCGGGCCATCGCCTCCATGCTCGAACGCATCGCCGACAGCGACGTCGGCGTGATGCTGCGCGGCGAAAGCGGCGTCGGCAAGGAAGTCATCGCCCGCGAGCTGCACCGGCGCTCCCGCCGCCACGCTATGCCGTTCGTGAAGGTCAACTGCGCGGCGCTGCCTTCCGACCTGCTCGAGAGCGAGCTCTTCGGGCACGAGCGCGGCGCCTTCACCGGCGCCTGGGCCACGCGCATCGGCAGGTTCGAATACGCCCAGCACGGCACCATCCTGCTCGACGAGATCGGCGAGCTGCCGCCGGATCTGCAGGCGAAGCTGCTGCACGTGCTGCAGGACGGCGCCTTCACGCGGCTGGGGAGCAACCGTGTCATCGAGGTGGACGTGCGCGTGCTGGCGGCGACCAACCGCGACCTCGAGGCGATGATCGTCGCGCGCACCTTCCGCGAGGACCTCTACTACCGCCTGCAGGCGATGGAGCTGCGGGTGCCGCCGCTGCGCGAGCGTGTCGATGAAATCCCGGCGCTGACGGTGCTGTTTCTCGCCAGATACGCCGTGGCCTACCACTGCCCGCCGTTCACGCCGAGTGCGGAGCTGATGCGGGCCCTGGCCGCGCACACCTGGCCCGGGAACATCCGCGAACTCGAGAACGTGATGCAGCGCTGCGTCGTGCTCCGGGACGAAGCCATCATCCTCGACGATCTTCGCCGTCTGCGCGTGCCGCGTGGCCCGGCGGTGTGGATGCCGGCGGCCGCACCCAGCCAGGCCGCGCCGGCGCCCGAGCCCGACCCCGAGTCCGACCCCGAGCCCTTCCGACTCGAAAGTCTGCACACGCTCAGCCGGCGTGCGGCGCTCGACGCTGAACGGGTGGCGATTGCCGATGCGCTGGCACGGTTCCGCTGGAATCGACGCAAGGCCTCCGAATACCTCAACGTGAGCTACAAGACCCTGCTGAACAAGATCAAGGAATGCGGCATCACGCCGTCGCCGCACCGCTGAACGCCGCACCCGCCCGGCGCCTCGCCCAGCCCTGTCCAAAAGCAGACAGCGCCAGGGCGCGCGAAGCCGCACACTGCCGGTGATCTCAAGTCCCAGGAGGACCTCATGTGCCTGTCGTATCGCGTCGCCGCTCTGTTCCTGTCCGTCGTCCTCGTCGCCTCGCCCGCGATGGCGGGTCAGGTCCGTCTCGTCACCCCGGCCGTGCTGCAGCAGGCAATCGCTGACCAGGCGGCGGCCGAGTCGACGCAGCGCGCGGCGGTGACGCGTGTGCTCGACCGTGACGACGTGCGCCAGATGGCGTCGCGTCTCGGGCTGCAGCTCACGCAGGCCACCACCGCGGTGGCGACGCTGGGTGGCGCCGATCTGGCCGCGGCCGCTGCGCACGCGCAGAGCCTCGAGACGGCGCTCGCCGGTGGCGCCAACACGATCGTCATCTCCGTGACCACGCTGCTGCTCATCATCATCATCGCGATCCTGCTGGCGAGCTGACGCCGGTGCTGCGAAGGGCGGCCGCGATTCTGCTCCGGGCAGCGGTCGGGGCCGCAAGCCTCGGTCTCACCGGCTGACGGGGTCAGCGCGAGGCCGCCGCGTGGCCGGCCTGTTCGGCCTGCCACTCCAGGTGGCGCGCCCACACCCGCGGCCACAGCGTCTCGACGCCGGCAATGGCCAGGTCGAAGCGTTCGCGCAGCACGCGGTCGAACGCCGCGGCACTCTCGAGCACCTCGGTCGTCACGCCGTCGGCGTGCACCTCGCGCAGGGTGGCGCCGCGCAGCATGAGGAGGCCGCTCGGCAGCAGCCGCTCGCACACGGTGGACTTCACGAAGCTCGACTCGGGCGAGGTCGACAGCTCGAGGCACTGATTGGCGAAGTCGTCGAGGTGGCGCGCGGTGAGCGTGAAGTCGAAGCCGTCGGCACCGCCGAAGTGATGGTTGTGCACGCGCCAGCGCGGGCCGTCGCGCGAGACCTCGTACTGCAGGAAGTCCTGGCGGAAGTGGCCGACCTCGAGCGGCAGCGGCGTGAGGAAACCGTCGCCGAAACCCACGTCGGCAATCCACGCCCGATCGAGCGTGACCAGCAGCACCAGATGGTTGCCCTGCGCGCGCCAGCCGCGTTCGGCGCGGCCGACGGCGCCCGAGAGGTAGCGCACGGAGAAGCCCAGCGTCTCGAGCACGCGCCCGAACACGCCGTTCATCTCGTAGCACCAGCCGCCGCGCCGTTCGTCCACCAGCTTGGTGAACATCGCCTCGCGGTCGAGCGTGAGCGGCAGGCCCAGGTGGATGTCGAGGTTCTCGTAGGGAATGGCCAGCAGATGCGCGCGGTGCAGCGCCCGGAGGGTGGTGAGCGTCGCCTCGCGCGGGCCGGCGTAGCCGATGCGGGCGCAGTAGCGGTCGAGCTGTGGAGCGGTCAGGTCGGCCGGCACCCCTCAAGGATATGGCGGCGGGTCGTATAGTGTGCACCTGTCCGTTTGTCGGTCCGGCGTGTTGCCGGACACCCCGCGGCGGACACGTCCGGGAGATTGCCGTGACCACTCGTCTCTGGCTGCGACTCAGTGCCGTGTTCCTCGTCCTGCTGGGCGTGGCCTCACCGATGGCCGGTCAGGCGCCGGCGCCAGCGGCGCGGAAGGTCGCGCTGGTGGGCGGGATGCTGCTCGACGGCTACGAAGCGCCGCCGCTGCATCACGCCACCGTGGCCGTGCGTGACGGCCTCAACACGGGCGCCATCGCCGGGCCGCGGATGTCGATGAGCGGGCCGTGGATTACCAGAAACGGCGGCGGGATGACTGACCAGTTCGGCGGCATCGCCGTCAGCAGCACCGCACAGGCGGCCCGGGAAGTGGAGAAACTGGCCGCGGCCGGCGTGGACGTGATCAAGGCCCACTCGGGGCTGACCCGCGACGACTACAAGACGATTGCCGACACCGCGCACAAGCACGACATCCGCGTGCACGCCCACGTGTATGCCGAGGAGGACGTGCGCAATGCCCTCGAGACGGGCATCGACGTGTTGAGCCACGCCGGCTCGGCCGGCACCGCGCCGCCCTACAGCTCGAAGCTCATCACCGACATCGTCAACGCCGGGCGGCCGGTGGTGATTACGGCCGCGCACCGCCCCTGGGTCTATCCCGACACCGCCCAATTCCCCGAGCGACTGCCGGACCCGCAGCTCAGGAAAGACTTCACGCCGGCCATCTACGGCGAGATTCAGCGCTCGCTCGAGAACTGGCGCGCCCTCGGCAAGCCGGCCGACACCATGGTCGTGCGTGGCAATCCGCTCTCCGACATCGTGGCGCTGTCGCAGGTCGAGCGCGTGCTCAAGGGCGGCGTGGTCTACAAGGGCGCCGCGCCGGAGAGGACGCGATGAGGGCTTGGGTCATGAGGGGCGGAATCCGCTACCGTGCGTGGGTGGTCCTGACGGCGCTGGGCCTGATGGCGGTGGCCCTCGGCGCGCAGCAGGGCAGCCGCGACTGGCCGGTCTACGGCGGCGATCCGGGTGGCCGCAAGTACTCCGCCCTCACCGCCATCAACCGCGACAACGTCGCCGGCTTGACGGTGGCGTGGGAGTGGAAGACCGGCGAGCAGCCGAAGAAGGAGCTCGGGACGTTCCCCGGCGCCTTCCAGAACACGCCGCTCATGATCGACGGCGTGCTCTACGTGAGCACGCCCTACAACCGCGTCGCCGCGCTCGACGCCGCCACCGGCCGGGAGCTGTGGAGCTTCGATCCGAAGGCCTACGACGATGGGCAGCCGGCCAGCGGTCAGGGCTTCGTGCATCGCGGCGTGGCGGCGTGGCGTGACCGCGGCGCGCTGCGCATCTTCCTCAACACCCGGCATCGTCTCATCTCGCTCGATGCGAAGACCGGGCAGCCGGTGGCCTCGTTCGGCACCGGGGGCGAGATCGACCTCGGCGAAGGCCTGCTCTGGCCGATCAACAAGAAGCACTACTCGAACACCTCGCCGCCGGTCGTCTACAAGGACCTCGTGATTCTGGGCAGCGGCATCGGCGATCGGCTGATGTACAAGAACGACCCGCCGGGCGACGTCCGCGCCTTCGACGCCCGCACCGGCAAGCTGGTATGGACCTTCCACACGATTCCGCAGCCCGGCGAGTTCGGCCATGAAACCTGGCAGAGCGACGCCTGGAAGTACACCGGCCACACCAACGTGTGGGCGCCGATGACGCTCGACGCCGAACGCGGCCTGGTCTACCTGCCCGTGAGCACGCCGAGCAACGACTACTACGGCGGCCGCCGGCCCGGGTCGACGCTCTTCGGCGAGTCGCTGGTGTGCCTCGATGCCGCCACCGGCAAGCGCAAGTGGCACTACCAGCTGGTGCATCACGGCCTGTGGGACTACGACCCGCCGGCGCCGCCCAATCTCGTGACCATCCGCGTGAACGGCAAACGCATCGATGCCGTGGTGCAGCTCACCAAGCAGGGTTTCGAGTTCGAGTTCGACCTCGTCACCGGCATGCCGGTGTGGCCGATCGAAGAGCGGCCGGTGCCGCAAAGCGACATCCCCGGCGAGCAGAGTTCGCCCACCCAGCCCTTTCCAACGGCGCCGCCGCCGTTCACCGCCCAGGGCACCTCGCTCGACGACGCGTTCGATCTGACGCCCGAGTTGAAGGCCGCGGCGCAGGCGGAGATGAAGAAGTTCCGTCTCGGGCCGGTCTACACCCCGCCCTCGTTCGCAGGCACGCTGGCTCGGCCGGGAGTATGGGGCGGGGCGAATTGGGGCGGTGGCGGCTTCGATCCCGAGACCGGCATGCTGTATCTGAAGACCGTCGGCATGGCACAGGTGTTCCGCATCCAGAAGCGCGATCCCGCTGAGCCGACCAACCGGCCCGGCGAGGTGGATGCCGACTACGTGAACCGCGGCGCCGCCGGCTTCTTCATGGACGGGCTGCCACTCACCAGACCGCCGTACGCCCATCTGGTGGCGCTCGATCTGAACAAGGGCACGATCGCCTGGAAGCAGCCGTTCGGCGATCTGCCGAACGTGCGCGAGCAGCTCGAGACGCTCGGCGTGAAAGCGCCGGAGAAGCTGGGCGCTCAGGGACCGCCGGGGCTGGTCGTGACCCGAGGCGGGTTGCTCTTCGTGGGCGGCGGCGACAGGGCCTTCCACGCCGTGGACAAGAGCACCGGTCGCGAGCTGTGGTCGGCGCCGACGCTCGAGACCACCGGCACGCCGATGACTTACGAGGCGGGTGGCCGGCAGTTCGTCGTTGTCGCCACGGGGCGCGGCACCGACGCCACGCTCGTGGCGTTCGGGTTGAAACGCTGAGGTGGTGGTGCGTGCGCTCGCAGCCCCGTAATGCGTTAGCATCGGGCGTGTGAGTGATCCCGAGCTCCCGCCGTTTCCTCCCCTCGATTTCAACTCCCGCATCGAGCGCCGTCTATGGCTGCTCCAGCGCGGCACCGACAAGGCCGAGGCGCGCATGTGCGCGAAGTTCGGTCGCCGCGAGTTCCGCGTCTACGTGAACGGCGGCTTGTTGTGGTCGCGAAACTACGCGATCGGCGAGACCGAACGTTTCGACGACGACGCCGCGGCCAAGTTCTCCGAGTTCGTCACGCTCGGCTGGGAAGTGCCAGGCGAGGCGCCGAAGGGCGCGTGATGGTGTCTCCCCCGACGCGATGGGGCGCGCTCGTCATGGCGGGCGTCGCCGTCTGCACACTGGCCGTTGTGGCGCAACCGCGGCCTCCGGCGCCTGGCAGCCCGAGGTTTGCCCTGCCCACCGAGCCGCGGGTCTACGACCTGTTCCGGCAGAAGGTGCGCGTGAGCGTCGTGGCGCACGGCATCGAGCGGCCGTGGAGCCTGCTGCCGCTGCCCGACGGCGATTTCCTGGTGAGCGTGCGATCGGCCGGGCAGGTGCGCGCCATCAGAAACGGCGTGCTCGATCCGGCGCCGCTCACCGGCCTGCCGGCCATGCGCACCAGCCGCACGACCGGCATGCTCGATCTGGCACTGCATCCGCGCTTCGCCGAGAACCGCTGGATCTACTTCACGTATCACAAGGCGCTCGACGCCGCGACGTTCACGCTCGCTCTGGCGCGCGGCCGCTACGACGGCGGCGGGTTCTCGAACGTCGAGGAGTTGTACGCCGGCAACGCCGTACAGACCGGCGGCTCGCGCATGGCGTTCGGCCCCGACGGGCTGCTCTACATCACGGTTGGCGGCGCTGGACGGCTGCCAGATGCCCAGGCCACCAGCACGATCTTCGGCAAGGTCCTGCGTCTCAAGGACGATGGCACCGTGCCGGCCGACAACCCGTTTGTCGGCAAGGCCGGCAGCCGGCCAGAGATCTTCACCATCGGCCACCGCGACCATCACGGCATCGCCGTGTACCCGCCCACGGGACAGATCGTCGAGGCCGAGCTCGGCCCGCTCGGCGGCGACAAGATCAACTTCCTGACGCCGGGCGGCAACTACGGCTGGCCGACGCACGGCTACGGCCGCGACAACGACGGCTCGCCGATGCCGCTGCCCACCGACGGCATGGCGCCGTCGTGGATCACCTGGAACCCCGGCATCACGCCGTCGGGGCTGCTGTTCTATACCGGCGACCGGTTCCCCGAGTGGAAGGGCAATCTCTTCGTGGGCAGCATCCAGCGCGGCCGCGTTCCGGGCACCGGGGCGCTCGAGCGCGTGGTCTTCAACGAAAAGCTGTGGGAGTTGCGGCGCGAGACCATCCTGGGAGACTTTCATCAGCGCATGCGCGATGTGCGTCAGGGGCCAGACGGCCTGATCTACCTGCTCACCGAGGAAGATGACGGCGCGGTGATCAGGATCGAGCCGGTGCCGTAGGGGCGGCGGCCCCACCCGACGACTACCGGGCCTTCTTCTGCGCGACCAACCGCAGAGCCGCCTGGTCTGCGGGTCCCAGTCCGAGACGCCCTCGGTGTCTTCGAAGCGCACGATGCGAAAGGCGGCGAAGGCGCGCAGCAGCTCGGCCGGATCGAGATCCACCGGGCGTCGCTGCGCGGCGCTGCGATCAGAGGCGAAGGGTTTCCACCACCACCAGACCGCCGGGCCGCAGGGCCCGCTCCAGGCGCGCCACGTAGGCGGGGTCGGCGATGACACCGGGGCCGTAGATCACGGCGACGAGGTCCCACTGATCGGTGCCGAGGTCGAAGTCCGCATCGCTTCTGACGCATGAGCTTCATCCCGACGTGTGGCGCTGCGGTGATTGGGCCGGGCGCCCGTCGTCGCGCCGACCTATTCCACCGCGATCGGCGCGGTGCACTCGGCGGCGTCGGCACGGACCGGCAGCCAGCGTTCGAACGCGTCGTCGGTGGCGGCGACCAGCGCGACCGGCGACTGCGCGGACGCGTCGAAGCCCGACGACGCGCCAAGGCGCGCGGCCACCTGACGGCGGAACTCGTCGAAGCCCGGCAGCGTGAACAACACGACATAGGCCTGCCGGGTGATGCCCGGCTCGCTGACGCGTTTCAGCGCCACGCATACCGGCACGGGCCGGGCCTGGTCGAGCCCGGCGGCCCGGGCCATCTGCAGCAGGGCCTCGGGGGTAAGCCCGGCGGCCTTTGCGAGATCGAATTCACTGGTGAGCACCAGCGGGATCGCGCCGATGGCGGGCGCGCTCATCGACTCGCCGGCGCGGGCGAAGATCTGTTTGAACAGACCGCCCGACAGCATCGGATCGGCCGAGAGCGACAGCAGGCGGCCCGATCCCGCGGAGGCCGGCTCGAGCGCGAGCGTCCACCGGGTCAACTGGTCGCGGCTCACCGTGTAGGGCGTGGCCCGCACGTCGCGCGCCGAGCGCACGAACAGCACGCCGAGGCCGCCCAGCACGGCCATCGTCACCACGGCGCGAAGCGCGAGTTTCCGCATCAGGAGTTCACGGCGTGGTGCATGGGGAAGGACGAGGCGGGCGGCGCGGTGGAGGTCGGCGGAGAGGGTCTGCGGCCCCGGCGCCGATGCCGCAGACCCGTCGAGGTTCCGGCTACTGCGCCGGCGACGACGTGCTCGTGGTGAGCACGCGCTTGAACACCGCCACGGCCAGCTTCATCTCGTCCATGGTGCCGAGCGAGATGCGGGTGTGGCTCTTCTCGTAGGGCGGGAAGTCGCGGCCGACGCGCACCTTCTGGGCGGCGCAGGCATCGCGGAAGTCTTTCGCCGGGCGCTTGATGTCGACAAAGACGCAGTTGGTGTTCGCGTTGGTGCCTTCGAAGCCGAGATCTCGGAAGGCCTGGAGCGTGAAGTCGCGCACGCGGGCGTTCTCGGCGCGCTCTTCCTCCATGTGCTTCACGTCGCGCAGTGAGGCGATGCCGGCGGCGGCGGTAAGCGTGTTGATGCTGCCCAGGCCCCACGCCCGTGAGATGGTCTGCAGCGTGTCGGGCTGGCCGATGGCGTAGCCCAGGCGCAGCCCGGCCATGCCGTGCGCCTTGGAGTACGACCGCGTGATGAACACGCCCGGCAGTTCTTTCGCCAGCGCCGCCACGGTCTTCACCGCTGGGTCGTGCGTGTAGTCGATGTACGCCTCGTCGATCAGGATCGCCGTGCCGGGCGAGGCCTGTTTCACGCCGCGGATGAACTTCTCGACGGCGGCGGCGCTGTGCGCGGTGCCGGTCGGGTTGTTCGGGTTGCAGAAGAACACCAGACCGGCGCCTTTGGCCGCCGCGGCCATGCCGTCGACGTCGAGCGACAGCGAGCGATCCACCGGCACGACCTTGACCGGCACACCCATGCGGCGCGCCGTCTGCTCGCAGGTGGCGAAGGTCGGCGCGGCGGTGACCAGCGGCTTGTCCATCGTGCAATACGCACGCGTCGCCGCCTCGAGGATCGGACCCGAGCCGGTGGCGACGATGACGCCGCTACGCTCGACGCCGAAGGTCGAGGCGATGGTGGCCGTCAGGTCGCCGACGTAGTCGGGCGGATAGCCACGGCCGACGCGGGCCGAGATGCCGTTTCTCAGCGCATCGAGGGCCGAGCGGCCGGGGCCCCGCGCGTTCTCGTTCGAGTCGATGCGGAGGAAGCCGCCGTCGTCGGGGGGCTGGAACGCCTCCACCTCGAGGGCCATCGCTTCGCGGCCGCGTCCGATGAGGAAGTCCGCGGACAGAACGGCGCTGCCGGCGCCGACGGTGTGGAAGAAGCTGCGACGCGAGACGGACATGGATAGCCTCCTTACCGAAGCGTGGTCGGGCGAACGCTCGAAGTATACGCCGGAGCACCCGCCGGCCGTCGTGCCGCCGCCGGACCTGACGCACAATAACTCGACCCTACCGGATGGCCTTCCCCCAGCAGCACGTCGGCGACCGCCGCGACGCCCCCCCGCATCGTCCGGACGAAATGGCGTGGTGGCCGATGCGCCGCTTCCTGGCGCGGCCGTTCGACCCGGCCGCGGCGCCGGTGTGGGCGATCTGGCTCGGCCTGTCGGCCCTGTCGGTGTTGCTGGCGTTCCTCGAAGCGCGCTTCGACTGGAGCGGCATCCCGGTGACGGTGGGAGGGCGCCCGCTCGGCCTCTCGATCTATCCGCCGGTGGCGATTGTCGCCCTGCTCGCCTTCTGGCTGGGGCCGACCTACGGGGCGAGCACGGCCTACGTTTCGACGCTGGTGAGCGGCCTCGTTGGCGGCCTGGACGTGGACCGGGCCGCGCTCTTTGCCTTGGGCACGCCGGCGGAACTGCTGCTGCTCTGGTTCCTGGCGCTGATGCTGCGGGTGCGTCCCGGCCTGCGCGCCTACCGCGACTGGTGGCGCTTTGCCGCTGCCGCCATCATCGCCACCACCACCTCGTCGCTCGACATCATGCTTTACAACGAGGCGCACCGGCTGCCGATTGCCGACGGGCAGCGCCTCTGGGAGGGTTGGATCTTCGGCGACCTCGCCCAGCTCTGCCTGGTCGTGGCGCCGCTGCTGTGGTGGGGCTGGGAGCGGGCGCACCGGGTGACGGTCATGCGGGTGGGAGCGCCACAACGCGATCTGTCGGCTCGCAACACCGTGCTGCTGCTCGGATTCGTGTGGGCGACACTGGCCGGGCTGGCGCTGCTCGGCATCCGGCTGTTGACGCGCGCGCTCGACATCCCCGAACAGGCGATGACGGTCAGCGGGGAGCCCCTGCTGCCACGGCTCGGCGAGATGGCGACGTTCCTGGTGGTGCTGGTGGGGGCGCTGCTGTTCAGCACGATGGCGCTCACCGCCGCGCTGGCGGGGCGCGGTGAGCAGAGCGTGGCGCTCAGCCTGCGCGACGATCTCACCGGCGCCTTCAACCGGCGCGCCTTCGCCCGCCTGTTCGAGCGCGAAGACGAGCGATCGCGCGCCGTGGGCCTGCCGCTGTCGCTGGTCTGCTTCGATCTGGATCACTTCAAGACCATCAACGATGAGCACGGGCACGCGGCCGGCGACCGCGTCCTGGTCGGCGTGGTCGAGGCCACGCGGACGCTGCTGCGGGCGTCGGACCTGCTGTTTCGCTGGGGCGGCGACGAGTTCGTCATTCTGCTGCCGCAGACCGCGTCGGCCGAGGCAATGGCGTTCGCCGAGCAGCTGCGGGCCGGCATCGCCGACTCCGTCGTGGCGCTGAACCTGCCGTCGGTCACGATGAGCGTCGGCGTCGCCACCGTCCATGCAGGCAGGACGTCGGCCGACGATCTGGTCACGGCGGCGGACGCCGCGGTCTACCGCGCCAAGTCGCGCGGCCGCAACCGCGTCGTCGCTCACACCGCGTCCGACCTCTGACCGTCACACGCCCGCAGGCGCCCGCACCTCGCGCGTTCGGTCGGTGACGCGGCGGCCTACGCCTGGGCGCCCTGCAGGCGATCGCACTCGGCCTTGTAGGCATCGAGCAGGGCCGTCAGCCCCTTCTTGCCGTGGGCGGCGTTGCGCGGGTCGGACATGGGGCCTCCGGGGGGAACAACTCAGACTGCGTCGGCAGCCGTGAGGTCTTCTTCGGCGAAAGACTCTGGCGCCGGCGTCACGCCGTGGCGCTCGGTGTAGATGCGGGTGAACTCGGCGCCGAACAACAGAATCTGACAGGAGTAGTAGACCCACAGCAGCAGGATCATCACCGAACCGGCGGCGCCGTAGCTGGAAGCGACGCCGCTCTGGCCGAGGTAGAGCGCGATGAGCTGCTGCCCTGCGGTGAAGAGCACCGCGGTCACCACGGCGCCGGTCATCACGTCGTGCCAGTGCAGGCGCACGTCGGGCAGCACGCGGTACAGCAGCGCGAACAGGGCGGTCGTGACCACCAGCGACACCAGCAGGTTGACCGTGGTCCACAACATCGGAACGGCCGGCGAGCGGCGGGCGAGCCAGTCGCCGAGGGCGGCCAGGGCGGCCGTGCCCGCCAGCGAGACCATCAGCAGGAAGCCGATCGCCACGACCAGACCGAAGGAGCGCAGTCGATCCAGCAGGAACCCCGAGAGGTTCAGGCCGGGGTTCGGGGTCACGCGCCAGATGGTGTTCAGCGCCGCCTGCAGCTCGAGGAACGCGCCGGTGGCGGCGACGATGAACGCGAGGCTGCCGAACACGGTGGCCAGGATGCCTTCCCGCCGCCGGCTGGCGCCTTCGAGCAGCGCCTGCACGGCCAGTGCGCCGTCGCGGCCGACGAGCTGGTCGAGCTGCCCGACGATCTCGCCGCGCACCGCCTCGGCGCCGAACACCATGCCGGCAACGGCGGTGGCGACCACCAGCACCGGCGCGATGGCAAAGAGCGTGTAGTACGCCAGCGACGCGCCCAGCCGCAGCGCGTCGTCGTGCCACCACGCGTCGAACGCCATCCGGAACATGCGGGGGATCGTCGGCGCGGGCAGTGGCATCGCTTCCAGGTGACCAGGGGACGTCGGTGCCCTGAGACGCCAGTGTGCGGCCGCAGGGCGGCGCGGTCTGTTCAATTCAGAACGCCGCCGGTCGGGCCGGGCGACCTAGAGTCGGATACAACCGCATGGACTCCTCGGCGCAGACGCTGAAGCCGCTGTTGTCACTTGCCGGCGGCGTCCTCATCGTGTTCGTGCTCTACGTGGCGCAGGCGCTGCTGGTGCCGATCGCCCTGGCGATTCTCGTCACCTTCGTGCTCACGCCGCCGGTGACGTGGCTCGAACGCTGGCTGGGCCGCGTGCCGGCGGTGCTGGTGGCCGTCACGCTGGTGTTCACGATCCTCGGCCTGTCGGGCTGGGGGCTGGCGCGCCAGATGGACTCCCTGGCGGCCGACCTGCCGCGCTACCGCGTCAACATCCTGGCGAAGATCGCCGACGTCCGCGGCGCCGGCAAGGGCGGCTCGGTCGAGAAGCTGCAGGAGACGCTCGAGGACATCAAGTCGGGCATCGACGAGACGGAGGCCCCGCGCGGCACCTCGTCGCGGCCGGTCGTGGTGTCGTCGCCGATCGTGACGGGCTTCTCGGCGTTCACGTGGCTGGGGCCGGTCGTGGGCCCACTGGGCACGGCGGGGCTGGTCGTGGTGATGGTGATCTTCATGCTGCTCGAACGCCGCGATCTCCGCGATCGGCTGCTCGGGCTGGTCGGTGCCGGGCGGCTGACCATCACGACCAAGGCTTTCGACGAGGCCGGCACGCGCGTCAGCCGTCAACTGCTGATGCAGTCGCTGGTCAGCGTGCTCTACGGCACGATCGCGGGCCTCGGGCTGTACCTGCTCGAGGTGCCCTACCCGCTGGTCTGGGCGACGCTCGGCGCCGCCCTCCGCTTCATTCCCTACGTGGGACCCGCGATCGGCGCCGGAGCGCCGATCGTGGTCAGCCTCGCCGCCCTGCAGGGGTGGGCCGGTCCGCTCTGGGTGGTGGGGTTGTTCGCCGCCCTCGAGCTGTTCACCAACCTCGTCCTCGAAACCGTGCTCTACGCGGGAGCCGCGGGCGTGTCGCAGGTGGCACTGCTCGTGTCGGTGGCCTTCTGGACGTGGCTGTGGGGACCGCTGGGCCTGCTCATGGCAACGCCGCTGACGGTCTGCCTCGTGGTGCTCGGGAAGCACGTGCCCGGACTCGAGTTCGTCGGGACGCTCATGGCCGACACGCCGGCCCTGGCGCCGGAAGACGGCTATTACCAGCGTCTGCTGGCGCGCGATCAGAGCGAAGCGGCGGACCTCATCGAGCAGCACATCAAGGCCCACCCGCCGGGCACCGTGTTCGACGCGCTGCTGTTGCCGGCACTCAACTACGCCGAGCGCGATCGACTCGCGCAGCGCCTCTCCGCCGATGAAGAAGCGGCCGTGCTCGACGCCACGCGGGAACTGCTGGCCGACGCCGCCGAGGCCGTGCGTCGTGCACGGCCGGTGCCCGCCCCGCCTTCCGACGACACCCCGGCACCGGCGTCGCCCGCAGTGCTGCGGGTGTTGGGGTACCCGGCCAATGGCGTGGCCGACGAACTCGCCCTCGGCATGCTGACGCACCTGGTCGCCGATCTGCCCATCGCCCTCGAGTTGACCACGACCCGCATGCTCACCTCGGACGTGGTGGCGCTGGTGCAGACACAGGGGGTCACCGTCGTGTGCATCGCCGACTTGCCGCCGAGCCTGCCGTCGAAGACCCGCTATCTCATCAAACGACTGCGCGCCGCGGTGCCCGAGGTGCGGATCGTGGTGGGACGCTGGGCCCCCCCCGCGCTGGCCGATGACACCATGCAGCCGCTGCGCGAGGCCGGCGCCACCATGGTGATGTCTACGCTGGCCGAGACCCGCGACTACCTGAGCGGGCTCGCTGGTGTGGCGCCCACTGCAGCGGCCTGACGCGCGCCGACTAGCCGTTGCCGGCTTCGTCGGTCACTACCGTGAAGTGCGACAGACGCGCCGCGCCGAACGAGGTCGTCATGGCCACGTCGGTGGCATCGCGGCCGGTGGCGATGAGCACCCGGCCGATGCGCCGAGTGTTGTGCCGGGCGTCGCAGGTCCACCAGCGGCCGCCGAGATAGACCTCGAACCAGGCGCTGAAGTCCCCCGGCCCGCTGGGAGGGACGCCGATGTCGCCGAGGTAGCCGGTGGCATACCGCGCCGGGATGTTGAGACAGCGGCACAACGTGACGGCCAGGTGCTGGAAGTCGCGGCACACGCCCACCCGCTCGGCGAAGACGTCGAGGGCCGTACGGGTGGGACGCGCATGCGGATAGCTGAACATCACCTTCTGATGCACCCAGTCGCAGACTGCCTGCACGCGTGGCCACCCGGGCGCGACGGCGCCGAACAGATCGGTGGCGATTGGCGACAGCAGGTCCACCTCGCAGTAGCGGCTCGCCATCAGGAAGCGGAGCACCTCCGGCGGCAGCTCGCCGATCGGCACCTGCGGCGCGGTGAGATCGACTTCATCGGGCGCGCCCGAGTCGCTGATGAGCGACGAGTTGGTCAGCGCCACGGTGCCCGGTGGGGCGACAAAGCGGGTGCAGATGTTGCCGAACGAGTCGATGTACTCGTCGCGGGCAACCGCCGGATCGAGCGTGACCGCATCGGCCTCCCGCAGATCCTGACGTCGCGACGGATGGACGCTGAGCAGCGCCACCACCGGCACCGGCACGTCGATGTCGAAACGTATGTCGTAGCCGATGCGGATCAGCATGAGGGGCCTCTGAAGGAAACACAGTCGGCACCCCTCGCGATGCCGTAGCCGCCGCGCGTTCACGCGGTATGATGAGCCGGTGTTGAATCAGCCGCCGAGGACGTCGTGACTTATTGCCTGGGGATCGTGACGGCCGACGGCTTGATCATGGCTTCCGATTCTCGTTCGAACGCCGGGTTCGATCAAGTCAACACCTGTCAGAAGATGCACCGGTTCGTCACCGAGGGCGAGCGGGTGTTCGTGATCCTGACGAGCGGCAGCCTCTCGATCAGCCAGTCGGTGGTGTCGCTGCTGCGCGTGGATTTCGATGCCGGACGCGGCCTGGCGAAGGCCGCCTCGCTCTACGAGGCGGCCCGCATCGTCGGCGAGTGCGTGCGCCGGGTGTCGGACATCGATCGCGCGGCGCTCGAGCGCGACAGCTTCGATTTCAACGTCACGCTGCTGCTGGGCGGGCAGGTGCTTGGCGAAGAGCCGGGGCTCTATCTCATCTACCCGCAGGGCAACCCGCTCAAGGCCACCGCCGATTCGCCCTACCTGCAACTGGGCGAGGTCAAGTACGGGCGGCCGATTCTCGATCGCGGCATCGATACCGATACCTCGCTCGAGATCGCCGCCAAGTACGCGCTGCTGTCGTTCGACGCCACCATCCGCTCGAACGTCACGGTCGGACCGCCGATCGACCTGCTGCTGTACGAGCGCGACACCCTGGCAATCACGCGGTCGCGTCGCCTGGCGGCGTTCGATGCCGACCTGCAGTTGATTCACGCGTCCTGGGAACAGGCGCTGCGCCGCGCGGTGGAGCAACTGCCCGAGATTCGCTTCGAGCCGGCGGCGGCCCGGCCCACGCCGGACTCGCCGGTCGCGCCGTCCACGCTCGCCCGCAAGTAGCGGCGGGCTCGGTTCCCCGGCGCGCGCCGCCAACCACCACCAGCTCGACCGCGGGCTGCGCCGGGTTGTGTCAAAGGAGACATCCGGACGACCATCGATATGCGACGCTGCGGGGCCATGAACATCTCGATTGCCGGCTCCGCGCTGCTCGCCTTGGCCACGCTCGTGCTGCCGGCGTCGACGCTGGCCGCCATCCGTCTGGTGCCGGTGGCGACCGGCCTCTCGAGTCCGCTGTTTGTCGGCAACGCCGGCGACAACTCGCATCGGCTGTTCATCGTGGAACGCCCTGGCGTCATCCGCGTGCTGCAGCCCGGCGGCACCACGCCGACCACGTACCTCGACATCCGCTCACGGATCGTCTCCGGTGGCGAGCGCGGGCTGCTCGGTTTGGCCTTCCACCCGCAGTACATCAGCAACGCCCGGTTCTTCGTGTTCTACACGCGGACCGGCGACGGCGCGCTCGTCGTCGCCGAGTATCGGGCCTCGGCCGATCCGAACGTGGCCGACCCGGCGGAGGCGGTGCTGCTGGTCATTCCGCATCCAGGCAACACCAACCACAACGGCGGCATGCTGGCCTTCGGTCGCGACGGCTTCCTTTACATCGGCGTCGGCGACGGCGGCGGCAGCAACGATCCGCCCAACAACGCCCAGAACATCAACGTGCACCTCGGCAAGATCCTGCGCATCGACATCGACCCGCCCGCAGGATCCGGCGTGGCCTACCTCTCGCCCCCGACCAACCCCTTCCACGGCGTAACGCCGGGCCGCGACGAGATCTTCGCCTTCGGCATGCGCAATCCCTGGCGCTTCAGCTTCGATCGGGTCACCGGCCAGCAATGGGTCGGCGACGTGGGCCAGGGCGCGCGTGAGGAAGTGGACACGCCGATCGTCGCCGGTGGCAACTACGGATGGCGTGTCTACGAGGGCTTCCGCTGCACCGATCTCGACACGCAGCTCTGCCAGCCCGGCAACTACACCCTGCCGGCGTTCGAGTACGCGCATTCGAGCGGCCGCTGTTCGCTCACCGGCGGCTACGCCTACCGGGGGGCACAGCTGGTCGTGCGCGACGGCAACTACCTGTTCGCCGACTACTGCACCGGCGAGATCTTCGAATGGGACGGCGCCACCCAGACGCTGCTGCTCGACACCGCGATGAACATCTCGTCGTTCGGCGAAGACGAAAACGGCGAGCTCTACGTCGTGGACCTGAATGGCACCGTCAGTCAGATCGTGAAGGTGGCGCCGTGCGCCTTCCAGATCACCCCCCGCGGCGAAGCCGTCGCAGCGAGTAGCGGCACCTTCAGCGCCACGGTCGTCACCGCAACGGGTTGTGACTGGTCATCGGCCTCGAACGATAGCTGGATCCGCGTCACGTCGGGAGCCACCGGCCGCGGCCCCGGCACCGTGACGTATGACGTCGACGCGAACCCGTCGTCGTCGCCGCGCACGGGATCGCTGACGATTGCCGACGGCGGCCAGCAGTTCATCGTCAGCCAGAGCGGCGTGGCGGCGGGCTGCACCAGCGCCACCCCAGCGCGGCTGGTCGTGTGCGCCGAACCGGGCCGTGGTCAGAGCGCACCGCGCCGCCGCGGGCGGATCGCCGCGCCCACCCGCGTAGCGTCGCCGGCAATCCCGCGCCGTGCCCCCGGCGGGCCTGCGCTGAGTCGGGTCACGGGTCACTGAGGTGTTTCGCGGCACCGGTCTGGTTGGGAGGCGAGCAGCCAGCCGGATGGTGCTACCATTCCAACCCGACCCGTTCCGCGACGGCGGTTCCCGCCGTTTCGGCGATGGGCTCCTTCCGGGGAGTACGAGCATGAGAAACCTCGGTTTCCGTTGTCTCGGTGGTGTAGCCACATTTGCCTGTGTGATCTCGGCAGCCGCTCCGGCCGCGGGCCAGGTGCCCGCCTCGCCGACCTTCACGAAAGACATCGCGCCGATTTTCCAGGCCAAGTGCGAGGCCTGCCACCGGCCCGAGTCGATTGCGCCGATGTCGCTGCGCACCTTCACGGAGGCCCGCCCGTGGGCGCGGTCGATCCGCGCCCGCGTCGAGGCCCGGCAGATGCCGCCGTGGCACGTCGACAAGACCGTCGGCGTGCAGGAGTTCAAGAACGATCGCTCGCTCACTGACGATCAGATCGCGACCGTCCTGAAGTGGGTCGACCAGGGCGCCCGCCAGGGCGATGCCGCGGATATGCCCGTGGCGAAGGTGTGGCCCACCGAGCAGATCTGGAACGTGGCGAAGACCTACGGCCAGTCTGAGCCCGACCTGGTCGTTCGCTCCACGCCGTGGACGCAGAAGGCGGCCGCCAACGACACGTGGTGGAAGCCGATCGTCGACACCGGCCTGACCGAGCCGCGCTGGGTGCGCGCCGTGGAAGTGCGGCCCAGCACGGTGAAGGGCCGCAAGATCACCCATCACGCCAACGCCGACATCCTGCAGTTCGATCCGGACGCACCCTCGGCCGAGATGACGCCCGGCCGCTTCAGCGAGTGGGCGGTGGGGAAGGACGCCGAGTTCGTGCGCCCCGGCGCCGGCATGCTGATGCTGCCGGGGTCGAAAATCGCCTGGGACATCCACTACTCGAATGGCGGCGAAGACATCACCAGCGGCGTCGAGCTGGGCATCTACTTCTATCCGAAGGGTGAAGAACCGAAGTACCGGCAGCATCTCATTCGAATGGGCAAGACCGGTGTCGGCGCGCTCGACATCCCGCCCAACACCGTGCAGCTCACCGAAACCTACTTCCCGCTGCGCCAGGCGGCACGCATCGAGAGCTTCCAGCCGCACATGCACCTGCGCGGCAAGGCGATGACGCTCGAAGCCGTGCTGCCCACCGGCACCAGCGTGGTGCTCAGCCACGTGGCCGAGTTCGACTTCAACTGGCACAACGCCTACGTGTTCGCCGACCACGCCGCGCCGCTGCTGCCGAAGGGCACCATCATCAAGGTGAAGGCGTGGCACGACAACACGGCGGCCGCCCGCGGCAACCCTGATCCGAACGTGTGGGTCGGCTACGGCCAGCGCACCGT
>JANNIB010000064.1:0-20605 GCA_031404695.1 Acidobacteriota bacterium
CGCTGCCTTCGAGCAGCTCCGCCAGCGGCACCAGTTTTCGCAGATGCATCAGGCGCAGCAGCGCCATCTCCATCTGGAAGCGCGGATGGTCGGAGGTGCGGACGTCGAACTCGGCTTTCGTGAAGCCGTCGAAGGTGCGCAGCAGGTCTTCGCGCGAGAAGCGCGGCCCGATAGCCGAGACGCGCTCGCGCTCCGACTCGCTCGCCACGTCCGGATCCTTCAGCCGCGCGCCATCGACCGACACGACCAGCAGGTCGCGGGTGGCGCGGGCCAGTTCCCGGCACAACAGGCGCAGGTCGTAGCCGCGTTCGATCGCGGCATCCACCAGCGTGAAGGCGGCGCCGGCATCTTCCGCGGCAATCGCCTCGAGCATGTCGAACACGAGATCGCGGCCCACCAGCCCCAGCACCGACGTGACGTCGTCGAGGGTGATGGTGTCGCCCGAAAACGCGCGCACCTGGTCGAAGGCCGAGAGCGAGTCGCGCATGCTGCCTTCGCCGGCGCGCGCCAGCAGCAGCAACGCCTCGTCGGAGACGGTGATGCCCTCCTCGGTGGCCACATAGCGCAGGCGCTCGGTGACCGTCTTTGCCGGGATGGTGCGGAACTCGTAGATCTGCGATCGCGACAGCACGGTGTCGGGAATCTTGTGCAGCTCGGTGGTGGCCATCATGAAGACCACGTGCGGCGGCGGCTCCTCGATCGACTTGAGCAGCGCGTTGAACGACGATGCCGACAGCATGTGGACTTCGTCGATGAGGAACACCTTGTAGCGGTTGCGCGCCGGGGCGATCGACAGGCCTTCGATGATGACTTCGCGGACGTTGTCGACGCCGGTGTGCGTGGCGGCGTCGATTTCGAGGACGTCCATGTCGCGGCCTTCCGCAATTTCGGTGCAGGCCTCACAGGTGCCGCAGGGCGTCGGCGTCGGGCCCTCGGCGCAGTTGAGCGCGCGCGCCAGGATCCGGGCCGTCGTCGTCTTGCCGCAGCCGCGCGGCCCGGCGAACACGAACGACTGCGCAATCCGCTTGCTCTTGAGGGCGTTGCGCAGGGTGCGCGTGACGGCCTGCTGTCCCAGGACGTCGTCGAGCGTCTGGGGCCGCCATTTGCGCGCAAGAGCCTGGTAGGCCATCAGGATTCAGTGCCCTTGGAAGGTGGTACGGACCCTACCGCGGTCCGGAGGTCCCACGCACATGTCAGGAGCTGCTGAGCGCTGCTGCCTTCCGGCCCTGACGCGGTTCGCAGACTGCCATTGCACGGGTTCCGGGCCGCGGTACGGCCCGCCGCCTCGACTGCCCGCACTGCGCGCACGGACATGGACGGGACGAACATTCAGTGTAGCGTGATGGGCACCAACGCGGCAAGGCATGGGTCCGGCGCCGTGCTAGCATTTCCGCCACGCTGCCCCGCCCCTCATCACGAACTTGTCGCCTGGAGGTTCCGCAATGCCCTGGAAGTCGATGGCCCGCGCGCTGCTCGTTGCCGCCGGCCTGCTCGCGCTCGACCTTGCACGTCCCCCCACAGCAGTGGCTCAGACGCCGACCTTCGGCGTCGCCGGCGTCGTCGCCGACGAGCAGCAGGCGGTGCTGCCCGGCGCCACTGTCACCATCCGCAACGTCGCCACCGGTCTCAGCCGTACCGCGGTGACCGATGCCGACGGCCGCTACGCCTTCTCGGCCCTGCCGCCCGAGGGCCGCTACGAGATCACGATCGAGCTGGCCGGGTTCGCCACCCAGGTGCGCAACGACCTCACGTTCAATGCCGGCCAGCGCGCCGTCATCAACGTGCCGATGAAGCTGTCGACCATCCAGGAGACCATCACGGTCTCCGGCCAGGCGCCGCTCATGCAGGTGACATCGTCGGAAGTGTCGTCGACCATCGACCGCCGCGCCTTCGAGACCCTGCCCGTGGCCCAGCGCAACTACATGCGCCTGCTCTCGCTCGACTCGAACGTCGTGCAGAGCCGGCCCGGCACCAACGCCGTGAACGTCGGCGGCGGCGAAGTGTGGAACTTCGGCACCTACGTGGACGGCACCAACAACCACTCCAAGTGGCTGACGCTGCAGCGCGCGCCGCAGCAGGGCTCGGGCGGCTTCGCCCTCGAGACCGTCAAGGAAGTGCAGCTCATCACCAACGCGTTTTCGGTGGAGTTCGGCGGCCACTCGGCCGGCGTCGCCAGCATGATCACGAAAAGCGGCACCAACAGCGTGGCTGGCTCGGCGTTCACGATGCTCCGTCCCGGCGACCTCGATGCCCGTCCGCCGCTGGCCCGGGTGGATGTGCCGTACAACCAGCAGCAGCTGGGCGGCGTGCTCGGCGGCCCGCTGATGAAGGACAAGATGTTCTACTTCGGCAGCTACGAGTACCGCCGCGAGCGCAGCGAAGTGGCCATCACCTCGGTGGCCGCCACCGAGCCGTCGGTAAAGACGCCCGCCAACGAGCACCAGGCGCACCTGCGCATGGACTACCGCTTCGACGATCGCAACAGCCTGGCGCTGCGCTACAACATGGTGCGCTGGCAGAAAGACAACGAGACCGGCGGCCTCAACCTGCCCGGCACCGGCTTCATCTGGGACAACAACGTCGACACGGTGCACGGCATGTTCACCACCGTGAAGTCGTCGCGCTTCCTGAACGAAGTGCGGGCCCAGTACTCGCGCTACACCGACAGCCGCGCCGCCAAGGTGAACGCGGTGAACATCGCCCGTACCAACTACTCGGTGAGCGGCGGCAACGACCAGGGCACCTGGGGCGTGATTCCCGAAACCACCTACGACCTGTCGGACACGGTGTCGCTGTGGCTCGGCAAGCACACGATGAAGTTCGGCGCGTCGATCACGTATGACGTAACCAAGCAGCTGTTCCAGCCCCTGCAGAACGGCGTCTACACCTTCAACGGCAACCCGACGCAGTTTCCCAACCCGTCGCAGTACCGCCAGTCGTTCGCGCTGGTGCCGGAAGCCGCGCTGATGTATCCGAAGGCCACGGTGGTCAGCGGCTTCTTCCAGGAAGACTGGCGCGCGCTGCCCAACCTCACCCTCAACCTCGGCCTGCGTTACGACGTCGAGTTCATCAAGGATATCCCCGACTGGCCGGCGGGCACCGACGGCAACAACTTCGACCCGCGGATCGGCTTCAACTGGGATCCGCGCGGCGACCAGAAGTGGTCGGTACGTGGCGGCTTCGGCCGCTTCACGCAGCAGCACCCAATCTTCACCATCGTCAAGGGCGGCGTGAGCGGCCGCAACGGCCAGGTCGTGCTGTCGCTCACACCGGCCGATGCGCTGTTCCCGACCTTCCCCAACTCGCTGCCGGCGTTCCCGCCGGGAGCCGTGCTGCCGGCGCGTGACATCCAGGAAATTTCGCCCGACCTCGAGAACGAGTTCGCCTGGGCCGGCAACGTCGCCATTCAGCGCCAGCTCGGTCCCCGCGCCAGCGTGGAGATTGCGGCCAACCTCAACCGCGGCCAGAAGCACGGCTTCCTCGACGTGAACCAGGCCGCCCCGATCGACAAGGCGGCGCTGAACGCGGCGATGCAGGCCGCGCCGTTGACGACGGTGTTCCGGACCACCGCGCTCGCCGACCTGTCGCGGCCGAACGTGCCGGCGCCGAACGCCTTCCGCCGCATGGACGTGCTGACCAACGAAGGCCGCTCCTGGTATCAGGGCGTGCGCGCGTCGTCGCGCTACCAGTCGGCCGACCTGACGCTGACCGCGTCCTACACGCTGTCGAAGTCGGAAGACCGCCTGAACCACTGGTTCGCGCCCGAAGACAGCTCGAATCCCGCGCTCGATCGCGGCCGCACCGGCGCCGACACGCCGCACAACTTCGTGGCCAGCGCCACGTGGGAACTGCCGGGCCGGGGCATCATCCTCGACGGCTGGCGCCTGAGCGGCGTGCAGCATTCGCAGAGCGGCACCCCGTACTCGATTCGCTACACCGGCTTCCCCACCGGCACCGGTCTGTCGCAGTGCAGCAACCGCGGCTGCCAGGCGGCGCGGCCGGGCGCGCGCAACACCGAGCGTGGCGCGTTCATCAACTACACCGACATCATGCTGTCGCGCACGTTCCAGATCGGCGAAGACCGGCTGGAGTTCCGGGCCGACGCCTTCAATGCGTTCAACAACTGGAACCTGACCTCCGACGGCTACGTCGGCATCGTCGGCGCCGCCAACTTCGGGCAGCACACCGGCGGCTCCGCCGTCTTCCCCGGTCGCCAGTTCAGTTTCGCGGCTACCTACAGGTTCTAGGGGCTGGGGGCTGGAGGCTGGCGCCCACGGCTGCCGGACCTGACGCCCGATGTTCACGACGAGGGCGGGTGCTTCGGCATCCGCCCTCGTATCATTTGGAGACTTCCATGACGCGTTCACGATTCCTGGCGGCCGCGGCCGCACTCGCTTTCTCCTTCGCCATCACGCCCGCCGTTGCCCAGACCGGCGCCAAGCCGGTGCGCGTGCGCGTGCAGACCACGCTTGGCGACATCGTGCTGGAGCTCGATCCGGCCAGGGCGCCCGGCACCACCGCCAACTTCCTGAAGTACGTGGACGGCGGTCACTACGACGGCGGCACCTTCCATCGCACCGTGAAGATGGACAACCAGCCCGAGAGCCCGGTGAAGATCGAAGTCATTCAGGCGGGCGTGGCGGAAAGCCAGGCTAAGGCCGGGTTCCCGCCGATCCCGCTCGAACGCACCACCGTCACCGGCCTCAAGCACGTGGACGGCGCGGTCTCGATGGCGCGCGGCACCCCCGACAGCGCCAGCTCCGGCTGGTTCATCTGCATCAACAACCAGCCGTCGCTCGATTTCGGCGGGCCGCGTAATCCCGACGGCCAGGGCTTCGCGGCCTTCGGCAAGGTGGTCTCTGGCATGGACGTCGTTCGCAAGATTCAGCAGGCGCCATCGTCGTCCAACCGCACCAGCAACACCGAAGCGCAGAAGCTGACGCCGCCGATCACGGTGGTGAAGGTATCGCGGATTGCCGGCTAGCGGATCCTCGTCGAAGACGTTCGTCACGGGCGTGGTGGTGGCGGCCGGCGTGGCCGCCCTCCTCGCGGTGACGTGGCAGTTGCGGCGGGCCGAACGCGCGGTGGCTGACGCGGCAGCGCCCGGGCCGACCGCGGCGGCCTCGATCACCGACACCATCGCCGGCACGCCCGCGGTGGCGCGGGGCCCGCGCCTCGACGTCTTCGAGCGGCGTGCGGTGGGCGACGGCGTGGGCAAGGACGACCGGCCGATGATCGCCAACGTTCAGGTCGTGGATCTGGACGCGGATGGCCTCAGCGACGTGGTCGCCGCTGATGCCGCCACCAACCGCATCACGTGGCTGCGCCAGGCGCCGGCCGGACGCTTCACCGAGACGTCGATTGCCGAGGTCGCCGGCCCGGCGCACGTGCACGCCGCCGACCTCGACGGCGACGGCGACCTCGATCTGGCCGTCGCCAGTCTCGGCGTGCTCTTCCCTAACAACCAGAAGATCGGCGCGGTCGTGCTGCTCGAACAGACCAGCCGCGGTCGCTTCGCGCCGCATGTCGTCGTCGACAAGGTGGCGCGCGTGGCCGATGTGCGCAGCGGCGACCTCGACGGAGACGGCGACCTCGACCTCTCGGTGGCCCACTTCGGCTACGACCAGGGCGAGACGCGCTGGCTCGAGAATCAGGGCGGCTGGCGCTACGAGAGCCACGTGCTGCAGGAGCTCTCAGGCCCGATCAACGCCGAGATCGCCGACCTCGACGGCGACCAGGATCTCGACATCGTCACGCTGGTCAGCCAGGAATGGGAGGAGATCTACGCCTTCCTGAACGACGGCCGCGGGCACTTCACGCCGCGGCGAATCTTCGGCGCCAGCAACGAAGACTTCGGCTCGAGCTGGATCTCGCTGGCCGACCTCGACGGCGACGGCGACCCCGACGTCGTCTACAGCAACGGCGACGCCTTCGACTACGCCACCACCGCGGGCCGCAGTTGGAACGGCGTGCAGTGGCTCGAGAACACCGGCGGCGGCGCCTTCGCGTATCACCGCCTGGCCGACATTCCCGGCGCATCGGGACCGCAGGCGGCCGACCTCGACGGCGACGGCGACCTCGACATCGCGGTCGTCAGCGCCTACAACAACTGGGCCGACCCGAAGGCGCAGAGCCTGGTCGTGCTCGAGCAGACCAGCCGCGGCGTCTTCACGCTGCGCGATGTCGCCGGCACGCCCACGCACCTGCTGGCGCTTGCCATCGGCGACCTGACCGGCGACGGGCGGCCCGAGCTGGTGACTGGCGGCATGCATATGAGCTGGCCCTATGACCGGCTGTCGCGGCTCTCGATCTGGATGAACGGATGGCAGGGCCCGCGCTGACGCGCCGGTGGTTTCTGGCAGCGGCCATCGTGGTCGCCGTGGCCGGCACGGCCTGGGTCGCCGCCGGCGTCTACACGCGGCGGACGCTGGCGGCGGGCGTGCCGGCGCTGCCCGATCTGCAGACCCTGCCCGCCGCCGTGCAGGCGGCCGTGCGCGACGCCGATGCGCGGGCGAGGTCGGCCCCCGATGCAGCCACCCTCGGCGCGCTCGGTCAGGCGTATCACGCGGCCCAACTGCCCGCACCCGCGTTGGCCGCGTACGGCATCGCCGAATCACTGGCGCCCGACGACTGGACGTGGACTTACCACCGGGCGCTGGTGCTCGAAGAGCGCAACGACGCCGCGACCGACGCTGCCCTCGAACGCGCCACCACGCTCTCGCCGGGTCACGGGCTGGCATGGTATCGGCTGGCCGAGCTCCGTTTCAAGCAGGGACGGCTCGACGACGCGGTACGGGCCTACAGCCGAGCTCACGCTGCCCCCGCGGCGCTGCCGTTCATGCCGCCAGGCGTCGGCGCACGACAGACGGTACCGCTCAGCGCCTACGCCGATCTCGGGCGTGTGCGGGTGGCGCTGGAGCGTGATTCCAAGGGCGCGTTAGTTCTTCTGCGCGCAATCGTCGGCAGCTATCCGGCGTTCGGTCCGGCGCGCGCCATGCTCCGGCAGATCGAGCCGCGCGCGCCGACCGTCGACGCCCTCTTCGCTCGTAGCGGGTTCGACGCACCGTACGTGCCGCCCGCCGATCCGGTGGTGGACGCGCTGGTGGCGTCGTCGGTGCACAGCGACCTGCTGCTCAAGCACGCGGGCCTGGCAGCCCGCGCCGGCGACGACGCCTGGCGCGACTTCCTGGCGCGCCGGGCCCTGCGCTTCAACCCCGACGACCTCAACGTGCTGATGGAGATGGCGGCGATGCTGCAGGCCACCAACCGGCCCGCCGAGGCGCTGACGTTCCTCACCCGGCATGAAGCGCTGGCGCCGGGCGATCATCACGGTCTCGTGCAGCAGGGCCGCGTGCTGGCCGATCTTGATCGGCTGACCGAGGCCGAGGCGGTGCTGCGCCGCGCCACCGCGGTGCGCGACGCCGCGGCCGAATACAACCTCGGCACGGTGCTCGACCGGCAGGATCGCTGGGACGAAGCGCGCGCGCACTACGAACGGGCCCTTGCCATCAACCCGTTCCACACGCGAGCGATGAACAACCTCGGCGCCGGCCTCGATCAGCGGGGCCAGACGCCGGCGGCGATCGCCTGGTTCGAGAGAGCGATCGCGATCGCGCCGGATGCCGGCGAGTTCTACGTGAACTACGGGAGCGCGCTCATCCGCGCACGCCGCATCGACGACGCCGTGCAGGCGCTCACGACGGCCGTCACGCTGACACCACGCGACGCCAATGCCCACAACAACCTCGGCATCGCGCTGGCGTCACAGGGGCAGCTGCCGCGCGCCCGCGACGCCTTCGCCCGGGCACTCGAGATCAATCCGCGCCACCCGAACGCGCGCGACAACTTCGACCGCGTCACCGCCGCCCTCGCCCGGTAGTGAACGGTGGGGACTGTCCCCATTCAGGCCTGGAGCAGACTAGTCGCAAGATCTGCGTACATGTCTACCGCGCGCTCGAGGTCCGCGATCCGGACGTGCTCGTGGTCGGTGTGCGCGACGTGAATGGTGCCCGGACCGAGCAGCAGCGGCGTGCCCCACTTCGACAGGAACGGGACGTCGCTGAAGTAGGCGAACACCTCGGTCTCGAAGCCGGGCACGGTGTGCAGGCGCACCGCCGGCAGCTCCAGAATCTCCTGGATCTCCACACGGCCGGCCACCGCGGCGTGCAGCGCCTCACGCAACGCGTCGTGCGCGCCGACGGTGCGGAAGAACACTTCCGCCTCGGCGTGCGGCGGAATGACGTTGGGCGCCACGCCGCCTTTGATGAGACCCACGGTGTAGTGCGTCACGCCAAGTTGCGGATCCGCCGGCCAGGTGGTGGCGCGCAGGCTGGTGAGGACGTCCAGCAGTTTTTCGATCGCGGATTCGCCGAGCTCCGGATACCCCGAGTGGGCGGCCTTGCCGTGCGCGGTGAGCCGCACCCGGAAGCAGCCGCGCGTGGCCAGCCCGAGCTTCAGCTCCGTCGGCTCGCCGTTGATGAGGTAGCGCGACTGCGAGTCGATGGTGTTGGCCGCCTTGGCGCCGTCGCTGCCGCGCTCTTCGCCGGCCACGAACACCAGGCCGACACGTGTCTCACCTGCGCTTCTGAGGCGCTCGGCCGCCGCCACCTGGGCGGCCAGGATGCCTTTGGCATCGCAGGCGCCCCGTCCGTGCAGGATGCCGTGTTCGACGCGGCTCGGGAAGAACGGCGGCACGCAGTCGAAGTGCGTCGAGAACACCAGCGCCGGTTCGCCGACGGCGGCAATCACGTTGATGCGATCGCCGGCCAGCGGCTGCTCGAGCACCGAGTAGCCGCGTCCCCGCAGATACGCCGCCAGCACGCGCGCGACGGCGCCTTCCTGTCCGGTCGTCGATTCGATGTCGATGAGCGTGCGGGCCAGGCCGACGACGTCTACCGGATCCACTGTTCGAGCTCCGTGCGCGTGTCGGTCTTGTCGTCCCGATACTTCACGATGACGGGCGTGGCGAGCGACAGACCCCAGTCCTTGCCGGCCCCCACTGTGACCGAGCGCGCGCCCGGCACCACCACGGCGCCTTCGGGAATGACCAGCGGCTGCCCCGGCTCCGGCCGGATGATGCGACCGTTGGGCAGGTCGTAGACCGGTGTCGACCCGGTCAACACCACGCCGGCGGCAATCACCGCCCGGCGCCTGACCACAGCGCCCTCGTAGATGCCGGTGTTGCCGCCCACCAGCACGTCGTCTTCGACGATGACCGGCATGGCGCCCACCGGCTCGATGACGCCGCCGATCTGCGCCGCCGCGCTCAGGTGCACGCGGGCGCCGATCTGCGCGCACGAGCCGACCAGGGCGTGCGAATCCACCATCGAGCCCTCGCCCACGTAAGCGCCGACGTTGACGTACATCGGCGGAATGCAGATCACGCCCTTCGCCAGATGCGCGCCGTCGCGGATCGCCGAGCCGCCGGGGACGATCCGCACCCCCGTGTGCAGGCCGAGCGGCTTGACCGGCATCGTGTCTTTGTCGAAGTAGCTGAAGCCGCCACTCGACATGTCGCTCAGGTCGCCGAAACGGATGCCGAGCAGGATGCCCTGCTTGACCCAGGTGTTGACGCGCCAGCCGGTCGGCTGCGCCGCATCGGGCTCGGCGGAGCGCACATCACCCGCGCCGAGCCGTTCCCGCAACTGGCGCCACGCCTCGCGGGCCTCGGCCTTGTCGGCGCCGGCACCAGCGGCGAAGAGCGCTTCGATCGTGTCTTTCAGGGTCATCCGGAAATCCTTGGCTAGGCCGCGGCGCTGGTCACGATCGGCAATCCGAGCTCGCGCATAACGGCCAGCACCTTGTCCTTGGACGTCTGTCGCGGCGGCACCATCGGCAGGCGGAACGCCTCTTCGCACAGGCCCATGGTGGCCATCGAGAACTTCACCGGGCCGGGGCTCGACTCGCAGAAGTTCACCTGCATCAGGCCGAGCACGCGCTGGTGGATGCGGCGCGCGGTGGCGAAGTCGCCGCGTTCGGCCGCTTCCACCATGTCGGCCATCTCGCGGGGAATCTGGTTGGAGCACACCGAGATGAGCCCGCGTCCGCCGATCGCCATGAGCGGCACCGTCACGGCGTCGTCGCCTGAGAGCACCAGGAAGTCGTCGGGCACGGCGCGGATGATATCGGCCATCTGCGACATGTTGCCCGAGGCTTCCTTCACGCCGATGATGGTCGGGATGGCGGCGAGCCTGGCGAGCGTCGGCGCGTCGACGTTGCAGCCGGTGCGGCCGGGCACGTTGTAGACGATGATCGGCAGCGGCGTGGCGTCGGCAATCATCGAGTAGTGCGCCACCAGGCCTTCGGGCGTGGGCCGGTTGTAATAGGGCGTCACCGAGAGCAGGCCGTCGGCGCCGGTCGCCTGCATCTCCCGGGCCGCATGCACGACGTCCTGCGTGTCGTAGCCGCCGGCTCCGGCCAGCACGGGTGTGGTGCCACCAGCTTCATCGACCACGATCTCGACGACGCGACGTCGCTCGGCCGCGCTCAGCGTCGGCACCTCGCCGGTGGTGCCGCACGGCACCAGGAAGTGCGTGCCCAGATCGATCTGCCGGCGCGCCAGCCGGCGCACTGCCGCTTCGTCGACTGCTCCCGTCTTGGTGAACGGAGTGATGAGTGCCGTGCCGACGCCGGTGAACTTCGTGCGCATGACTAGTCTCCAGAGCTCGTGAGGAAATCCCGCATCGTGAACCAGCCGCGCCGCCCCACCAGCCAGCGCGCCGCCTCGAGCGCGCCGCGGGCGAAGACGCCCCGATCGCGCACCTGATGAGTGAGGGTGACGGTTTCAGACGAGCTGTCGAAGCCGATGGTGTGCGTGCCGGGAATCGAGCCGGCGCGGGTGGCGGCGACATCGATGCCGCGGTGGTAACCGGCCTCGACCATGGCGCGCTGCAACATCAGCGCGGTGCCGGACGGCGAGTCCTTCTTGGCGCTGTGGTGCAACTCGTGGATCCAGGCGCCGAAGTCGGCGTGCGGGCCGAAGCGCCGGCCAGATTCTTCGGCCAGCAGCATGAAGAGGTTCATGCCCAGCGAGAAGTTGGCCGACGCCAGCACGGCCGTGCCGGCGCGCTCGACCTCGGCCCGCAGCGCTGCCTCGTGCGCGTGCCAGCCGGTCGTGCCGATGACGACGTTGATGCCGCGCGCGGCCAGCGTCGGCAGGTTGGCAGGCACGGCATATGGCAGCGTGAAGTCGATGGCGACGTCCACGTGGCCGTAGCCGCGGGTGAGGCCCTCCGGATCCTGGTCGGTCACGATGCCGGCGATCTCGAATCCGTACGACGGGGCCAGGCTCTCCACGAGTTGCCCCATCCGGCCGTGGCCGACCAGCAGCAGGCGCTTCACGCGCGTTCTCCTGCGCCGGCGGTGGCGAAGAAGGCCTCGTGCAAACGGCCCAGCACCAGCGGCACGTCAGCTTCGCGAATCACGAACGTGATGTTACGCCGGGTCGCGGCCTGCGAGAGCAGCTTCACCGGCACGTCGCCCACGGCGTCGAACACGCGCGCGACCAGCCGCGGCTCGGTGTTGAGGCCTTCGCCAACGGCGCAGACAATCGCCATGTCGTGTTCGAGCGACACCTCGGCGAACTCCGACAGCGCGTCGACGATGGCCGGAAGGCGGCGGCGGTCGTCCACCGTGACCGAGACGCTCACTTCGGAGGTGGTCACGACGTCCACCGACGTCTTGTGGCGCTCGAACACTTCGAAGAGACGCCGCAGGAAGCCGTGGGCCATCAGCATGCGCGTCGAGGTGATGTCGACGACGGTGACATGCTTCTTGGAGGCGAGCGCCGTGAGCCCCAGATCACTGGGCGGACGTTCTGCGGTGATGAGCGTGCCCGGGGCATCGGCGCGCTTCGAGTTCAGGATGCGGACCGGGATGTCGCGCGCGACGGCCGGTTGAATCGTGGCCGGGTGCAGCACCTTGGCGCCGAAATAGGCGAGCTCCGAGGCCTCGGCGAACGAGATGTGCGGCACCACGCGGGGATGGGCGACGACACGGGGATCGGCCGTGAGCATGCCGTCCACATCGGTCCAGATCTGAATCTCGGCCGCATGCAGGCAGCTGCCGACGATGGCGCCCGAGAAGTCGGAGCCGCCGCGGCCGAGCGTGGTGGTCACGCCGTCTCTGGTCGCGCCGACGAACCCGCCGAGCACCGGCACCTGGCCGGCGGCGAGCAGCGGCCGCACCTGCGCCTCGAGGGCCGCAGTCGTCTCGGGGAACTGCGGCACCGCCGCCATGTGCTCCGTGTTGGTAACGATGACCTCGCGGGCATCCACCCAGACCCCCCGCAGGCCGCGCGCGGCCAGCGCCGCGGCCACGATGCGGCTGCTGACGATCTCGCCGGTCGCGGCGATGGTATCGAGCCAGCGGGGCGACACCTCGCGCAGCACGCCGAGCGCGTCGACGATGCGTTCGAGCTCGTCGAACGCGCGGTCGACCTCGGCCCGCGCCCCGGCGCGCAGCGCCTCGTCGGCCACCACCTCCGCCACGCTCAGATGGCGCGCCCGCAGATCGCGCAGGTTGTGACGCGCCCCTTCGTTGTCGCCGGCGCCGGCTTCCGCCGCCACGCCGAGCAGCCGATCGGTGACGCCCGAGAGCGCCGAGACGACCACCACCGGCCCCGGCGCTGTATCGCCGGCCGCGGCGTCTCGCTCGCGCTGCCGCGCCACGATTCCCATCAGCCGCTCGATAGCCGCCTGATCCGCCACCGAGGTCCCGCCGAACTTCATTACCACCATTGCTCGCTCACTCCGTTCGCTCGCCTGTCCGGGGGACTAGGGGCTGGGCGCTGGGGCTCGATCGCTTCGCTTCGCTCGCTCTCCGGGGTCTCAGTTCCTTCGAAGGACTGTGCCACCTCGACACGGCTTGCAGTACCAACGGGATTGTGTTTCACACTCACCCCAGCGCCCAGGACACATCTCTAGACCATGCCCTCCGCCACCATCAGTTCCGCGTTCAGAATCGCGGCGCCGGCCGCGCCACGCACGACGTTGTGCGCCAGGGCCACGAACTTCACGTGGAAGACCGGGCATTCGCGCACGCGGCCGACCGAGACGGTCATGCCGTCGCCGCGGTCGGCGTCGAGGCGCGGCTGCGGCCGGTTCGGCTCGCGCATCACCTCGATCGCCGGCACCGGCGCGCTCGGCAGCCCGAGCTCCTGCGGACGTCCGGCGAAGGAGCGCATCGCCTCGGCCACCTCGTCGGGCGAGATGCGGCTGGCAAACTCCACCGACACCGTCATCGTGTGGCCGTCGAGCACCGGCACGCGGTTGGTGTGCGCGCTGATGATTACCGGATGCGGCTGGCGTCCGCCGTCGGTGCCGAGGATCTTCTGCGATTCCTTCTCCATCTTGTCTTCCTCGCCGCCGATGTAGGGCACGACGTTGCCGAGGATGTCGAGCGACGGCACGCCCGGATACCCGGCGCCGGAGATGGCCTGCATGGTCGTGACCACGACCTTCGTCAGACCGAAGGGGCGCAGCGGCGCCAGCGCCGAGGCGAGCACCACCGTGGAGCAGTTGGGATTGGTGACGATGAAGCCGGGCCAGCCCTTGGCCGCCTGCTGCTCCGCTACCACGCTCAGGTGGTCGGCGTTCACTTCGGGGATGAGCAGCGGCACCAGCGGGTCCATGCGGAAGTTGCGGGCGTTGCTGACGACGACGTGACCGGCGGCCGCAAACGCAGCCTCGACCTCACCGGCCACCGACGCATCGAGGCCGGAGAAGACGACCTTCGGCCCGCGGCCCGGCACGCAGGCATCCACCGTGCGCGCGGCGGCTTCGGCCGGCATCGGCGCGGCCAGGCGCCAGGGCGCGGCGTCGCGGTAGGCCTTCCCTTCGGAGCGTTCGCTCGCTGCCAGCCACACCGGTTTGAACCACGGATGCCGCGACAGACGCGTGACGAAGTGTTGACCGACGACGCCGGTGGCGCCGAGGACGCCGACTTCGATGGACCGCTGCTGCATGACGCTCTTCCTGTCCTTCCCGAGAAACCGGGGTGAAAACTACCCTGAAAACACGAAACCCGCCACGCGCACGCGGCGCTGGCGGGTAGCTTGGTGCCCGAGTGGACCGAATCGTCCGAGTCTAGGCGCGCACCTGGCCCTCCGCCGCGAGTCGCTTTCGCGTGGCACGCTTTCGAGCCGCGGAGAGGTGCAGGGCCTGCATTGGTTCGACGAGTATAGAAGCCCCGGCGCGCACCGGTCAAGCACTGGCGGCGACCCGGCCTCCTCTGCCTCCGGAATGAATCCGGTCGATGCCGAGCTGAAATGGATGCGCCGTCGCGCCGGAGCGAGCGCCCTCGTTGTCGCCGTCAAACGCCACCAGCACGGCGGCGGCGCGGAGCCTCGGCGCACCGCTCAGGCGGTCAGTTCCCGGTTGGCGGTGTCGGGGATGCCGATCCACGCCAGGGCGGCGAAGAAGAAGGCGGCGCCGGTGATTGCAAACGCGACGCCGAAACCCTGCGTGCCGGCCATCGAGCCGACCACAAACGGCGCCGCCGCGCTGGCGATCCGGCCCACGTTGTAGCCGACGCCGGCCGCGGTGGCGCGCACCGAGGTGGGATAGAGCTCGGCGATCACGGCCCCGAAACCGCTGTAGTAGCCAGTGCCGAAGAAGGCCACGAAGGGGCCGAGCAGCAGCAGGTACAGCGGCTCGCGCAGATAGCCGTAGAGCGGCAGCAGCAGGCTCGCCATCAGCACGAAGGCTACGTAGGTGCGCTTGCGGCCGACGGCATCGGCGATGTAGCCGAAGCTGACGTAGCCGAGCCACATGCCCACCTGCATCGCGATCACGAACCAGGACATCGCCGACGAGCTCAGCCCCACCCCGCCGCGCTCGGCCGGCAGGTTGAGATACGCCGGCACCCAGAGGTTCAAGCCCCACCAGCCGAAGAGGCAGCAGGCGTTCATCAGGATGATGAAGACGGTGGTGCGGGCGCGGGCGGGGGTGAACAGCTCGCTGATGCGCCCACGCGCCGCATCAGGGGTGCGGCGCCACAGTTCCGGCTCCTCGACCTTGCGGCGGATCCACAGCGTGAAGAGTGCCGGCAGCACGCCCACGAAGAACACGCCGCGCCAGCCCCACACCGGCATCACGAGCAGGTTGACGAGCGCCGCCAGACCGTAGCCGATCGCCCACGAACTCTGCACGAACGCCAGCGCCTTGCCGCGATGGCGGGCCGGGAACGTCTCGGACACCAGCGCCACACCGGTGGCCCATTCGCCACCCATCCCGAAGCCGAGCAGGATCCGGCAGACCGCCAGTTGCGCGACGTTCTGCACCAGCCCGCAGGCGGCCGTGAAGATCGAATAGATGAGCACCGCCGCCATCAACGCCTGCTTGCGGCCCAGGCGATCGGCCAGCACGCCGAAGACCACGCCGCCGGCCGCGGCCGAGAGCAGCGTCAGCGCGCCGAGCTGTCCGGCGACGGCGGTCGACAGCTGCAGCGTCGGATCCTGGATGAGCGCCGCCAGCACCAGCGAATAGAGCATGACGTCGAACGAGTCGAGCATCCAGCCGAGGGAGGCCGCCACGAAGGCATGACGCGCGCGGCCATCGGCGGCGCGCCACCAGGCGAACATTCCCGTGTCGTCAGCGCCGGCGATCGCGGTCGACGCGGCTGTGGCAGGTGCGCTCATGCGGGCCTCGCGCCGCCTGGCAGCTCCGGCGGCGGCCTCACAGTACACCGGGCCCGGCTCAGGCTGCCGCGAAATCCGTAGCCGGCGCCGCAGCGCTCTGGCGTCAGCGGCGGCCGAAGACGATCACGTGCTCCGACTTCCCCGCCATGAAGAAGCGCGCCACGCCACCGGCGACGCTATCGGTCCCCGCGGTCGGGTCAAGGCCGATCACCTGTGGATACCAGCGACCGCCGCGGGCCACGAGCGCGGGCGTCGTCCACCCCATAGGGTCGTCGAGCCGGGGGTTGAACGAGACGTAGACCCCGCCCTGCTCCCAATCGTTCGATGTCGCTTTGTTGAGCAGCATCACGTAGACCTGCAGCGCGGTGTTCCAGTGAATCGACGGCCCCCAGAACACATCGACGCCGCCGCGGACATCGTCCCAGCGATTGGCGGCCCGCAGAAACGGGGTGGCCAGCGGAAACGTCCAGTCCGGGTCGGCGACCACCGGCGTCTCGTCGTCAGCGGCGGAGCCGGGCCGGCTTGCGGTGGAAGTGGGCGGCAGCCAGACGCCGTCAGACCAGATGTCCACGCGCCCGCTCGGCTGGTCGCGGTCGGCCCAGGCGAGTCGGGCCACCGACACGCCGACGGCGTCGGCCGCTTCGGCAAACTGCGTGTAATAGAAATACGCGAAGTGGCGATCGGCATCGAGCACGACCGAGAAGTCGCCGACGCCCCCCACGAAAAACTGGTTGTTGGTGCCGCACGACACCGACGCCGCCGGCGTCTCGATGACCGGACCGAGGTCGGTCCACGTCACGCCGCGGCAATGCGTGTGCCTGTACATGCTTTACACGCATCTGACAATGCATGACAGTAAGTCGCGAGTGGAGGCTCCCGCATGACCCGACCCCTTACGCCGTGGCTTGGTGCGGCGCTCGCGATCGCGCTCGTCGTCGCCGTGCCGCAGGGCCAGGCGACACTCCACTCCCAGCTCATCGGTCACTGGCGCCTCGTGTCCACTGAGACCGCGCGCGAAGGCGAGGCACCCACCTCGACACTGGGCCCCTCGCCCCTTGGCACCATCGTCTACACGACCGACGGGCACGTGCAGGCCCAATTGACGCGCAGCGCCCGTGCCAGCGTGCGACCCGCCGACGCCTCACCGGCCGAGGCGCGCGAACTCGCACGCTACACGGCCTACTTCGGCCGCTTCGCCGTCGATGAAGCCGGCCGCACGGTGACGCATCGACGCGACGGCACGTTCGTGCCGGGCGAACGCGACATCGTGCGGAACATCGATCTGTCGGGCAACCGTCTGGTGCTCACGACGCCGACCACCCTGGTGAACGGCAAGACCCAGTTCACGCGCATCACGTGGGAACGCCTGCCGGCGGCCCCGGTCGCTGCGACCTACGCCGCGGCGGCCCGCCGAGAGGTGGCCGGCACGTGGGCGCTGGTCGAACACAAGACCACACTCCCCTCCGGCGAGGTGCGCCGGAGTTTCGGCGCGACGCCGAAGGGGCTCTTCGTCTTCCACCCCGACGGCCATACGTCGGTGCAGATTGTGAACCCCGAACGGCCGGCCACGGGCCCCGACCGTGCCGCCGACGACGACGTGCGGGCGCTGCTTCGCACCTACCTCGCCTACTTCGGCACTTACGACGTGGACGCGGCCACCCGCAAGATCGTCGTCCACACGACGGCGGATCTGAATCCGCTCAACACCGGCGTCGATCAGATCCGGTTCTACGAGTTCGACGGCGACCTCATGTACCTGCAACCGCCGCCGGCGCCGGCCGCAGGCGGCCCGCAGGCGCAGTCCAGAATCACGTGGCGGCGCGTGAAATAAGCGGCCGCGGCAGCGGCCCGTGGCGGCTCCTCCTGGCCGCAGCTCTGACGCTGCTGGGGGGCTGCGACCGCGGCTACGAAGGGGGCGGCGACCTGCGCGCCCAGCGGGTCGTGCTCGAGCGCGAGGTCGAGGGTCTGCGTGCCATCGTCGCGCGCCTCGAACGTGGCGAGCCGATGCTGCCGCCAAACGACATCGCCATCGCGGTGGACGAAGCGCTGGTGCGCGATCTGATCGCAGCGCAGCTTCCCTTCGAGACCGACGTCGAGCGCTTCCATGTGCAGCTGACCGGCGCCGACGTGCAGTTCCGCGGCAGCCCCACCGTGCAGTTGCAGGGGCGGCTGCAGGTGCGCGATCAGCCGGATCTCACGGCGGCCGTGAGGCTCTTCGGCGCGCTCGAGGAGGTGCGCATCGACCACACTTCCTCGACGCTGCTGGCGACGCTCGCCGCCGATCACCTCACCATCGCTGAGGCCACCGGCTTTGCGCAGTACCTGAGCGGCGCCACCATCGACGAAGTGGCGCGGCTGGTGCGCCTCGAGATCACGGCCCAGCTGCCGACGATCCGCATTCCGGTCAAGGTACAAGAAGCCATTGCGTTCCCGGCGGTGACCGACGGCCCCGTGCGCGTCGCCGGCGCGCGCATGCCGCTCGAGGTCATGGTGTCGCAGGTGGTCGCCGCTCGTGGAAACCTGTGGGTCTCGGTGCGGGTGACGCCGGGCGCGTTTGCGCCGCTCGACGCAGCGGAGACGGCGGCGCGACCATGACGCGCACACGCATTCTCGTCGCCACCGCCGTCGTCATGCTCATCGCGCTGCTGTCGGTGGCCGGCGTGGCGATCTACCGGCGTACGCTCGGCCTCGACCGCCGCAATCGCGAGACGCCCGAGATGCTCCGCCAGCAAATCGTGGCGCTCGACACCGAGCGCGAGACGCTGCGCGCTAGGCTCGAAGCTCTCGTCGTGCGCGACCCGCGCCTCGACGGCATGCCGGAGGCGCCAGTGCGGGTGGCCGTGCCAACCACGCTCGCGAAAGACCTGGTCGAGCGCGTTGTCGCCGGGGTGGCCGACCAGGTGACGCTCGAACTGCGCAACATCCGCGTGCGCCGTACCGGCGCGGTGCGCCGCATGGTGACGCTCGGCACCTACGACCTGAACGTCACGGTCGACCGGGTGCTGGCGCGCCTGCGGGCCGGCACGCCGCGCCTCACCTTCGGCAGCAACCGGGTGGCTATCGCGCTGCCACTCACGCTGGCCTCGGGCACCGGACGCGCCACGGTGGACTTCGTCTGGGACGGCCGCACCGTCGGCGGCGCCGTGTGCGGCGACATGCACATCACGCAGCCGGTCACCGGCACCGTCACGCCACGCACCTACCAGCTCTCAGGCGCGCTGCACCTGCGCGCCACCGCCACCGAGATCGTCGTGCAGCCACGCCTGCCGCGGCTGCGCGTGCACATCGACGTCGATCCCTCGCCCGAGTCGTGGGCGGCGGCACAGAAGATTCTCGACGACATGCGCGGTCTGTGCGGCTTCGTGCTCGACCGCGTCGACATCATGGGCGCGGTGGCGCGGTTGATCGAGAAGGGCTTCGATGTCCGCATCCCGACCGAGAAGGTGAAGGCGATGGCCCTGCCGGTGGGCGTCGAGAACACGCTGCTCGTGCGCGGCGAACCGGTGGCCCTCGGCATCCGCGTCGGCGACCTGGTGATTACCGAACAGGCCATCTGGCTGGGCGCGCACGTGTCGGTGGCCGTGGGCGGCACGGCGCCGCCAGACACGACGCCGCCGCGCGCCCGGGGCCTGTGAGCCGCTGCCAACGCCTGGAAGGAGACGTACTTCGTGTCTGACGACAATCACACCATCCCGTGGAACTACGGGGTGGCCCCGCCGGCCTATCGGCTGCCGCAGGCCACGCGCATCGGCGCGACACACCTGCTCGTGAGCGATCTGCCGCGGTCGCTCGCCTACTACACCGGTGTGCTCGGACTGCACCCGCTTGCCGTCACCGACGAGCAGGCGACGCTGGGGCCGCACGGCGAGCACCGCCCGCTGATCATGTTGCAGACGCGACCGGGCGTGGTGCGGGCGCGTCGTGGGGCGTTCGGGCTCTTCCATTTCGCTATCCTGCTGCCGGACCGGGCTGCGCTCGGACGCTTCGCCGCGCATGCCGCCGCGCTCGACCTGCGGATCGGCATGAGCGATCACCTCGTGAGCGAGGCGCTGTATCTGACCGATCCGGATGGACTCGGCATCGAGGTCTACGCCGACCGCCCGCGCGACTCGTGGCGTCACCGCGACCGTGAGCTGGCGATGACCACCGACCCGCTCGACATCACGAGTGTGGTCGCGGCCGGGGGCGGACAAGCGTGGGACGGCGCCCCGCCCGGCACGACGATGGGCCACATGCACCTGCACGTCGGCGACCTCGACACGGCCGAAGCGTTCTACCACCGGGCGCTCGGCTTCGACAAGACGGTGTGGAGCTATCCGGGCGCGCTCTTCATGTCGGCGGGCGGCTACCATCATCACCTCGGCACCAACGTGTGGTCGCCGGGGCCTGCCCCCTCCCCCGACCACGCACAGCTCCTCGAGTGGCAGCTGCATCTGCCGTCAGACGGCGATGTGGCCGCGGCCATCCAGAGCATCGAAGCCGCCGGCTACTCCACGCACGACCACGCCGATCGGGTCTCCGCAGTTGATCCGTGGGGCACGCGCATCAGCCTGCGGGCAGAACCAGGACCACACTGACATGGCGACCATCATCGGACTCTGCGGCAGTCTGCGCCGCGCATCGTTCAACCTGGCGCTGCTGAAGGCCGCCGCCGCGGCTGCACCGCCCGGCTCGTCGATCGAGGTGGCGTCGATCCACGAGATCCCGCTCTACGACGGCGATCTCGAAGCGTCGGAGGGGATCCCTACGGCGGTGCAGGAGCTGAAAGAGAAGATCGCCGCGGCCGACGGACTCCTCATCGCGACGCCCGAGTACAACAACTCCATACCTGGCGTGGTGAAGAACGCCATCGACTGGCTGTCGCGGCCCGGCAGCGACATCCCGCGGGTGTTTCGCGGCCGGCCGGTGGCACTCATGGGAGCCACGCCCGGGCAGGGCGGCACCCTGCTGGCGCAGGCGGCGTGGCTG
>JANNIB010000065.1:0-21199 GCA_031404695.1 Acidobacteriota bacterium
CTTGCGGTGGTCGCGCTTCTTCGCTTCTTCGATGCGCGTCAGGTGCGCGTCGAGCTCTTTCTGCGAGAGGAAGGCCGTGCCGTACAGGCGCTGCATCGGCTGGCCCTTGGCATCGCCCTTCCAGTAGGCATTCGACGTGGAGAGCACCTTGAACGCCTTGAGGCGCGACGTGCTCGGCACATGGGGGCCGACACAGAAGTCCACGAAGGTGTCGCGGTCCTTGATGGTGTAGCAGGAGACGTGGCTCTGGCCGGCCGTCTTCTCTTCGATGAGCTGCACCTTCAGCGGCTCGCCGCGCTCGGCGAAGAACGCCAGTGCTTCGTCGCGCGGCCACATCTGCCGCTCGTAGACGAGATCCTGCGCGGCCAACTCGCGCATCTTCGCTTCGATGCGCTCGAGATCTTCCGGCACGAAGGGGTGCGGCACCACGAAGTCGTAGAAGTAGCCCTCGTCGATGGCGGGGCCGATGCCGCACTGCGCGCCCGGAAACAGCGCCGTGACGGCCGCCGCCATCAGATGCGCGGTGGAGTGACGGGTCAGCGCCAGCGCCTCCGGACTCTTGTCGGTCACGATGCGAACGCGCGCGTCCCGGGTCAGCGGCCAGGTCAGGTCGACGAGCTGGTCGTCGACGACCGCGGCGAGCGCGGCCTGGGCGAGGCGGGGGGAGATATCGGCCGCGATGGCGGCGGCAGGCGTGCCGGCCGCCACCTGCCGGCTCGAGCCGTCGGGGAGCGTGACCGTAATCATGAGGTGGGATTCCGCGCCTTGAGGCCGAGTCGAATGGTAGGCACGGGCAGACTCGAACTGCCGACCTCCTGCGTGTCAAGCAGGCGCTCTAACCAGCTGAGCTACGCGCCTATGGTGCGTTCGCCCGGCCTCACGGGAGGTCAGTAGTATAGCACTGCTGTAGCGGTTCCGGGCGTAATCAGGCCGCTTTCTTTGCGGCGGTGAGCGTTTCGACCGCCTTGTCGAGCACCGGATCGCCCGGCGTGGGTTCGACGCCGAAGTCGACGGTGGGCACGTCCACCGCCACATCCGGCACCACCCCGCGCTCGTGCAGTGAGGCGCCGCCGGGCCCGAGATACAGCAGGTGGGTGAGGATCAGGCCGGCACCGTCGGGCAGCTTCACGACCTTCTGCCGGGCGGCGCGTCCGATGGTGCGCTCGCCGATGAGGCTGGCGCGCTTGGCGCCGCCCAGGGCCGCGGCGAACACTTCGGCCGCGCCGGAGGTGCCGTTGTCGGTAAGCACGGCCAGCGGCAGCGTGAGCGCGCCGTCGCCGGGGGCTGCCGAGACCGGCTGCTTGTCCTGGCCGCGCGCCTGGCGGTAGCCGAGCACGCCGGAGGGCACGAAGAGCCTGGCGGCGTCGTAGCCGAAGTCGAGGTCGCCGGTGGCGGTGCCGCGCAGGTCGATGACCAGCCGCACCGCGCCGCCGCGCGTCAGCGTCGCGATCTCGCTGCGGATCTGGCCGGCCGCGGCCTTCGAGAACTCGGGCACGCGCAGGTAGCCGGTGCCGGCGGCAAGGACGCGGCTCTTCGGGGCCAGGGCCTGCGGCGCTTCGCGCAGCAGTTCGACCTGGTGGGGTTCGGCGGCGTTGCCGCGCAGGATGGCGAGCGTCACCTTCGTGCCCGCCTTGCCGCGCAGCAGCTGCATGCCTTCGAAGACCGTGGTATCGCGCGTGGACTGGCCGTCGATCGAGCGCACGTAGTCGCCCGGTCGCAGCCCCGCCTTCGCCGCCGCCGAGCCGTCGCGCGCGGCGATCACACGCAGGTAGTACTGACGCGTCAGCTCCAGGCCGGGATCGGCAAAGCCGGTCGTGGGGGCAGCCACCGTCTTCATCTGGCGGGCGTCGAGATAGGCGGAGTCGGGGTCGAGCCCGTCGGCGAGCCCGTGCATCGCCCCGTGCATCACCTTGTCGACGTCGACCTCTTCCACGTAGTTGTTCAGGATGAGGGTGACGACGTCCTCGAAGATCTTGAGGTGCTGGTAGTTGCCGCCCTGCGCGGCAGCTTCGCGACCGAGGAACCCGCCGATGACGGCAAACGCCAGCACCGGGAGGGAGACAGCGAGGACGGCGGCGCGAAGGCGTGGCGTCATGGCGTGGGCTTGAGCCATTGTACGGGATTGACCGGACGGCCGTCGACGCGCACCTCGAAGTAGGCCGCCGGCTCGCCGGCCGGGTTGGCGCCCGAGGCGCCCACGGCCTGGCCGCGGGTCACCGGGGCCCCGGGGCGGAGGGCGGTGCCGGCCAGATGGCCGTAGACGGTGAAGGTGTTGTCGCCGTGGTCGAGGATGACCAGCACCCCGAAGCCGGTGAACGGCGCGGCGTAGGCGACCGTGCCGCCATGCACGGCATGGACCGGGGTGCCGACCCGGGCGCCGATTTCGATGCCGTTCTTCTGGATGGCGGTGCCGAAGCTGCTGGCGGCGCGGCCGAAGCGCGACAGCACGGGGCCACCGATCGGCCACGGAAGGGCGCCCTGGAACGGCTTGAACGGCAGGTCTGACGCGCTGGTCGTGGCCAGGCCGGCGAGGGTGGCCTGGAGGCGCGTGCGCGCCTGCTCGAGCTCGCCCACGTACTGCGCGGCGAGTTCGCGGCGATTGTCGAGCTCGTCGAGGAGCCTGGTGCGACCTGCGACCGCGCGCTGAGCCGCCTGGTCGAGCGTGGCGGCCTCGGTGCGCAGGCGCACGACCTGGCGCTGCTCGGACGCCAGCTGATCGCGGGCCGCGCGCTCGTCGGCCAGCAGCTTGCGGTGGGCGGCGATGCGCAGCTCTTCGACCCGCGCCAGCGCCACGACGCCACGGCTGGCCCGGGCCAGGTCGCGGCCTTCAGCCGTGGCCAGCAGCAGCCGGACGTAGCCCTCGGCGCCGCCGCGCTTGTAGAGGGCCTCGAGCCGGCCCTCGAGCGCGGGCGTGCGCGCCACGCGCTGGCGCTCGAGGTCGGCCACCCGGGCCTCGGACGCGGTGACCTTCTCGGCGAGCGCCGCCAGGCGCGCGTTCACCGCGGCGAGCTCTTCGGCCCGCAGCGCCCGCGTGACTTCGAGCTGGCGCAGCTGCGTGAGCACGGTGCGCGACTGCGCGGCCAGCGCATCCGACTCCCGCTGCAGCGCCTTGATGCGGTCGCCGGCGCGGGCGGCAAGCGCGCTCGCCTCGTCGCGCGACAGGGGCGGCGCCGGCGCGGCCTCGCTGACGACGGGCGGCCGATCCTGCGCGGTCGGCAGCGGCACCTGCGTCTGGGCAGCGGCGTCGAGCGCCACCATCGCCGCGGCCGCGGCGATCCATGCCAGGCGCGGGCGGCGCGGCATCCGACCTTTGCTGGCGTGCTGTCGGCGTTCCCCCGGCATCTGCTCGAAGGATACACTTTGCCGATGTCCGAATCCCCGCCGACCCCGTCATCGGTCCACGTCACCGTGAGCCCCGCCGAGCTCTTCTGGCTGACCGCCGGCGCGTGGCTGAGCGGCGCGTGCCTGCTGGCCCTGCTGCCGGTGCTGCTCGCACCGCGCCTCGGCCCGGCGGCGGGCCTGGCCGTGTCCTACGTCCTTTTCTTCCTTGCCTGGCAGCCGATCCAGCGCCTCACGCAGCGCGCCCTCGGCCCGCAGCAGGCGTTCGTCCGCATCCTGGCCTTTGTCGCCTCGGCGGCGATGGTCGCCTACTACGTGCGGGAAGCGCTGCTGTCGCTGGTTGGCACCGCCGGCGCGTGATCGCGGTGCGCGACGCGGCCGCTATACTGCACGGCGTGCGCGCCCTCGGCATCGACTACGGCCTTCGCCGCATCGGCCTCGCGCTCAGCGACGCCTCGGGCACGCTGGCCTCGCCCCTGACGGTGTTGATGCGCCCGAAGGGCGAGCGCGAGACCCTGCGGCTGGTCAGTGCCGAGGTGGCGCGCCTGGCCGCCGAGGACGACGGTCTCGCCACGGTCGTGGTCGGGTGGCCGCGCCGCCTCGACGGCACCCCGAACGAGCAGACGCCGATCGTCGAGGCCTTCGCGCGGGCGCTCGGCAATGCCGTCGCCCTGCCGGTGGTGCTGCAGGACGAACGGCTGACCTCACACGAAGCCGATGAGCGGCTGGCCACCGGCGAGCGCGACTGGAAGAAGCGCAAGGCCAAGCTCGACGCGGCGGCCGCGGCGATCCTGCTGCAGGACTTTCTGGATGCGAGGCCTCGTGGGTAAGTGGCTCGTGCGTCTGGCGCTGGTCGTCGTCGCGCTCGGTGCGGTCGCGGGCGGGGCGGCGTGGTGGCTGCGCCAGCAGGCGCAGGTGCCGTTTCGCGGCTTCGAGGGCGAGGCCGTGTTCGTCGACGTGCCGCCGGGCACCGGGCCTCGCTCGATCGGCGCGCGCCTGGTCGCCGCCGGCGTCGTCAAAGACGACCTCACCTTCAGGTCCGCGCTGTGGCTGACGGGCCGCGCCCGTGAGCTGAAGGCCGGCGAATATCGCTTCGCTGACGCGCGCAGTGCGGTCGAGATCGTGGGCACGCTCGCCGAGGGCGCCATCTACACGCGCCCGGTCACCTTCCGCGAAGGCTTGACGATCGGCGAGATGGCCGATGTCTATGCCGGGAGCGGGCTTGGCGACCGCGACGCGTTCATCGCGGCGGCCGGCGACGCCTCGCTCATCCGCGATCTCGACCAGGCGGCCACCGATCTCGAGGGGTATCTCTTCCCCGACACCTATCCGGTGCCGCGACAGACGCCGCCGGCGACGCTGGTGGCGCAGATGGTGCGCGGCTTTCGCACCGCGCTGACGCCCGACCTCGTCGCGCGGGCGAGTGCCGATGGCCTCACCGTGCGCCAGGTGGTGACGCTGGCCGCCCTGGTCGAGAAGGAAACCGCGCAGGATGCCGAGCGGCCCGTCGTGGCCGCGGTGTATCGCAACCGGCACCGCATCGGTATGGGAATGCAGGCCGACCCGACGGTGATCTTCGCCCTGCAGAAGGCGGGGAGGTGGGACGGCAACCTGTCGCGTGACGACCTGCAGTTCGACTCGCCCTACAACACCTACCGCTACGGCGGCCTGCCGCCGGGGCCGATTGCGGCGCCGGGCAAACGTGCCCTCGACGCCGTGGGGTCACCGGCGAAGGTCGACTACCTCTACTTCGTCAGCCGCAACGACGGCACGCACGTGTTCTCGACGACGCTGGCTGAGCACAACCGCAACGTCTTCGAGTGGCAGGTGAAGTTCTTCCGCGACCGCCGCGCGCGTGAACGCGCCGGGGTCCAGGACCGCTAGCATTCACGCGTCCGGCGCCGTGACGTTGCGCGGCCACATCGGCTCGGGACGCCCGCGCCAGATCCACGCGATGTAGTCCACCAGCGGCGGCTCGGCGCCCAGCTCGCGCAGGCGCGCGTTGACCTGGCCGCGGTGGTGCATGCTGTGCATCGCCACCTGGCGCGCGGTTTCCGCCAGCGTCGGATGCGAGAGGGCCTCGTGGCGCTCGATGGCGCGTCCGGCCCACGGCAGCACGATCGTCCTCGCCAGCGCTTCGGCGTCAGCGGCCGAGAGAAACGCCTGCACGCCGGCATGGGCGCCGCGTCCCCAGGTGGCGAGCGCCGGCGCGTCGGCGAACGAGGCGACGTTCACCAGCTCCGGCGCGGTGCCCTTCCAGATCGCGGTGAAGGCCCGCTGCACGGTGTGAATGTGATGCAGCCCGCCGCGGAGGCGTTCATCGGCGCGCGCCGGCCCCGACTGCAGGGTCGTGCTCCAGACGAGCGCATCGGCCCATTCCATGTGCGCCGCCAGCTCGAGCAATTCATCCTGCAGTGCCATCGTCGTCTCCCGGGGGTCCGTTCCGTGCCGTCGTCACGCCGCCCTCAGCGTTCGCCCCACTTGAGTTTCTGCCGCAGCACCTCGAAGTAGGTGCGCGTGGTCGCCCGCACGAGTTTCACGTGGCGGGCAGCGCGGCGGATGATCACGTCGTCCCCGGTGCGCAGCGGAAAGCCCGTCTGGCCGTCGAGCGTCACGTAGACTTCGCCGCCGTTGTCGGTGCTCACGGCGACGCGGATGTCGCGGTGCGCCGGCACGACGATCGGGCGGTTGCTGAGCGTGTGCGGGGCAATCGGCGTGAGGATGAAGGCTTCCATCGCCGGATGCACGATCGGTCCGCCGGCCGCCAGGTTGTAGGCGGTGGATCCGGTCGGGCTCGCCACGATCAGGCCGTCGGCCTTCACGTTGGTCACGAACTGATCGCCGACCCACACCGACAGGTCGATGATGCGCGACAGGGCCGTGCGCGTGAAGACGACGTCGTTCAGCACGGTGGTGTCGTGCGGCTCCTCGCCGGCGCGCTGGACGCGGGCGTGGAGCATCATGCGCTCGTCGAGCGAGGCCCGGCCCTCGAGCACGTCGGCGAGCGCGTCGAAGAGTTCCGGCCGCGTGATCTCGGTCAGGAAGCCGAGGCTGCCGAAGTTGACGCCGAGGATCGGCACATCGCGCGGGCCGCGGGCGATGCGGTCGGCCATCGCCAGCAGTGTGCCGTCGCCGCCGAGCACCACGATCAGGTCGGCGGCCGCCGGCATGTCGTCGCGCGACACGACCTGCCCGGGCGCGCCGTCGAGCAGCGCCGCGGCCTCGGGCGACCAGCACGCCGTGGCGCCGCGCGCCTCGAGCCAGTGGCGAAGCTGGCTCAGGGTCTCGCGGGCGTCCGCGAGGTCGGGTTTGGCGACGATGCCGATGCGCATGGGTTACAGCCGCGGGCCGGGCGTGAAGTGCATCAGGAACTCTCGATTGCCTTTCGCGCCGACAATCGGCGACGGCGTCACGGCCAGGCGCGTCCATCCTATCGCAGCCGCCTTGGCGGTGACCTCCGCCTGCACGCGCGCGTGCACCGACTGGTCGCGCACCACGCCCTTCGGAGCGTCGCGCCGGCCGGCCTCGAACTGCGGCTTGACGAGCGCGATGAGGTCGGCGCCCGGCGTCACCACATGGAGCAGCGGCGGCAGGATGAGCGCCAGCGAGATGAACGAGACGTCCACGGTGACTATGGCCGCGCCAGCGCCGAGATCCGGCAGGTGCGCGGGCGTGAGGTGGCGCGCGTTGAGGCCCTCGATAACGGTGACGCGGGGGTCGGTGCGCAGGCGCCAGTGCAGCTGGCTGTGGCCGACGTCCACGGCGATGACGCGCGGGGCGCCGCGGGTGAGCAGCACGTCGGTGAAGCCGCCGGTGGAGGCGCCGATGTCGAGGCCGAGGCGGCCGGTGACGTCGATGCCGAAGGTCTCGAGCGCGTGCGCGAGCTTGACGCCGCCGCGGCTGACCCACGGGTGATCGGGCCCGATCACCTTCACGTCGGCGTGTTCGGAGACCATGGTGCCGGCCTTGGCCGCGGCCCGGCCGTCGAGATCGACCTGGCCGGCCATGATGAGCGCCTGCGCGCGTTCGCGCGACTCGACCAGGCCGCGCCGCACGAGGAGCTGATCGAGGCGGAGCTTCATCGGCGGACCGGCGGCTACGAGGAGCGGTGGACGATCCACTGGGCGATGGCGTCGAGGTGCGAGGGACGCAGACCGGCCCCGGCGAGCGCGGCCTCGGCCCGGGCGGTGGTCTCGGCCGCCATCCGTTTCGACGCCTCGAGGCCGTAGAGCGCGGGAAAAGTGGGCTTGCCGTCGGCGGCATCCTTACCGGAGGTCTTGCCGAGCGCCTCGGACGCGCCCTCGACGTCGAGGATGTCATCCACGACCTGGAACGCCAGCCCCACCTCCGCGGCCCAGCGGTCGAGATGCGCGAGGGTGGGGTCGTCGGCGCCGGCCATGATGGCGCCGGCCGCGGCCGAGGCGCGGATGAGCGCGCCGGTCTTTCGGGCGTGCATGTCGGCCAGCGACGGCCCGTCGAGGGTGGTCGCGGCGCCGCCGCCCTTGCCGGCCGCCTGCAGGTCGATCGCCTGGCCGCCGACCATGCCGGCCGGTCCGGCGGCGCGTGTCACCACGTCGAGCACGCGCAGTTTGCGCGCGATGAGCGCCGGGTCGTCGGTGTGCGGTTCGCGCACGATGAGGTGGAACGCCTCCGCCTGCAGGCCGTCGCCGGCGAGAATCGCCTGGCCCTCGCCGACCACGGTGTGCAGCGTCGGCCGCCCGCGGCGCAGGTCGTCGTCGTCCATCGCCGGCAGGTCGTCGTGGATGAGCGAGTAGGTATGGATGAGCTCGAGCGCGCACGCGGCCGGCAGCGCCCTGGTGAAGGCCAGCGCGGGGTCGTCGCCGCGGGCCCGGGCCACGGCATCAGCGGACGCCAGCACCAGAATCGGCCGCAGGCGCTTGCCGCCGGCCATCACGCTGTAACGCATCGCGTCGGCGACCACCGGCGGACAGTGCGGCGCCCGCGGCAGCACGCGATCGAGCGTCTGCTCGATGGCGGCGCGGCAGTCGCGGGCGAACGCCTCGAACGGGGCCACCTACCGATCCTCGTCCTGGCCGACCTCGGTGAGATCGCGCGGCGCCGCCACCAGTTCGCCGCGGTCGTTGAGGATGTCGATCCGCCGTTCGGCCGCTTCGAGCCGCTCGTGGCAGTAGCGCTGGAGCTGCACGCCGCGCTCGTAGAGCCCGAGCGAGGTCTCGAGCGCGAGGTCGCCCTCCTCGAGCTTCTTCACGATGGCGGCCAGTTCCGCCAGGGCGGCTTCGAAGTCCTTGATCGTCTCGTCCATCACGCCGTTCCTCGTTCGGGCCCGTCGCCGAATATCTCACGCACCTCGCAGCCCACTTCGCCGGCGCCGAGCGTCACCCGCACGCGGTCGCCGGGGGCCAGCTGGTCGGCGCGGCGCACGAGCGTCGTGCGATCGCCCGTCCAGCATACGGCGTAGCCGCGTCCCAGCACCGCCAGCGGACTGAGCGCGTGCAGGCGCGCCGCGGCCTCCCGGGCCCGGCCCTGCGCGCGGTGTTGGGTGGCGCGCATGGCGGCGTCGAGCCTGGTGCGGTGGCCCACCAGCGCGGCCCGGACGCGGGCGAGCCGCTGCTGCGGACGGAAGGTATCGAGCGTGCGGCCGAGCGTCGACAGCCGGCGCTGGCGCCCGGCGAGGCCGGACGCGGCGGCACCGCGCAGGGCGGCGGCGAGTTCGCTCACGTGGTGCTGACCGAGGGCGATGCGGCCGGGGAGGCCGGCAAAGGCCGGGCGGGCCGACAGCTGGTGAAACCGGGCGTCGAGCCGCTGCACCCGCGAGCGCATGGCGGCGCGGGCGCGGCCGCCGACGGCATCGATCTGGTGGATGAACTCGTCCTTGCGGCCGACGACGATCTCGGCCGCCGCCGACGGCGTCGGGGCCCGCAGGTCGGCCACGAAGTCCGCAATCGTGACGTCGGTCTCGTGGCCGACGGCCGAGATGAGCGGCACGGGACAGGCGGCAATGGCGCGTGCCACCACTTCTTCGTTGAACGCCCACAGGTCTTCAATCGAGCCGCCGCCGCGTCCGGCGATGACCACGTCCACACCCGCCACGGCGCCGATGCGGTGGATGGCGCGGGCGATCTCGTCGGCTGCGCCCTCGCCCTGCACGCGCGTCGGCGCGATGACCAGATGCGCGTTCGGGTAGCGCCGCCGCAGCACCCGGATGATGTCGCGCAGCGCCGCGCCGTCACGGGAGGTGACGATGCCGATCCGGCGCGGCAGCGCCGGTAGCGGCCGCTTTCGCGCTGTCTCGAACAGGCCCTCGGCGGCGAGCCGTTTGCGCAGCTGTTCGTAGGCGAGTTGGAGCGCGCCGAGGCCCTTGGGCTCCATGTGCTCGCAGATGAGCTGATACTCGCCGCGCGGGTCGTAGACGCTGAGGCGCCCGCGGGCGATGACGTGCGCGCCGTCTTCGGGTTTGAACTTGAGCAGCCGCAGCGAGGTGCGGAACATGACGCCCTTGATCTGGGCATTGGCGTCTTTGAGCGTGAAATAGAGGTGCCCGGTGTTCCAGACGCGGGCGCCGGAGAGCTCGCCTTCCACCCACACTTCCGAAAACTCCGACTCGACCAGTCCGCGCAGCGCGGCGGTGAGCTCGCCGACGCTCAGGACCCGGCGTCGCGGCGGCGGCGGGGGCGGCGGCGCGGGGTCGTCAAACGGCAGGCGGGTCGGCGTCACGCGCGGGCGCCCGAGGTAGCGGCCATGTCGGCGGCGAGACGTTCGATGTCGGCGGCCGAGAGGCTCAGACGGTCGATGGCGGTGGCGCGGCCGGTGGCCGGATCGGCGGTGACGATGACTCCGTTCAGGCGCGGATCGCCGGTCGCCGTCTCGAATCGCGTCGGCAGGGCGTTCAGGAACTTGCCGATGACCGCCTCCTTTTCGACCCCGATCACGCCGTCGTGCGGGCCGGTCATGCCGGCGTCGGTGAGATACGCCGTGCCGTTGGGCAGCACGCGGTTATCGGCCGTCTGGACGTGCGTGTGGGTGCCGACGACGGCGGTGGCGTGCCCGTCGAGGTACCAGCCCATCGCGATCTTCTCGGACGTCACTTCCGCGTGCACGTCGACGAACACCAGTTGCGCGCCGGCCGCCTTGAGCGCGGTGACCTCGCGCATCGCGGTGGTGAACGGGTCGTCGATGTTGGCCAGGAACACCCGGCCCATCACGTTCACGACGCCGACCGTGACGCCGTTCTTCGCCGTGGCCAGACAGGTGCCGAGGCCGGGCGCGCCGGCCGGATAGTTGGCCGGCCGCAGCAGCCGCGGCTCGCGCACGATGTACTCGAGCGCTTCCTTCTTGTCCCAGATGTGATTGCCCGACGTCAGCACCTCGCAGCCATAGCTGAAGAGCTGGTCGCCGATCTCGCGCGTGATGCCGAACCCGGCCGCGGAGTTCTCGCCGTTGGCGATCACGAAGTCGATGTCGTGGGCGGCGACGATCGGCGCGACGCCGCGGCGCACCAGCTCACGCCCCGGCCGGCCGACGATGTCGCCGATGAAGAGCAGCTTCATCGCACCGCGTCCGTGGTGATCGGCACCAGCAGGCCCTGGCCGCGGCGCTCGTCGATCTTCGGCAGCCGCACCCGCAGCTCGCCGTGGGCGAGGCTGGCCGAGGCCCTGGCCGCATCGATCGCGACGTGCACGCGGACGGCGCGGGCGAAGCGGCCGAAGTCGCGTTCGACCAGGTGATAGCTCGCCGTGCCGCGGGCACCGGGCTCGGGGCGATCCTTTTCGCCGGCGACGATGACGACGCCGGCCTTCACGAGCACACGGATGCCCGTGGCCGAGACGCCAGGCAGGTCGATCAGGAGATCGATCGCGTCATGCGTTTCGAAGACGTCGAGCAGCGGCAGGCACTCGCCGGTGATCTGGTGCCGGCGTTCCGGACGCTGCTTCAGCAGCTCTTCGAAGAGACGGCGGACGTCGGCCGAGACGTCGCCGACGTCGGTGGAGACTGACAGTCGGGTGAGTGGACGCATACGAGGCTCGGAACGGTCGCTGTATTGTACCGCCACGGCTGCGGGCGACGCTCATGTCGCCGTCGCCTCCGCGGCGAGCCTGGCGACGCCGAGGTAGTCGGTCTTGCCGGTGCCGAGGACGGGAATCTCGCGCACCACCGAGATCGTGCGCGGAACCCACAGTTCCGGCATCCCGGCCTCGCGCGCCGCCCCGGCGAACATCTGTCGGGTGAGCTGTTTCTCGGTCGTGACGAGCACCAGCTGCTCACCTTTCCGCGGATCCGTCACCGCCACCACCGCGTGCGCGGCCGCGGGCCAGATCGTCGCGGCCAGGTCCTCGACGGCGCCAAGCGGCACCACCGGCAGCGCATCGACCAGCGCCAGGAAGGGTCGCGCCCACCACTGCTTTGCGGTCTACGTATCGACGGCGAACACGGGACGACCGGGCAGGAAGGCGCCGAGCAGCAGGCCATCGAGGAACGAGGCATGGTTGGCGGCGATGACCGCGCGCGGCATCGCCGCGTGGGCGTGCTCCAGCCCGTGGACCTCGACGCGATAGACAAGGCGCAGCACGACGCGGCTCGGCGGACGGCCGTGAGAGCGGCTCGAGAACGACGTGGAATCTTAGTGTCTGTATGTCAGATAATATGCTTGTGTGAAACTAATCACGTGCTATGCTCGTCTCAGGTTCAGGAAGAAGGAGACGCGTCATGGCTAAGGGCAAAGTGATCGGCATCGACCTCGGCACCACCAACTCGGTGGTTGCAGTGATGGAGAGCGGTGAGGCAGTGGTCGTGGTCAACCAGGAAGGCGCGCGTACGACGCCCTCGGTCGTGGCCGTCGCCAAGGATGGCGACCGTCTCGTCGGCCAGGTCGCCAAGCGCCAGGCCGTGACCAACCCCGAGAACACGGTGTTCTCGGTGAAGCGGTTCATGGGCCGCAAGTTCAGCGAGGTCGAGGCCGAGTCGCGGCGCGTCCCCTACAAGGTCGGCCAGAACGCCAACGGCGACGCCTGGGTCGATGTGCGCGGCAAGCAGTACTCGCCGCCCGAGATCTCGGCGATGATTCTCGGCAAGCTCAAGAAGGCCGCCGAAGACCACCTCGGCGAGACGGTGACCGACGCGGTCATCACCGTGCCCGCCTACTTCAACGACGCGCAGCGCCAGGCCACCAAAGACGCCGGCACCATTGCCGGCCTCAACGTCCTTCGCATCGTCAACGAACCCACCGCGGCGGCGCTCGCCTACGGCCTCGACAAGAAGAAGGACGAAACCATCGCCGTGTACGACCTCGGCGGCGGCACCTTCGACATCTCGGTGCTTGAAGTGGGCGAGGGCGTGGTGGAAGTGAAGTCCACCAACGGCGACACCCATCTTGGCGGCGACGACTTCGACCACAAGATCATCGACTGGCTCACCGACGAGTTCAAGAAGGCCGAAGGCATCGATCTGTCGAAGGATCGCATGGCCCTGCAGCGCCTGAAGGAAGCGGCGGAGAAGGCCAAGATCGAGCTCTCCGCGGCGATGGAGACCGAGATCTCGCTGCCCTTCATCAGCGGCGACGCGACCGGTCCGAAGCACCTCACGGTGAAGCTCACGCGCGCCAAGCTCGAGGCGCTGGTCGAGGACCTCGTGCAGCGCACGATGGGCCCGGTGAAGCAGGCGCTGGCCGATGCCGGCGTCAAGCCCTCCGACATCGACGAGGTCGTGCTCGTCGGCGGCTCGACCCGCATGCCGCGGGTGCAGCAGGCGGTGAAGGAATACTTCGGCAAGGATCCGCACAAGGGCGTCAACCCCGATGAAGTCGTGGCCGTGGGGGCCGCGCTCCAGGGCGGCGTGCTCGCCGGCGACGTCAAGGACCTGCTGCTGCTCGATGTCACGCCGCTCTCGCTCGGTATCGAGACGCTTGGCGGCGTGATGACGACCCTCATCACGCGCAACACCACGATTCCCACCCGCAAGAGCGAGACCTTCTCGACTGCGGCCGACAGCCAGACCAGCGTCGAGGTGCACGTGCTCCAGGGCGAGCGGCAGTTCGCCCGCGACAACCGCACGCTGGGCAAGTTCCAGCTCGTAGGGCTGCCGCCGGCACCGCGGGGTGTGCCGCAGGTCGAGGTGACCTTCGACATCGATGCCAACGGCATCGTGAACGTCTCGGCCAAGGACAAGGCCACCGGCAAGGAACAGAAGATCACCATCAGCGGCGCCAGCGGCCTGGCCAAGGACGAAGTGGACCGCATGGTGAAGGACGCCGAGTCGCATGCCAGCGACGACAAGGCCAAGCGCGAGCTCATCGATCAGCGCAACCAGCTCGACTCGCTCGTCTACTCGGTCGAGAAGACGTTGGCCGAGTCGAAGGACAAGCTGCCCGCCGGCGAGGTCGAGAAAGTGCAGACCGCGCTCGAGGCGGCGAAGAAGGCCACGCAGGGCGATGACGTCGCGGCGATCGCCAGCGCGTCCAGCGAGCTGCAGAAGGCGTCGCACCAGATGGCCGAGACACTCTACAAGGCGACGCAGGCCAGCGGCGGCGGCGAGCCCGGAGCGCCGGGTGCTGCCGGTAGCGCGCCACCCGCCGACGGCGAGGTCGTGGACGCAGAGTTCTCGGAGACGAAGTGACCCGCCCCGGGGGCTAGGGGCTGGGGGCTGGGGCTCACAAGAGCAAGAACCAAACGACAGAGAGCGGAGTATCTATGGCTATCGTGCGATTCGATCCGTTCCGTGACCTGACCCGGCTGCAGGAGGCCCTCGCGGGTGAGGGCACGTGGGTGCCGCCGGTGGACATCTACGAAGCGGCCGACAAGACGCTCGTCATCAAGGCCGAGTTGCCCGAGCTGAAGCGCGAGGCGATTGCGGTCACCGTCGAACACGGCACGCTCACCATCAGCGGTGAGCGTCCGTGGCCGGCCGACGTGCCCGCAGGCGACGTGCGGCGGGTGGAACGGGCGCATGGGCGGTTCAACCGTCGCTTCTCGCTGCCCACCTCCGTCGATGCCGGCAAGGTCGCGGCCGACTACAAGGATGGCGTGCTCACCGTGCGCCTGCCGATGCGCGAGGCCGCGCGGGCGCGCACCGTGCCCGTGGCGGTCGCGTCGTAGGTCGCCAGGCGGAGAGGAGACAGAGATGATGGGCTTCGTGCTGCACTGGGTCGTGCTGGCCCTGGCGCTCTGGGTCAGCACCCAGATCGTCTCGGGCGTGTCGGTGTCGTCGTGGGGCGCGCTGGCCGGCGGGTCTGCCGTGCTCGGCCTCGTGAACACGGTCGTGCGGCCGGTGCTCACGTTCCTGACCCTGCCCATCACCATCCTCACGCTGGGCCTGTTCTATCTCGTCGTGAACGGGGCGGCCTTCGGCCTCGCCGCGGCGCTGGTGCCCGGTTTCGAGGTGTCCTCGTTCCTGTCGGCCGTTCTCGGCGCCCTGGTCACGGGTCTGGCGGCATGGATGGTCGGCGCCGTCGTCAAACCCCGCGCCATTCCGGCCCCCTGACACAGGGGTTGATGCCGGGACGGTGCATTCTGTAAGCTGAAAAGCCATGTCCGATTCAGAAACCGTTGTGGGTGGCCAGGCCGAGGCACCGGTGGTACGTCATCAGGCGCGTCCGATCGAGAGCCGCTTCCTCTACGTGGATGTCGCTGCGGCCCGGGCCAAGCAGCTCCGCAAGGGGGCGAAGGTGCGCCTGGAAGCCGGCGTGCCTCGCGCGGTCAAGCCCGAACGCCTGGCCATGGAAGAAGTGAACCAGCAGCTCGTGGAGTGGGATCTCCCCGAGTTCGCCGTACTGCTCGAGAAGCGCTAGACCGCGCGACGGAACCGCGGCTGGTGCGCGCTCGTCCCCTTCAGTGGGTGGCCCCCGCCGCCCGTCGGGAGGGCAGGATGGGCGCACTACTCGCATTGGGCGCGGTCGCCACGGCCGGCGCCGTCGTCGTCGGTCTCTTCGGAGTCGTCTGGTTCGTCCTGAAGCTGGTCCTGCTGCCGATCCGGCTGGCGTTTGGCCTCGTCAAACTGGTGGTGGGTGTCGTGTTCGGCGCGCTCGGCATGTTGGCCATGCTGGCGCTGGCGCCGGTGCTCGTCGTGGCGGTCGGCGGGGCCATCGTGGTCGGCCTGGTCATCGCGCTGCTCGCGGCGCTGCTGCCGCTGGTCCCCTTCATCCTGCTCGGCCTGGTCGTCTGGTCGTTCCTGAAGCGCCCGGCCGTGGCCGCCTGACGGCGGCTCAGGCGCCGGCCGGCGGCGTCAGCAGATGCCAGTCGCTGGCCGCCTGATGGGCGGTGCCGGCGGCGACCAGCGTCGCTTCGTCCCACATCCGCCCGGTCAACTGACAGCCGATCGGCAGCCCGTCGGGCGACAGGCCGCACGGCAGGTTGATGGCGGGCACGCCCACCAGGTTGGCGCTCACCGTGAAGATGTCGGCCAGGTACATCTGCAGCGGATCGGCGACCTTCTCCCCCAGGCGGAAGGCCGGTGTCGGCGTGGTCGGCGTGGCAATCACGTCGACGGTCGCCAGCGCCGCCGCGTAGTCGTCGCGCAGGGTCGCGCGCACCTGCTGCGCCTTCAGATAGTAGGCGTCGTAGTAGCCGGCGCTCAGCACGTAGGTGCCGAGCATGATGCGGCGTTTCACCTCGGCGCCGAAGCCTTCATCGCGCGTCCGCTCGTACATCGTGCGCAGCGTGTCCTGCGGCGTGAGCGCGGTGCGATGCCCGTAGCGCACGCCGTCATAGCGCGCGAGGTTCGAACTGGCCTCGGCGGTAGCGATCAGGTAATACACCGGGATGGCACGCGAGACGTTCGCCAGCTTGATGTCCACGATGGTCGCGCCCAGCGCGCGCCACGCCTCGAGTGCGGCATCGAAGGCGGCCGCCACGGTCGCGTCCACGCCCTCGACGAACGCGCGTGGCACGCCGATTTTCAGGCCGCGCATGTCGGGGGCTGTCGTGTCGGGCAGCACCGGCAGCGGCTGATCGGCGCTGGTGGCGTCGCGAGGATCGTGGCCGGCAATCGCGGCCAGCACGATCGCGGCGTCGCGCGCGGTGGTGGTGAACGGGCCAATCTGATCGAGCGACGACGCATACGCCAGCAGTCCGTAGCGCGAGACACGGCCGTAAGTCGGCTTCAGACCGACGATGCCGCAAAACGCCGCCGGCTGACGAATCGAGCCGCCGGTGTCGGAGCCGAGCGAGGTCGGCACCGCACGGGCAGCGACCGTGGCGGCCGAGCCGCCGCTGGATCCTCCGGGGGTATGGGTGAGCGCCCACGGGTTGGTGGTCGGACCGAAGGCCGAGTTCTCGGTGGACGACCCCATCCCGAACTCGTCGCAATTGGTCTTGCCGACGATGACCGCCCCGGCGGCGATGAGCCGTTGGACGACGGTGGCGTCGTAGGGCGGCACGAAGCCAGCCAGGATCTTCGAGCCGGCGGTGGTCGGCACGCCTCTGGTGCAGATGTTGTCCTTGACGGCGATCGGCACCCCGGCCAGCGGACCCAGGTTGGCGCCGCTGGCCCGTGCGCGGTCGACCGCGGTGGCGTGCGCGAGCGCCTGTTCGGCGGCCACGGCCGTGAAGGCCGACAGCGCCGGCTCCTGCCGTGCAATCGCGGCCAGCGCCTCGCGCGTGACCGACTCGGCAGTACGTTCTCCGCGCGCGACCTCGTCGCGCACGACTTCGACAGGGCCCCGACGATCGCTCATCCGATGACTCGCGGCACCTTGAAGAACCCCGCTTCGGGTGCGGCATCGGGTGCATTGCCGAGGGCGGCGCGCTTGTCGAGGGTCGGCTGCGCCGTGTCGCGGCGCTCGTGGACATCGCCACCGCCGACGTGTGACATCGGCGTGACGCCGTCGGTCGGAACCGCCTGAACCTGCCGCACGTAGCCGAGGATGTCGCTCAGCTGGCGGCCGAAGAGCTGGACTTCGTCGTCGGTGAGCGCGAGATGCGCGAGCGCGGCGATGCGATGTATCTCGGCGGCGTCCAGTGGCGTCTCAGTCATCACCGGAATCGTACCACGAAGCCCGACGTGTGCGTCCCGGCCACGCGCGGCTCCGCCTACAATGGGGTGTTCCCCGCCATCGGACCCTGGCCGCCACACGGGTCCGCGCCGCCGCTTTCCGCGACGGTCCCTCTGTGGAGTTGCCGGAGATGTATCGCCTCATGTCTCAGTGTGTCGTTCGGGCTCTTACCGCGGTTGTCGCGGCTCTCTGCCTTGCCGGTTGCGGATCGGCAGCCCCCGAAGGCGCCGCACCGGGCGGGCCGGGTGGCATGCCGCCCATGGGCGTCGAAGTGGCGACCCTTACCGACGGCGACGTCGAGCAGGCCAGCGAGTTCATCGGCACGGTGAAGTCGCGCCGCTCGGTCACCGTGCAGCCCCAGGTCGAAGGCTTCGTGACTCGTATCAGGGTGTCGTCGGGCGACCGCGTTCGCACCGGCGCCGTGCTCATGGAGATCGACGCCGGGCGTCAGGAAGCCGCGGTCGCGACGCTGCAGGCGCAGCGCGGCGCTCGTGAGGCCGACCTGGCCTACTGGCGTCAGCAGTCGGCGCGGCTCAAGACGCTGCTCGATGCCGGCGCCGTCAGCCAGCAGGAATTCGATCAGGCGGACTCGACCGTCAAGTCCGGTGAAGCGCAACTGGCCGCGCTCGACCAGCAGATCCGCGAACAGAACGTCGAACTCGGCTATCACCGCGTGCAGGCACCGGCAGGTGGGGTCATCGGCGACATCCCGGTGCGCGTGGGCGACCGCATCACGCAGTCGTCGATGCTGACGACCATCGACGACAACCAGGGGCTCGAGGTCTACCTGCAGGTGCCGATCCAGCAGGCGCCGGACCTGAAGCTCGGCCTGCCGGTGCGGCTGGTCGACGACGCCGGCGTCACGCTGCGCGAAGCGGCCATCACGTTCATCGCCCCGTCGGTGGATCCGACCACGCAGTCAGTCCTCGCCAAGGCGGCGCTCGACCGCGCCGACGGCCTGCGTCGCGACCAGTACGTGCGGGCGCGGGTGGTGTGGCGCTCGACGCGCGGCCTGACCATCCCGCTGGTCGCGGTGACACGCGTCAACGGCCGCTTCTTCGTCTTCACGGCGGAGAAAGACGGGCAGACGACGATCGCGCGGCAGCGCGCGGTAGACCTCGGGCCCCTGGTCGGCAACGACTACATCGTGCTCAAGGGCCTCACTGCCGGGCAGCAGCTCATCGTCTCGGGCGTGCAGAAGATCGGCGACGGCGCGCCGGTGGCGCCCACGCCCGCCGGGACGGCCGCCGCGGCCACTGCCGCGGCAGCGCCGGCGGCGAAGTAGAGCGAACGCATGCGTACAGACGTCTTCATCAGCCGGCCCATTCTCTCGACGGTGCTGGCGCTGGTCATCGTGATCGCCGGCGCGATCGCGATTCCCACGCTGCCCATCGCGCGCTTCCCGGAACTGGCCCCGCCCTCGGTCACCGTGCTCGCCGTCTATACCGGCGCCAACGCCCAAGCGGTCGAATCGGCGGTCACGACCCCGCTCGAGCAGGCCATCAACGGCGTCGAGGGCCTGGCGTACCTGCAGTCGTCGAGCACCAACAGCGGCATCGCCACCATCACCGCCACCTTCGACATCAACCGCAACGCCGACCTGGCGGCCATCGACGTTCAGAACCGCGTCAACCAGGCGCTCGGCCGCATGCCGGCTGATGTGCGCACCAACGGCATCACCGTCACCAAGAACACCGCCGGCTTCATGGGTGGCCTCGGGTTCTTCACGAGAGACAACCGCTACGACGCGCAGTTCATCAGCAACTATGTCGATCGTTACGTTCGCGACGCCGTGAAGCGGGTGCCCGGCGTGGGCGACGTCATCATCTTCGGCGAGCGCCGCTACGCCATGCGGTTGTGGCTCGATCCGGGCAAGCTGGCCGCGCGCGGCCTCACCGCCGGCGACGTCGTGAACGCGCTGCGTGAGCAGAACGTGCAGGTGGCAGCCGGTGCACTGGGCGAGGCCCCGGCCGCCGCCGATCAGATGTTCAACCTCAGTGTGCGCGCCCAGGGCCGGCTCACCGAGGCCACCGAGTTCGCCGATGTGGTCGTGGCCGCCGGCAGAGACGGCGCGCTGGTGCGCGTGCGCGACCTCGGCCGCGTCGAGCTCGGCGCCGAGAACTACACCTCGAATCTGCGCTTCCTGGGCCTCGAAGCCTCGGGCATGGGCATCGCGCTGCTGCCCACGGCCAACGCCCTGGCGGTCTACGACGGCGTGATGGCCGAGATGGCGCGCATCGAGAAGAACTTCCCGCCCGGCCTCGAATGGCGCCTGGCGTTCGACAACGTCACCGTGGTGCGCGAGTCGATCGTCGAGGTGCTGAAGACGCTGGCCGAAGCGCTGGTGCTGGTCGTGCTCGTGATGTTCCTGTTCCTCCAGAACTGGCGCAGCACCATCATCCCGGCGCTGACCATTCCGGTGTCGCTCATCGGCACCTTCGCGTTCGTGAAGCTGTTCGGCTTCTCGATCAACACGCTGACGCTCTTTGGCATCGTGCTGGCCATCGGCATCGTCGTCGACGACGCCATCGTGGTGGTCGAGAACATCGAGCGCCACATGCGCGAGTACGGCAAGCAAGCCTACCCGGCAGCGGTCGATGCCATGCGCGAGGTCCTGAGCGCGGTCGTGGTCATCGGCATCGTGCTGGTGGCGGTGTTCGTGCCGGTGGCGTTCTTCCCCGGCACGACCGGACGGCTCTACCAGCAGTTCTCGCTCACGATTGCCTTTGCCGTCGTGCTCTCGGTCTTCAACGCCATCACGCTCACCCCGGCGCTGGCGGCGCTGCTGCTCGACAAGGAGACGCACAGCCACGGCTGGTTCTTCACCCGCGTCAACCGCGTGATCGATGCCGGCACCTCGGCGTATGTCGCAGTCGTGCGGCAGGCGCTGCGGTGGAAGTGGGCGATGCTGGTCGTGTTCGCGCTGGGCCTGGCCGCCACCTGGCGCCTGGCGCAGGTGGTGCCGACGGCGTTCGTGCCCGAAGAGGACGAAGGCTATTTCATCACCGTCGTGCAGGCGCCACCGGGCGCGTCGCTCGAATATACCGACAGCATCGCCAAACAGGTGGAGCAGATCCTCTATAAGGATCCCGACATTGCCTCTGCCTTCTCGGTGATGGGCTTCAGCTTCAGCGGCGCGGCGCCCAACAACGGGCTCATCTTCACGTCCCTCAAGCCGTACGACCAGCGCCGGCGTGCCGATCAGTCGCTCGGCGCCGTGCTCAACCGCCTCCGCGGGCCGCTCTTCGGGCTCTCGGGCGCCATCGTGGTGCCGTTTGCGCCGCCGGCCATCCAGGGCCTGTCGGTCTTCGGCGGCTTCCAGTTCGAGGTGCTCGACCAGACCGGCGGCGACATCGTCGGCCTCGCCGACGCCACCACCGCGGTGGTCGCCGCGGGCAACCAATCGGGACGCGTGGCCGGGCTCTTCAGCAGCTTCCGCGCCGACGATCCTCAGCTGCGGGTGGACATCGATCGCGACCAGGCGCGGGCGCTGGGCCTGCCGCTACGCGAGGTGACCGACGCGCTGCAGGTGTTCCTGGGCTCGCCGGCCAGGGCCGGTTGCAGCAGTCAGGGCACCCCGCAACAAAACTTCTGGGCCGCCACTTCGCACCGGGGGTTTTGGGGGGGGCCGACCACGTTTGGGGGGGGGTGTTGTTTGGGGGGGTGGCGTGCCACCTGTAACCCGCCCTGGCCGGTCTCCGCGTCCTTCGCGGCCGCGCGCGTTGTCGAGCTAGGCGACGGGTGCGCCGGGGGATTACAATAAGAGGATTGTGGGCCACCTGAAGCCGCCGGCGAACGCCGAGTGACGCCGCGGGCGAAATCCGGCTGTCTGTTCACGCGGATCTCGGATGGTGAAAGGTAACTCGGCCGAACCGCGCGCGAACTCGCCGCCGAGAC
>JANNIB010000066.1:0-12146 GCA_031404695.1 Acidobacteriota bacterium
GCGGATGTGATGCTCGGCCGCGATCCGCACTTCGACCTGGCGCCGTTCACCTTCACGCGGTTCGCCTCCGGCGCGACGTCGGGCGAACACAACGTCGTCTAGCCCCGCGGACATCCACGTGCAGGCCGCCGATCTCTCTCCGGTGCCCATCGAGGGCCGCACGCAGTCGGGCTGGGATCTGTTCCTGCTCTTCGCGGCCGCCAACATCGTCGCCACCACGCTGCAGGTGGGCGCCTCGCTCGGCCCGGGGCTGCCGGCCTCGCGCATGTTCCTCGCCGTCGGCCTGGGCAGCGTAATCGGAGCGGCGATGGTGGCGGCGCTCGCGCCAGTGGGCTCGCGACTGGGCGTGCCGTCGATGATCGCGGCCCGCGCGGTGCTCGGCCACACCGGCGCGCGCCTGGTGGCCGCGGTCCTCTTCGTCACGAACTTCGCGTGGATCGCGGTGAACAACGCCATCGCCGCCTCGGTGGCCGCGCGGATGCTGCCGCTGCCGCTCGACGAGCGGGCCTGGGCCGTGCTGGTGGGCCTGGTCTCGACGGCCGTCGTCGCCGGCGGTCCGCTGGCCGTGCGCCGCGCCGACCGCTGGGCGGTGCCGCTGATGGGCGCGGCGGGCCTCGCCGTCACGTGGGTGGTGGTCCGTCTGCCGGCGCCACCGGTTGTGCCGTCCGGCGACGGCGGGGCGACGCTGCCGTTGCTGCTCGACATCGTGGTCGGCTACCAGGTGTCGTGGCTGCTGATGTTCGCCGACTACTCACGTTTCACCGCCCGCGCGAAGACCAGCGCGGTCGCGGTGTTCTTGGGCCTGGCGCTCACCGCCGCGTGGCTGATGCCGATCGGCTGGCGGCTGGCGCAACATGCGGGCACCGCCGAACCGGGCCCGATGCTGGCGGCCGCGGATGTCGGCATGGCGGCGGCGCTGCTCATCGTGCTGGCGACGGTGACGACCAACTTCGTGAACATCTACCTGTCATCGCTCGCCTGGCGCAGCGTGATGCCGGCGGTGACAGGCGGCACGGCGGTGTGGGTCGTCGGCCTCATCGGCACGGGGCTGGGTCTGGCGGGCGGCTGGCTCGATCGCTTCGCCGGCTTCATGACCGTGGTCGGCTCGGTGCTGGTGCCGGTGGGCGGCGTGCTCATCGCGCACTTCGTGCTGCGGCCGCGGCCAACCGATGTGGCCGCGCTCTACGACCCGCACGGGCCATTGGCGGCCGTCCGCTGGCCGGGTCTGGTCGCGTGGATGGCGGGAGTGGTTACCTACGCGGCGATGCCGAGCGGCGCGACGGTGCCGAGCGTGGCGGTCACGGTCGTGGCGTATCTCGTGCTGGCGCCGCGCCTGAAGTAGAGCCACCGTGACTGGCACCTTCGATGTCGTCGTCGTCGGCGCGGGCATCAACGGCGCGGCCGTGTGCGCCGCCCTCACCACGGCCGGCTACCGCGTGCTGCTGGTCGATCAGGGCGACATCGGCAGCGGCACCAGCCAGGCCTCCACGATGCTCATCTGGGGCGGCCTGCTCTATCTGAAGAACCTCGAGCTCGCCACCGTGGTCGCCCTCTCACGCGACCGCGACCGCCTCATCGCCGAGCGCCCCGGCAGCGTCCAGCCGCGATCGTTGTTGTACGTGCCGTCGGTGGCAGGCCGGTCACCGCTGGTCGTCGAAGGAGCGCTGGCTGCCTACTGGATGATGAGTGCCGGCCGGCGCGAGCGGCCACGTCGGCTCGACACCTACGCCGAACAGCCGATGCTCGCCACCTCCGGCGCCGCCTACGCGTTCGAGGAAGCGGCGCTGGTCAGCTCCGACGCCCGCTTCGTCCTGGAGTGGGCGCTCGAGGCCGAACGCCTGGGCGCCGACGTCCGCAACTACGTGCGCGTGGACACAGTGGAACCGGACGGCGCCGGATGGCGCGTGGGCCTGTGCGACGGGCTGACCGGCGCCGCGAGCGAGGTGCGCGCTCGCCTCGTGGTCAATGCGGCCGGGTGCTGGACCGACGCCGTGAACGCGCGCGCCGGCATCACCACGCCGTTCCGGCACGTGTTCAGCCGCGGCGTGTCGCTCGCCTTCTCCCGCCCGGCCTGGCATACCCGGCACCTCGTCTTCGACAGCGCGGATGGCGACGTGATGACGCTGGCGCCGTGGGGCCCGGTGTCGCTATGGGGCTCGACCGATTCGCTCCATCCCGATCTGGTCGAGGCCCGCCACGCCGCCGCCGGTGACGTGACGCGGCTCTCCCGTGAGCTGACCGCACATCTCGCGCAGCCGCCCGCCGCCGGCGAGTTCATCTCGCTGCGCACCGGCGTGCGTCCCGTGCCGGTGCGCCACGACGCGCCGCCGCGGCTCGAAAACACGGGCCTCACGCGCCACCATCGTCTGCACGCCGACGCCGCCCGGCCGTGGATCAGCATCTACGGCGGCAAACTGAGCGGCTGCACCGGTCTGGCGGCCGAGGTGCGCGACCTGGTTGCGCACCGTATCGCGCCGGCGGGCGCCCCGCCGCGGCCAGCCGCGGCGACACCCGCGGGCGCGGTCGAGCCGACAGTGCTCACCACTTTTCCGACGCTGGCCGAGCCGGTGGTCTCAGCCGCCTGGGCGGCCGTCCACGAACACGTCTGCCGCCTCGACGACTACCTGCGCCGGCGCACCAACATCGCGCAGTGGGTGCCGTGCGGCGGCTTCGGCCGGAAGGGCGAACACGCCGAAGCGCTCGAGCGCATCGCCCTCGAAATTCACGACGGCGATCCCGGACTCGCCGAGCGCGATCTCGCCCGATACTGGAGCGACGTCAGCACCACCGAAGAGCTGCTGCGTGGCGCGCCGGCGCCATCGCCGTTGCGACGCCCGGCCACCAGCCAATGGAGACGCGAATGACCGACTCGCTTCCTGCCGCCCTGGGCGGCCCGCCCGCCGTCACGCTCGACCAGCGCGCGGCCAACCGCTGGCCGGTGCTCGAGGCCGACGACGAAGCCGCCGTGCTCGAGGTGATGCGCCACGGCGACCTGTCGAATCACGTCGTGACGCGCCACCTCGAAGACGACTTTCGCGCGCGCCTCGGCTGCCGCCACGCGCTGGCGCACGCCAACGGCACGCTGGGTCTACTGGCCGCCTTTCACGCCCTCGACCTGCAGCCGGGCGACGAGATCCTGGTGCCCTCGGCCACCTTCTGGGCCTCGGTGGTGCCGATGTTGTGGGTCGGGGCGGTGCCGGTCTTCTGCGAGATCGAGGGCGAACGCTTCGCGCTCGATCCGGCCGATGTCGAGCGTCGCATCACGCCGCGCACGCGCGCCATGGTGCTGGTGCACCTGTGGGGTATCCCGGCGCACGTCGAGGCGCTGCTCGCCATCGCCCGCCGGCACGGGCTGGCCGTCATCGAAGACGCCTCGCACGCGCTCGGCGCGGTGAGCGGCGGAGTGCCGTGTGGACGCTTCGGCGACATCAGTGTCTTCAGCCTGCAGACGTCGAAGCTGGCGGCGGCCGGCGAAGGCGGCGTCCTGCTCACCGACAACGACACCTACATGGAGCGCGCGATCTGTCTCGGCGACATCGTGCGGATCTACGAGCTGACGACGCCGGCACGGCGCTTCGCCGCCACCAGCTTCGGCATCAAGACACGCATGGCGCCACTCTCGGCCGCCGTCGGCCGCACCCAGCTCGCCAAGCTGGATCGCCACAACGCGCGTCGCGCCGCCAACATCGAGGCGCTGGGGGTGCGCCTGGCGTCGCTCGGCTTCGAGACCTTCCCGTCGCCGCCGGGGACCACGCGCGCGTCTACTTCGAGCACCTCGTCCGCTACGACCCGGCCCGCTTCGATGGCCTGCCGATCGACGCGCTCATCGCGGCGCTCTCCGCCGAAGGCTGCGAGGCGTCGGGGCCGCGCTATCCGCTGGTGCACCAGCAGCCGTTCTTCACCGAGGGACACTGGCGCAAGGTCGCCCGGCTGCCGCCCGGCGATCACGCCGACTGGCAGGTGCCGGATCTGCCGATGAGCACAAAGGTGCAGCGCAACATGCTGCGCCTGCCGACCTTCCCGTGGGCCGAGCCAGCCCTCATCGAGCAGTACGCGCAGGCCTTCGACAAGGTGCACGCCCACGCGAGCCGCCTGCCGCGGCCGGCGCATGCGTGAGCGCCTGCGCCACGCCTGGCGCGCGGCGGCCTTCACCTGGGACCTGGCGGCCGGCGAGCGCGCCACCTGGGTGAAGCGCTGGAGCGGCACGCCGGTGGTCACTCGCCATCAGACCCCCGGCGCCCGCGCGGTCCACTACGACTGCTACGCGGTGCCGGACCGAAAGCGCCGCCGCCATCCGGTTCTCGTCGTCGCCCACGGCTTCACCCACGAGGGTGCAGCCGACCCCCGTCTGCAGGCGCTCTGCCGCCGCCTGGCCCGCGCCGGGTTCGTCGTGGTCGCCCCGGAATTCGACGAGATGCGCCACTACCGCCTCGGCACCGGCGACCGGGCCGATCTCGAGGAGGTCGTCGCGGCGCTCGGCACGCATCCCGAGATCGATCCGACGCGGGCCGGCGTGATGGCCTTCAGCTTCGGCGCCGGGCCGACGCTCATCGGCCTGGCGCAGTCGCCACTGCGCGAGGCCATCCGCTTTGCCGTCATCTTCGGCGGCTACTTCGACCTCAAGCGCGCCTTCCGCTACGTACTGACCGGCGCCTACGAGGGCTTCGGCTACGGCGGCCGCCTGCCGGTACCGGCCACCGGCGACGACCGCTGGAAGTTCCTGCACGGCAACCTCGCCATGATCCCGCCCTCACCCACCTCGCCGGTGCTCGAAGCGGTGGCCGTCCGGCGGGTCGCCGATCCGCAGGCGCCGGTGGATATCAGCGGCTGCAGCGACGCCGAGCGCGCCGCCTTCGCGCTCATCGAGAACCGCGATCCCGATGGCTTCGAGGCGCTGTACGCGGCGGCGGGCCCGCAAGTGGACGACTGGGTGCAGCGCCTGTCACCGGTGCACACGGCGCACGGCATCACCGCGCAGCTCATCCTGATTCACAGCTTCACGGACCAGAAGACGCCCTTCATCGAGAGCATCGCCATGAGCCGCGGGGTCCCCGCGGCGCCGCCGCCGGCACTGACGCTGCTGAACGCCTTCGCACACGTGGACCTGCGCCTCGACTGGCGCTCGCTCCGCTCGCTGCTGCACGACGGCCTGCCGGGCCTGGTGGCGGTGTGGCGGCTGGTCGTGGCCGTGATGCGCGCCGCCCGCCTGTAGCCGTGCGCTAACTGCGCGCCAGGCCCGCGCCGGCGCCCACCAGCTCGCGGCCGTGCGCTTCGACCTCGTGGATGCGGGCGTCGATGCGTTCGGCGACGGAGGATGCAAAGGGCTCGTTCAGGATGGTGCTGTGCGAGCCGGGCACCGAGTGCACGTCCACACCCCCGAGGGCGATGCCCGCCCAGCCGTGATCGTTGAGCTCAGGGAACGGCCCCAGTAGAGGCCCGGTGCGCGGCAGCAACAGGGTGACCCGCCCGTTGAAGGGCTTCGGCGTGTAGGCGTTCAGCACGTCGAGGTGCACGCCCAGCATCTCGATCTTCGAGTCGGGGAAGCGCCACAACCCGAGTTCGTCGCGCACGTCGCGTGGACGCGTCGGGTCGATGTCGCCGTCGTCCCGCCACGGGTTGAACTGTCGCACTTTGCTGCGCAGGCGGCTGGCCAGATCGCCGACGCCGGAGGGCAGGGCGTCGTCGCCGATCCAGAGCGGCAGGTTCTTGGCGAACGCCACCAGGCGCGGCGCCGCGCCGTGAGCCTGGTCGAAGGAAATGGCGTAGTCGAGCACGACAAAGGCCCCCACCTCGCGGCCCCGCGTTTCGAGCTGACGCGCGACCTCGACCATCAGCAAGGCGGCCGAACAGTAGCCACCGAGATGGCAGGGGCCCTCGGGGTGGGTCTCGACCAGCGCCGCCGCGTAGGCCGCCGCGATCCGCTCGACGGTCCGATCGGCGGGTGCGAACGCCACCGTCCAGTCGGCGGCGATGCCATAGACCGGACGCGCCGCAGCCAGGTGTGCGGTCGCCTGCATGTAGCCGAACATCTCGCCGCCGACGCCGTGCATCCAAAAGAACGGCGCGCCGTGGCCGCCGGCACTCATGCGGGCGATGAGCTTGGTGGCCGCTGGAGCCGGCACCACCGTCTTCACCCCTGCTTTCACCAGCGCCTCGGCGACGACCGCGGGGAGCACCGGCTCCGGCGCCGCCAGCAGTGCCGCTTCGATGTCGGCGGCCAGCGCGTCGAGCCGCGAGTGCTCGAAGAGCGTCACCGGCGCCAACGTGACGCCGAAGATCTCGGCAACGCGGTGCACCAGCTGAATGGCCAGCAGCGAGTGCCCGCCGAGGTCGAAGAAGTCGTCGGTGCGACGCACCTGCGGCACCCCGAGCACCTCGCCCCACAGCCGCGCGAGCCGGGCCTCGACCGGCGAGGCCAGCGCCGTCGGCGCCGCCGCGTCACTGACCAGGCGCGCGGCATCGGGATCGGGCAACGCACGCACGTCGAGCTTGCCGTTGGCGGTGAGCGGGAATGCCTCGACCGCCACGTAGACCGCCGGCACCATGTACTCCGGCACGAACTGCCGGAGGTGCGCCTGCAGGGTCGCCGGATCCGGTGCCGCCCCGGCCGGCTGCACGTAAGCGACCAGCCGCGCATCACCCGCACCGGCGGCGCCGGGTCGCGCCACTACGCGGCTTGCGGCCACGCCGGGGTGCCGCGAGAGCACCGTCTCGATCTCGCCCAGCTCGACGCGGAAGCCGCGGATCTTCACCTGCTGATCGAGGCGGCCGAGGTACTCGAGGTCGCCGCTGGCGAGATAGCGCGCGCCGTCACCCGAACGGTAGAGCGTGCCGGCACCGAACGGATTCGGCACGAAGCGCGCCGCCGTGAGGTCGTCGCGATGGAGGTAGCCGGCGGTCACCCCGGCGCCGCCGACGTAGATCTCCCCCGGCACGCCAACCGGCACCGGCTGCTGGCGGGCGTCGAGCAGAAACACCTGCCACAAGGGCAGCGGCGCGCCGATGACGCTGCCGCCGGCGGTGTCGGCCGTCCGCAGTCGGCGATAGGTGACGTGCACGGTGGTCTCGGTGATGCCGTACATGTTGACCAGCGCTGGCGTCTCGTCGCCGTGGCGGTCGAACCACGGCGCCAGCGCCGCGATGTCGAGGGCTTCGCCGCCGAAGATCACATGGCGCAGCGCCAGCGCGCCGGGCCGGACCCCGTCCACCGCCATCACCTGGCGGAAGGCTGACGGCGTCTGGTTGAGCACCGTCACCCGTTCGCTGACGAGCAGATCGTAGAAGGCTTCGGGCGAGCGGCTGATGGCCTGCGGCACCACCACTACTCGCCCTCCGTAGCAGAGCGCGCCCCAGATCTCCCACACCGAGAAGTCGAAGGCGTAGGAGTGGAACAGCGTCCACACGTCGCTCGGGCCGAACGCGAAGAGCGGCGCCGAGCCGGCCATCAGGCTGACGACGTTGCGGTGGGTGACCTTCGAGCCCTTCGGCGTGCCCGAGGTGCCGGAGGTGTAGATCACATAGGCGAGATCATCCGGCCCGGCGACCGGCGGCAGGTTGTCGTCGCCACTGGCGACTGCCAGCACGGGGTCCACCAGGACGATCGTCGCGGTGGCCTGCGGCACGCGGTCGGCGACGGATGCCTGCGTGAGCAGCACCGGTGCGCCGGCATCGTCGAGCATGAACGCGAGGCGCTCGGGCGGATGGGCGAGATCGATCGGCAGATACGCGCCGCCCGCCTTGAGCACCCCGAGCAGTGACGGAAGCAGTGCCGGCCCCCGTTCGAGGCAGACGCCGACGAGCGTGCCGCGTTCGACGCCGCGCAGCCGCAGCGCGGTGGCCACGCCGTTGGCGGCGGCGTTCAGTTCGGCATACGACCAGGTGCGATCGCCGCAGGTCATGGCCGGCGCGTCCGGGGTGGCGGCGGCCTGCGCCTCGAAGAGTTGCGCCAGCGGTGTCGCGGGATCGAAACAAAGCGGCGCGGGCAGCGCCGGGGCCGCACTGAGCCGCGCGAGGTCGGCGGCCGGCACGAGCGGCAGGGCACCCACCGGCTGCGTCGGCGTCGCCAGGGCCGCCACCAGGCAGGTGCGGAACGCCTCGAGCCAGCCGCGCACGGTGGCCTCGTCGAGGATGTCGGCGTTGTAGTCGGCCTCGACGGCGAGCCCGGCCGGGGTCTCCATCACGTTCACGTGCAGATCGCGGCGCGTCGTCTCGCGCGGCACCGACAGCACGGTGGCCGGCAGCCCGGCGAAGGTCGCGTCCGCAAACGACGGCTCGAGCGTGAAACTCACGGTGACGAGCGGGTCTCGCGACAGCGAGCGCGGGAGGCGCAGCGCGTGCAACAGGCTCAGGTAGGTGTAGCCCTGGTGGTCGTTCAGGTCGAGCGCCCGCGAGGTCACGCCGGCGACGTGCGACGCAAACGGCCGCGCCGGATCCACGGCGGCCCGCACGGCGATGAAGTTGACGCAGTGCGCGATGAGGTGCTGCGCGTCCACCAGCGCCTGGCCGGCCATCGGGATGCCGACGACGAAGTCGCCCTGGCCGCTCAGGCGCGACACCAGCACCTCGAAGGCCGCCAGCAGCGTCGCAAACGGCGTCGTGCGATGGGCGGTGGCAAAGCGGCGCACGCCCTCGGCCAGGGCGGTGTCGAAGCTTACCACCAGCCGGCGCCCACGGAAGGTGGCCACGGCCGGACGGGGCCGATCGAGCGGCAGGTTCAGCGGCTCTGGCACCGTGCGGTACTGATCGCGCCACCACGCTTCGGTCTCGGCGGCCTCGTCGCTCGACCGCTGCTCTTCGACCAGGCGCGCATAGGCGGAGGCGGCCGTCGCCGGCCGCAGCGCGTGCGGGCGGCCGTCACGGCGGGCCGCGTAGCAGGTCTCGAGCTCGCGCAGCAGCACGCCGAAGGACCAGCCGTCGCAGATGAGGTGGTGGATGGCGACGACGACGACATCCGCGTTCGCCTCGCGCAGCAGCACCACCCGCCAGAGCGGCCCGCGGGCGAAATCGAACGGCTCGCGATTGACCCGCAGGAGCATCTCGCGGCGGGCCGCGGCGGGGTCGGTGGCGTCGCGGTGATCGCGCACCTCGACGGTGACCGGCATCGACGCCTGCACGCGGAAGCCCGGCGGCGTGGAGACGACCGTCATGCGCAGCGACTCGTGGCGCAAGATGAGGTCGTCCACCGCGCCTTGGAGCGCCGCCGGATCCACCGGGCCGCCAATCACGGTCGCGACCACCTCGTTGAACGCCGCAGAGGCGGTCGGACTCATCTGCGAGCCGAGCCACACTTCCATCTGCGGCTCGGTGAACGGCAGGATCTCCGGCGTCGTGACATCGCGTCGCGGACCGTCGCCCCCCGCCGGCGTGCCGAAGAACGCGGCCGCCCGCATCGCCGTGAGGCTCGCATCGAAGGCCTCGACCACCTGACGCAACTCGGCCCCGGTGTGAGCCGTCGTCACGAAGAAGGGGCGGTCCCAGACGTGGATGCCGTGCAGACGCAGGTAGTGGAACAGCAGCCGCATGAGCGGATTGGCGTCGGTGTAGGTCACGCTGCAGATGGACCCGCAGTGTTCGAGGTGCAGCGGCGCGTCGTGGCGGCGGAACACGGCCTCGACGTCGGCCGCAAAGCGCTCGGACATCGCATTGAGCATGTCGTACAGGGCCGGCCCGGCCTCGCGCAGATGCCGCAGCGACGCCACCGCCGCCGCCAGGCTCAGTGAGTTGCGGGTGAAAGTGCCGCCGAAGAACGTGACCCCGCCCTCGGGGAACGAGTCGTCGCCGAACTGCCAGCGGCCGCCGTCGAAGGCGTCCATGTATTCGGCCTTGCCGGCAATCACCGCAATCGGCAGGCCGCCGCTGATGACCTTGCCGTAGCAGGCCAGGTCGCAGTCGACGCCCAGGTAGCCCTGCGCCCCGCGCGGGTGCAGGCGGAAACCCGTGATCAGCTCGTCGTAGATGAGCGGGATGTCGCACTCGGCGGTGACGCGGCGCACCTCGCGCAGCATCTCGACGGGCCGGAAGTCGGGGTGGCGACCCTGCACCGGCTCGACGATCACCCCGGCAATCTCGTCGGCCCGCGCGCGCAGCACCTCGAGGCTCTGCGGGTCGTCCCAGTGCAACACGATCACCTTCTCGACGAAGTGGTCGGGGATGCCCGGCGCGGCCGGGGCCGCGCGGCGGCGGTCGGCGCCGCTCGCCGGCTTGACCAGCACCTCTTCCGACATCCCGTGGTACTCGTCGTCGAAGACGGCGATCCACTCGCGCCCGGTCGCCGTGCGCACGGCGCGAATGGCGCCCGACATCGCTTCCGAGCCGGTGTTGGCGAAGCTCACGCGCTCCATTCCGGTGAGTTCGCGGATGAGGTCGGCAGCCTCTTTCGCCAGCGGCGACAGCGTGCCGAGCTCGATGCCCCGCCCGAGCTGCGCCCGTACCGCCTCTTCCACCCATGGCACGCCGTGGCCGCAGAGGTTCACGCCGAAGCCGGACGTCAGGTCGAGATATTCGTGGCCGTCGACGTCCCACACGCGCGAGCCGCGCGAGCGCTCGGTCGCGATCTGGTAGACGATCTCCTTCCACACCTTGCGGAAGCCGCCGACGGCGCGCGGATCGGCGAGCACCTCGCGCTGCGCGGCGGTGAGCGCTTTCGACTTCGCGGTCTTCGCGGTGTAGCGCGCGATGAGGTCGTCGAGGCCGCGCTGCTGCTGCGACGTGAGTCCGTGCGTCGACTGGTCGATGCCGCGGAAGGGTCCGAACTGCGGCGGCGCAGCGGGAGCGCCCGGTGCGGCCGCCGGCACAGCCACCGGTGCGAACGGCGGCACTGGAGCCGCGGCACCCTCGGTGGACGCCGCCGCCACGGCCGTGAGCGGCGCCGCCGAGGCCCCGGCGAGCAATCGCAGTTGTTCCCCCATCACGCGGAGTTGTTCCTGCACCACGCGTTCGATCGCGCTGGCATTGGCTGGCAGCGCGAGCGCGGCCACGGGCGCGGCCGTGAGGACGGGCGCCGCGGTGGTAGGAACAGACGCCGCCACCGCCGACGGCGCCACGGCGACCACGGCCGGCGCAGGCGGCGTGACCGGCGCGAGCGGCAGCTTTCCGTCGATGAAACACGCGAGCGCGGTGATGGTGGGCGCGTCCTCGAACAACTGGCGGAAGGTAACCCGCACCGTGAACTCGTTCTTGATTCGCAGCGTCGCCTGCGTGAGGAAGAGCGAGTCGAAGCCCATCTCGAGGAAGGCGACGTCACGGCGCACCGAACCGGCCGGCAGGCCGCTGAGGGCCTCGAAAAGCGAGGCGAGTCGGGCGGCGATGTCGTCCACGCGTGGGGGCGGCGCGGACACGGGGACGGGGGGCGGTGTGGGCATGAGGCGGACTTCCTGGCGAGGAGACGCAGCAGGCATCGGCGCGGCTGACGCTGCAACGGCAGGCCGCTCCGGGTAGTGACGCTGACGTTCGAAGGGCGATCCGGGCAGTGACACGCGACGCGCATCGGGCGTGTCGGGCAGGGTCGGCCAGTCGATGGCGAGTCCGCGGCTCCAGGCGCGGCCGACCGCCTGCAACAGTACGGCGAGGTCGTCGCTGGCTTCGCTCGCGACCCGCATCGAGCTCACCACGGCGCCGCTGGCCGTCATCCCCGGGAGCTGGCGCGCGAAAGTGCTGAGCGCCTGCCCGGGGCCCACTTCGATGAGCGTGCGATCGAGCCTGGCCATCAGCGCCTCGAGGCCGGCATGGAAGCGTACTGTCTCGCGCAGATGGCGCACCCAGTATCCGGGCGATTGCGCTTCGGCGTCGGTGAGCCACGTGCCCGTCAGGTTCGACAGGATCGGGATGGACGGCGCGGCCAGCGGAATCGTCTCGAGAACGCGGCGGAATTCGCCGAGGATCGGCTCGACCATCGGCGAATGCGCGGCGACGGCGATGCGCAGCCGCCGGCATTCCACCTCGTCGGCGTCGAGCGCGCGCTCGAAGGCGGCCAGCACCTGCGGGTCGCCCGACACCACCGCCGACGTCTCGGCGTTGACGGCGGCAATCGCCAGACCGCGCGGCAGCCGCGCCCGCACCTCGGCTTCGGGCAGCGGCACGGCCAGCATCCCGCCCTCCGGCAGGGTCTCGAACAGGCGGCCACGCACCTGCACGAGGTGCATTGCGTC
>JANNIB010000067.1:0-17617 GCA_031404695.1 Acidobacteriota bacterium
GTCATCGAAGGCGCATCGAGCAGCAGCCGGTCGTCGTGCGTATGGGTATCGATGAACCCCGGAGCGGCGATCTTGCCGCGCGCTTCGAGGACCCGCTTCGCGGTGGCGGCGGCGAGCGCTCCCATCGCGACGATCACGCCATCGCGCACGCCGATGTCGGAGGTCCAGCTCTACACGTTCCCGACGGTGGCTGCCTACCAGGCCGCGGCCAACGGCACCAACCGCCTCGGCTACAACACCTTCCAGCAGTACTTCGGGGAGCCCGAGCTGGCGTTCTCGTCGAACACCTACGGCCTGTTCCTGCAGGACGACTGGCGCGTCAACGACTCGCTGAAGGTGCTCTACGGCGTGCGCTACGACGTCTACGACGTGCCGGCGCCCAACGCCAGTGCGCCGTTTGAGACCTCGCGCGACTTCGTCGTCGACAAGAACAACATCGCGCCGCGCCTCGGCGTGGTGTGGACGGTGGGCAGCGACCGCCGCACGGTGGTGCGCGCCAACACCGGCATGATGTACGACCAGGCGCTGCTGGCCAGCTACGAGCAGTCGCTCATCAACGACGGCACCAACACGCGCGCCGCCGCCAACCTGCAGCCGACCTCACCGGGTGCGCCGGCCTTTCCGAACGTGCTGTCGACCGGGGCGGGAGCCACGCCGAGCACCCTGACCACGGTGTCGCGCGACTTCAACGTCGCCAACAACTGGCAGAACAACGTGCAGATCGAGCGCCAGTTGAGCGACCGCTTCGCGGCCTCCATTGGCGCCTCCTACGCCCGCGGCTACAACCTGCCGCTCATCAGCAACATCAACGCCATCAACCCGATCGGACGCCTCGACGACGGCCGCCCGATTTACAGCACGGCCGTCAACAGCAGCACCCGCCTCGACCCGCGCTACAACGTCGTCAACCAGATCGAGTCGCTCGGCGAGTCGACCTACAAGAACCTCACCGCGCAGCTCACCGGCCGCAATCTCATGGGCCTCCAGTTCGACTTCGCCTACACGCTCGGCAAGGCCGAAGACAACGCGCCGATCACCGGCGTGCTGTCGGTGCAGGGCGATGCCGGCCGCACCAACCCCGAGAGCCTCGACTTCGACAAGGGCCCGAACGTGCTCGATCAGCGCCACACCTTCGTGGGCAGCATCGTGGCGCGGCCGACCCTCGACGGCGGCAACGCCCTCACCCGCGGCCTCGTGAACGGCACCATCCTCGGCGTGGCCATGCAGTTCGCCAGCGGCGTACCGATCAACCTGCGCGCCAACCCGGGCGAGATCAACAACGACGGCATCAACAGCGACCGCCCCTCGGGCGTCGCCCGCAACTCGCTGCGTCTGCCGGCCCGCTACAACGTCGACATGCGTCTATCGCGTCAGATCGCTATTGGCGGCTCGCGCCGCGCCGAGCTCATCGCCGAAGTGAAGAACCTCTTCAACACCGTGCAGTGGAGCGGCGTGCAGAACGCCGCTATCGCCGTCAACGCGGCCACCGGCCTGCCGACCGGCGTTGGCGCCGGCGTGCTGCCGACCAGCGGCGACCAGCTCACGCCGAACGCCGGCTACGAGCAGCGTCAGTTGCAGCTCGGCTTCCGCGTCTCGTTCTGAGGCCGCGACGGAGCGGGCCACACGCCGTGGCTTCCTCCGCGTCTCTTCGCCCTGGTGTCATGGCTGCTTCTCGCGCTCCATCGGATCCGCTCGAACGCGTCTTCGGCGCGTTGGAACTGCGTGTGCTCGACGCCCTGTGGGCGCGGGCCGACGCGGCCGCGGTGCGGGATCTGGAGCCGGCCTTTGCCGGCGTTGCCTACACCACCCTCATGACCACGCTCGATCGGCTGCACCGCAAAGGGGTGCTGCTGCGCGAGAAGTCGGGCCGCGCCTTCCTCTATCGCCCACGGCTGACGCGCGACGAGTTGCTGTCGAGTGTGGCCGGCGACGCGCTGGCGGCGATTCTCGGCTCGCGGGCGGCCGACCTGCGGCCGATGGTGTCGTTCTTCGTCGAGGCCGTGCGCCGCGAAGACAAGGACGTGCTCGACGCGCTCGACGCCCTCATCCGCGATCGGACGCGCGCAGAGGACGAGCGGTGACGCCGCTGGTCATCGCCGCGTGCCTCGCCCTCGCTACGGTGACCATCGCTGTGGCCGCCGGCGCCGTCACCATCGTCGTCGCCGACCAGGTGCGGCGTTGCCGCACTGTGCTGCGCCTGGGCGCGCGGCCGCGCGCCAGCCTGCTCGCTCAGGCGCGCCTGGCACCGCTGACCTTCACGCTCGTCGCCGTGCCGCTCGTGCAGCTCGCCTTCTGGCGCTTCGAACCGGCCCACGCCACCGAAGCCACCGGCGCGGTGTTGCCGCTGCTGGCGCTGGCCGGCGCCGTGCTGCTGGCGGTGGTCGCGCGCGGGGCCTGGCGATCGCTTCACGCCACCGCCGTCGTGGCACGGGTGTGGCGCCGGGCCGGCCAGGTGCGGCAGGTGCCGGGATGGCAGGGCCGCGCGTGGGTGGTCGAGACCGCGTTCCCGGTCGTGGCGGTGGTCGGTGTGCGGCGCGCCGAGCTCTTCATGTCGGCCGACGTCATGAGCGCCTGCACGGCGGCGGAGCTCACGGCGATTGCCGCGCACGAACAGGCGCACGTCATCGCCCGCGACAACCTCACGCGGGTGCTCTTCTCGCTGGCCCCCGCTGCCGGCGCCGCCGCCGCCCGCCTCGAACAGGCGTGGGCGGCCACCGCCGAAGAGGCCGCGGACCTGCGGGCCCGCGCCGCCGGCGACGGCGTGACGCTGGCGAGCGCCCTCACCCGTGTCGTGCGGCTGTCGTTCTCCGGCGCCCCCGCGCCGCGGCTGGCCATGAGCGCGTTCATCGGCGGCGACAGCCTCGAAGCCCGCGTCCGCCGGCTGCTTGCGCCGGCCTGCGCGCCGGGGCGCACATTTGCCGGCCTGCCGGCCGCGGCCCTGCTGCCGCTGGCGTTTGTCGTCGCAGCATGGGGGCTACCAGCGGTGTACGAAGCCGGCGAATTCCTCGTCCGTCTCGGCCGCTGAGGCGCGTCGACGAACTACGACCGCTGGTAGTAGTTCGCCCGCGGGCCTAGTCTGTTCGGGTGCTCCCCCTGTTCGTCCGTGCCCTTGTCGCGGCCGTCGTGCCGCTCGTCGTGACCTCTCAGGCGTTCGCGCTGACCGGCCGGGTCGTGAATCCCGCTGGCGACCCCGTTGCCGGCGCCGAGATCAGTATCCTCGGGCGGCCGGGCACCACCGTGACCGACAAAGACGGCCGCTTCTCCTGGTCGCCCGATCCGCCGCTGCCGTTCGAGGTGCTGGTCGTGGCCCCCGGCGGCATGTTCACGAAGCCGATTCTGGTCGAGCGTCTCGATCCGTCGGTGCCGCTGGTGCTCACGGTGGAATCCCTCGTCAGCGAACGCGTCACGGTGTCGGGCGCCGCCCCTGATATCGAAGCGACGCCTTCGGCGGCTACCGCCAGCTTGTCGCAGGCCGAGCTCCAGACGCGCCTGCCATCGAACCTCGTGCAGGCGCTGGAGAATATCGCCGGCGTCAACCAGGTCAGCGAAGGGCAGGCGGCCGTGCCGGCCGTGCGCGGGCTCTCCGGCGGACGCACGCTCATCCTCATCGATGGCGCGCGCGTGAACTCCGAGCGGCGTGCCGGCGCCAGCGCCACCTTCCTCGATCCCGAAGTGCTCGAAGGCGTGGAAGTGGCGCGCGGCCCGGGCTCGGTCGCCTACGGGTCGGATGCCTTCGGCGGCGTGATCGCCGTGACGACGCGCAAAGTAGCGCCGAGTGCGCCGTGGGCCGGCCGCGTGTCGGCCACCGCCGGCACCGGAGTGCCCGAGTGGCGGGTGGGCGGCGACGTGTCGAAGGGCTTTGAGGCCGGCAGCGTGCTGGTGGCGGTGCATGCGCGAAACGCCGACGACTGGACCAGCCCGTCGGGCGAGATCTTCAACTCCGGCTATAAGGACACGGGCGTCCTCGCCAAGGTGACGCACACCGTGGGCGGCGGCTTCCTCGCGGTTGGCTACCAGGGCGACGGCGGCCGCGACATCGAACGTCCGCGCAACAACTCGCGCACCGTCCGCTTCTTCTACCCGGAAGAGAACTCGAACCGCTTCACGGCCGAATACGACAAACCCGACGTGGGCCCGTTCGAGGAACTCGGCCTCAACCTGTTCTACGGCCGCTACAGTCAAATCACCGATCAGGACCGCTTCGCCACCTCCACCACGGCCCGCAGCGTCGATCGCGCCGCCATCAGCGCCAACGACTTCCAGTTCCGCGGCTACGCCCGCCGCTCGCTGGGGGAGGCGCGCTGGGAACTCGGCGTGGACGTGAACGGCCGCGCCGGTCTGCGCGCGCTCGACATCTTCGAGCGCTACACGCTCGCCGGAGCGCTGACGACGACGGAGAACGTGTCGATCGGCTCGGCGCGGCGGCTCGACAGCGCCGTCTACTCGAGCCTCGAAGCCACCGTGCTGCCGACGATGACGGTGGCCGGCGGCGCCCGTGTCGATTACATCACCACCACCAACCGCGGCGGCTACTTCGGCGACCGCGAGACCGGCAACGGCGCTGCCTCCGGCTACGTGGCCGTCACGGCCGGCAGCTATCGCGGCTTCACGCTCACCGCGCAGGCGGCACGCGGCTTCCGCGATCCGGTGCTCTCGGATCGCTACTTCCGCGGCCCGTCGGGGCGCGGCTTCATCACCGCCAACCCCGACCTCGATCCCGAGCAGAGCCTGCAGTTCGACGGCGGCGTGCGCTACACGGCCCGCCGCATCCGGGCCGCACTCTACGGCTATCGCTACCGCATCTCGAATCTCATCGAGCGCTTCAACCAGGGCTCGCCCGACGACTTCTTCTTCCGCAATCGCGGCCGCGCGGTGCTGCGAGGCGTCGAGCTCGAAACGCAGATCGACCTGCCGTGGCGCCTGTCGATCGAGGCAGCGGCGCAGGTGGCCCGCGGCCGCGCCCGCGATGGCAACACCTTCCTCGATGGCATCACCACGGAAACCGGCTCCGTGCAGGTGCGCCGCGCGATCAGCGTCCGGGCGTTCGCGCAGGCTCGGCTCGCGCACTTCACCGACGACGACCGGCCGGGTCCGACCGAGCGCCTCGTGCCCGGCTACACGCTGGTGGACGCGAGCGGCGGCGCCACCCTGGGGCGCCACCTCGAGCTGCGCGCGCTCATCCGCAATGGGCTCGACCAGGAGTACTTCGCCAGCCAGGACGTCCGCGCCGTGTTCGCGCCGGGCCGTGCCGCCTCGCTCACGGCTGTCGTGCGGTTCTAGTCGGCGCCGGGGATCACTCGCGTGCCAGCATGACGTCCTGGCGCAGGACGGCCTGAAACCCGCGGCCGACCACCCGCGTGGCTGTCTCGAAGCCCGGGTGTGCAATCGACATGAAGGTCGTGCCGCCGAACTGGAACGTCTCGGGGCATTCTCCGCCGGTGAGCAGGTACCATCCGCGTCCGTCGCTGCGCACCTGGCGGTTGCCGACCGCCACGGTGGCGCCGGCCAGCGGACGCAGGTTGCGGCTGTCGTAGACGACGCCGTAGCGCGCCGAGCACGTGCCTCCGTCAACGAACAGGTCCCCCGGAACGCCGGGGCCGTGCACGCGGAGGCTGCCGGCAGCGGCGCCGTTCACCGTGACGTCGAAATCCGCGACCTGCGGCACGGCGAGGCTGTAGACGCCACGCGCGTCGGTCGTGGCCGACAGCCGCAGTCGCGGCGCCAAGCTGTCGAAGGTCATCGCGGCCCCCGCGACCACGTCGCCCGTGCGGTAGGCGGTGACCCGCCCGTTCACCGTAACGCCGGCCCCCGACGGCCCGGTACCCGGGGCATCGGCGCTGCATCCGGTGCTCCCTGACACGCCGAGGAGGATGGCGACGACCACCGCGGACCCGAACGCTGTTCCCCCCGCCGTGTGGATTGCGAGCACTCGTCCGCCTCCGGCGAAGACTAGCACGCGCCCCGGTCGGCCGAGCGCGCCGACCGACATCGGTCCGGCGGTGCCCCCCGCGGCCCCGCCGGCGCCATTCACACGCCGAATCCTTCATATCGCGGGGATCAGCTTTTCCCGGCCGGGCGACTCCTGTACGCTTGAAGGCTGAGGTCTTTGCTCCCCATGCGCCGATTGCTGATCGTCCCCGTTCTCGTGTCGCTCGTCCTCACCTCGTCGCTGGCGCCCACCCGCGCCCAGCATCGGCTGCGGCCTGTGAGCGAAATGACCGGCCGCCCCGCGCTCGAGCTGATGCTGCGCAAGCTCGACACCGTGGGCAACGTGATGATGACGACCGCGCATCCCGACGACGAGAACAACGCGCTGCTCGCCTACTACGGCCTCACGAAGGGCTTTCGCACGTCGCTGGTGACCGCCACGCGCGGCGAAGGCGGCCAGAACGAGATCGGCCCCGAGATCTTCGAGGCGCTGGCGGTGCTGCGCACCGAGGAACTGCTGGCGGTGCACAAGTTCGACGGCGCCGAGCAGTACTTCACGCGGGCGGTCGATTTCGGCTTCTCGTTCAGCGTCGAAGAGACGCTCGAGAAGTGGGGCGGCCAGGTGATCCTCGGCGACTACGTGCGCATGATCCGCACCATCCGCCCCGACATCATCGTCGGCTTCGTGTTCGACGGCGAGGGCGGCGGCCAGCATCACCAGACGTCGTCGCGCCTGACCTCGCAGGCGTTCCGTGCGGCCGCCGATCCCAATGCGTTCCCCGATCAGATCGCGGCCGGCCTGCGTCCGTGGCAGGCGAAGAAGTTCTACTACACGGCCGGCTTCGGCGGGCCCGGCGGGCGAGGGCAGGCCCTGCAGGGTCCGGGCGCGTCCACGCTCTTCCAGTTCACGGGCGGTGAAACCTACGACCCAATTCTGGGCCGCACCTGCAACGAACTGGCGGGCGAGGCGCGCAGCATGCACAAGTGCCAGGGCATGTCGCAGCTGCTGCCGCTGCCGGGCGTGTCTGAGGGCTTCGGGCCCGCTGGTCCGCGCGGTTACCGCCTGCTCGATACAACGCTCGAGGGCGGCATGAACCGTCCCGATCCAGAGATGTTCGACGGCGTGGATACGTCGCTCACGAGCCTGGCGGGCTACGCTGGCACCTCGGCGCCCGCGGCGCTCGCAACCACGCTGCAGACAATCGCCACGCGCGTTGCCGATGCGCGCACGGCAGTGCTCTCGAGCGGGTCGCCCGCGGCCGTGGCGCCGCTGGCGGCCGGTCTCAAGGCGCTGCGCACGCTGCGGGCCGAGCTGAAGGGCCTGAACCTGCCGGCGGCCGGCGCCTACGAGATCGACACCCGCCTGACGCTCAAGGAAACGCAGTTCCAGCAGGCGCTGGTGCTCGCTGCTGACGTGCGTCTCGACGCGATTGCCAACGACAACCTGGTCGTCGGCGGCCAGCCCGTGCAGGTGCAGATCGTCGCTGCCAACCGCGGCGAGGCCCCGGTGTCGCTCGGCGGCGCCCTTGCCGGCTTCACGGCGGCGAGTGGCGACTGCGCCGCGGCGGCGCTGGCTCCGAAGGCCGCGCGCAACTGCCGCATGACGGTTACTGTGCCGGTCGAGGCGCGCCTTACCGCCGCCCACTTCAAATACGCCACCGACGCCGCGCGTTTCGTGCTCGATGCCGACGTGCCGGCCGGGCTGCCGTTCCGGCCCACGCCCTTTGTTGCCAACGTGGCGCTCACGATCGGCGGGGAAGCCGTCGCCATCCCGGTGGCCGTGGCCTCGCGTTCTGAAGGCAATCTGTACAGCGGCGAGAAGCGCGCCGAGCTGCACGTGGTGCCGAAGTTTGCGGTGACGGCCTCGCCCGAGATCGTCATCGTGCCGGCGACCGCCGGCGCCGCCGCCACGCGCGACGTGCGCGTCACGGTCGTGAACCACTCGAAGGCGGCCGCCACGGCCGACGTCGTGCTGGAAGCGCCGCTGGGCTGGCGCGTGGCGCCGGCCACCCAGAACGTGGCCTTCTCGCGCGAAGACGAAGCGGCCACCGTGCGCTTCACGCTGAGCCCGCCGGCCCCGGCCGCACTCGCCGCGCAGGTCAAGCAGAGCGGCGGTCGCCTCACGCTGAAGGCATCGGCCCGCGAGGGCGGCGCCGCCTACGCGCAGGGCTATCAGGTGGTCGAGTACCCGCACACGACCCGCCGCCACGTGCTGCGCGCGCCCGAGGTGCAGGTGAGCGCGCTCGACGTGAAGATCAAGCCGAACCTGACCGTGGGCTACGTGATGGGCGTGGGCGACGAAGTGCCGCAGGCGCTCGAGCAGATCGGCGCCAAGGTCGAACTCATCAGCGAAGACCAGCTCGCCTGGGGCGACCTGGGCCGCTACGACGTCATCATGACGGGCGTGCGCGCCTACGAGCGGCGCGCCGACCTGCGCGCCTACAACCAGCGCTTGCTCGACTACGCCAAGGCCGGCGGCACGGTGGTCGTGCACTACAACAAGTTCGAGTTCAACCAGGCGCAGTACGCGCCGTTCCCCGGCAAGGTGAGCAGCCGCCGCGCCACCGACGAGAACTCGCCGGTTAAGGTGCTGGTGCCGCAGCACCCGGTGTTCACGACGCCCAACAAGATCACCGACGCCGACTGGAAAGACTGGCGCCAGGAGCGCGGCACCTATTTCTTCGACAGGGGCGACCCCGCCTACACGGATCTGGTCGAGTTCGAGGAATCCTACCCCTACAACAAGGGGCCGAAGCAGGGCGGCCTGGTCGAGGCCAAGGTGGGCAGCGGCCGCTGGCTCTATCTGGGCATCGGCCTGTGGCGTCAGCTCCCGGCCGGCACCGATGGCGCGTACCGTCTTATGGCCAACATCCTCAGCCTCGGGTCGGCCCCGGGCCAGGTCAAGCCGGCACCCACGCCCGCGCCGCCCGCCCAGAAGTAACTTCGTCGCCCCGGCCGGGTCTAACCGGTCGGGATTGGCGCAAGGGAACGTCTCGAAACTCTGCAATAACGGGTAGCCCCGAGATTCGTCCCGGATTACAATCCATGACGTCGTGCCGGTCGCGGTGACCGGTGCTCAGATGCCGGGGGAGCGTCCGCATGCTCGACCATGTGCTGCGTCGAATGGGGTTCGGAGCCAGCTCGGCCGATCTGGACCGCTTCGCGCGTGCTCCGCTTGTGGGTGTTGTCGGCTACCTGCTGAACTACGACCGGGCGCCCGACGACGTCGACGCGAAGATCAACGACGCGGCCTACATCGGCGTCACGACCCGCGCCGGCCAGTTCCTGCCCAACTCGGTCATCAACGACGCGCGCCAGCGGTGGCTCTTCCGCATGGTGCACACCCAGCGGCCGCTGCAGGAAAAGCTGGCGCTCTTCTGGCACAACCACTTCGCGACGGCCTACACCAAGGTCGGCGGCACCTTCGGCGCCGAACACGGCACCAAGATGATGGACGGCAAGGCCGCCGAGGTCGCCGGCCAGCGCCGTGGGCAGGTGCAGCTGTTTCGCGATCTCGCGACCGGGCGTTTCGACGACCTGCTCATCGAGGTGGCGAAAGACCCGGCGATGCTCGTGTGGCTCGACGGCCGCCTCAACGTGCGCGCCCGTCCGCAGGAGAACTTCGGCCGCGAGCTGATGGAGCTCTTCACGACCGGCGTCGGCCACTACACCGAAGAAGACGTCTACGCCGCCGCCCGTGTCTTCACCGGCTGGAACCTGCGTCTGGCCGGGGATCGCACCTCGCCGCTTACGAGCTACTACGAGTACGTCTACAACGCCGCCCAGCACGACCCGACGGCCAAGACCTTCACCTTCGCGGTGATGCCCGACGGCGCGAAGACGATTCCGGCGCGGGCCGCTACCGACGGCGAGCAGGACGGCATCGATCTCATCCGCGCGCTGGCCCGCCGGCCTGAAACCGCCGAGCGGCTGGCCCGCAAGCTCTACGCGTTCTTCGTGAGCGAGTTCGCCGCGCCCGATGACGCGCTCATCAACGACATGCGCGAGACCTACCTGGAGCACGACACCAGCATCCGCGCCATGCTCGTGCGCCTGTTCACGTCGAACCAGTTCCTGGAGCCGTCGAGCGAGTTTGCGCGCTACGTCTGGCCGGTCGAATACGTCGTGAGGGCGATCAAGGAAACCGGGTGGTCGGGGCTGTCGGTGGATGCCGCGATGACGCCGCTCGTGAACATGGGCCAGCAGCTCTACGAGCCGCCCGACGTGAACGGCTGGGCGCTCGGGCCCGAGTGGTTCTCGACCGCGTCGATGCTCTCGCGCATGAACTTCGCGTCGGCGCTGATGTCCAATCAGCGCTTCAATCTGCAGCAGGCGTCGGCCTCGGCACGCACCTCGCCCGAGGCGCTGCTGGATTTCCATCTCAAGCGCTTCACCCCGTCGCCGCTGGCCGACCCGACGCGCACGGCGCTGCTCGACTACCTGCGGCAGGGCGTCACCTGGCCAGTCACGGATGCGCAGCTCGCGAGCAAAGCCTCGGGCCTGGCGCGGCTCATCGTGGGCTCGTCGGAATACCAGTTCAACTGAGGGCCGCCATGAGCTTCACGCGCAGGCAATTCGTCAGAGGCGGCGTCACCGCGTTCACGTTCGGCTTCGCCGCGCCGCAGTTCCTCACCGAACTGGCGCTGGCGCAGGGCGGCGGCTCGCGTAACCTGGTCGTGGTCTATCTGAACGGCGGCAACGACGCGCTCAGCACGCTGATTCCGTACGGCGACCCCGACTACTACGCGCGCCGACCCACCATCGGCATCCCGGCCGGCCTGGTGCAGCAGATCGGCACCGACCGCGCCGGCAACGTGCTGGGCCTGCATCCCGCGCTCAGCAACCTGAAGTCGATCTTCGACAGCGGCAAGCTGGCCGTCATCCAGCGCACCGGCTACGAGAACTCCAGCCGCTCGCACTTCCAGGGCTTCGACATCTACGGCACCGCCAACCCGACCAACTCGCAGGGCACCGGGTGGCTGGGCCGCTATCTCGACACGCTGCCCTCGCCGATCGATCCGCTGGTGGGCTGGAACACGACCCGCGAGACGCCGCGGGCCCTGCAAGCGCGCACCGTGGGCGTGCCGGCCATCACGAGCCCCGCCACCTACAGCTTTGCCAGCCCCAATGCCGGCGCCGAAGCCGGCTTCGAGCGCGCCGCGGCGCTGCGCATCTCGTCGCACGTCCCGGCCGATCAGCCGCACCTGGCGTTCGTGAACTCCACCGTGCAGGCCGCGCTCGGCACGCTCGATCGCGTGGCGACGGTGGCGGCCTACCGGCCGTCGGTCACCTATCCGAACAACGGCATCGCGCAGGCGCTGCAGGCGGTGGCCGGGGCGATGAACCGGCAGATCGGCACCAAGGTGTTCTGGGTGTCGACCGGCGGTTACGACACGCACGCCAACCAGAACCCGGTGAACGGCGCCTACAACACGCTGATGGGCACGGTGAACACGGGTCTTGGCACGTTCTACACCGACCTGCGCAACCAGGGGCTGCTCGACTCGTCGCTCATTCTCATCTTCTCGGAGTTCGGACGCCGCATCAGCGAGAACGGCAGCCAGGGCACCGACCACGGCGCCGCCGGGATCATGATGGCGCTCGGCGGACTGGTGCGCGGCGGCCTCTACGGCACCGCCGCGAAGCTGCGCCAGGACCCGGCGAATCCCGGCCTCGAAAATAGCGCCGGCGATGTGCGCTACGAGACCGACTTCCGCGCCGTCTACGCGCGCGTGCTCGACGACTGGCTGGGCGCGAACTCGGTATCGATTCTGGGCACAGACTTCAGGGCAGGGGCGCCGGCGATTCTCTAGAGGGGCTGGGTGCTGGGGACTGGGGGCTGGGGCGCGAAGCGTCACGCGTTCGCATCGCCGCGTCGCGGCGATGCACAAGCTCTGCCTGTCGATGCGTTACGTCGTAGCGTGTTAGTGGCGCGCCCGAGCCCCCAGCCCCTAGCACCCCTGCACTAGACTGAGAGCCATGAGCGCTCTAACTCCTCTCGTTGTCCTTGCCTCAATCGCCCTCGCGCTCGTGGCTCGTCCCCTTGCGCAGGAAGGGGTGAAGGAGTCGGATCGCATCAAGGAAGCGATCGTCGTGCTCGAAGAGGTGATGGGCGCGGGCGATTCAGCGGTGCCGCGTGACCTGCTCGAGAAGGCCGAGGCGATTGCCGTCTTCCCCTCGCTCGTGAAGGCGGGGTTCGTGGTGGGTGGGCAGCGCGGCCGCGGCATCATCAGCGTGCGGGATACCAAGAGCGGCGCGTGGTCGTCGCCGGCGTTCCTCACCGTCACCGGCGGCAGCATCGGCCTGCAGATTGGCGCCCAGGCGGTGGATCTCGTGCTGGTGGTGCAGAACCGACGCGGTCTCGATCAGCTGCTCAAGAACCAGTTCAAGATCGGCGCCGACGCCGCCGTGGCGGCCGGTCCGGTGGGCCGCGACGCCTCCGCCAGCACCGATATCCAGCTACGCGCGCAGATCCTGAGCTATTCACGCACCCGCGGCCTGTTCGCCGGGGTGACGCTGAACGGCAGCACCATCCGCCAGGATCGCGACGCCAACGAGCGTTTCTACGGCATCGCCTACCGCACTACGGCCATCACGATCGAGCGGCTCGGCGGCTCGCCGGAGCCGAGCGCCGACTGGCGCGCCGCGCTCGCCAAGCACGCCGGCGGCACGCCGTAGCAGTCGCGAGGGCGGCTAGCCTTTCACGTACGAGAGCTTGGCCGCGATCTTCCCGTCGCGCACGGTGAAGACGTCGACGCCGCGCAGGTGCCACGGCTGTCCGTTGCGCATCTTGCGGTAGATCCAGCGCACCGTGCAGCGGTCGCCGGCCACGAACATGTCTTCGGTCTCGAAGACGGCGTCGGGATTGCCGGCGATCCACTTCTCCCAGAACGCGGCCACGGCCGCCTTGCCCTCGACGCGCGTGCCGTCGGGCACCGGTCCGGTGTTCTCGAACACGGTGTCGTCGGTGAGCAGCGCGGCCACGGCTGCGGCGTCGTGGCGGTTGAGCGCGTCGCCGAAGCGGTTCACGACGTCGGCGGTGGATCCGGGGGGCGACGAGGGCTGATCGATCATCACCAGGCCTCCAACGAGCACGAGCGCCAACATGCCAGTCTGCATTAGCCCCTCCTGGAGAGGAAGCGCACGCCGATGGGAACGGCGGTCCGGGCGGGCGCCCGGACCGTTCCGCATCCTGACCGAGCGGCCCCGCGGCGTCAACCGCTTCCGGGGCGGCGCTGGCGGCGGCACCCGCAGCAGCCGGCCCGGGCCGTCAGGCGATGGCGCGCCGGTCGCGGAACGCCATCCAGCCGCGGACGATGCGATAGATCGCCCACAGGCCCAGCGCGAAGAAGCCCACGATCCAGATCGCGAAGCCGACCAGCACGATGGCGAGCACGGCGCCGACGGCGCCGATCACGAGCGCCCACAGCAGCGCGAACCAGAAGGTGCGGATCTGCCAGGTGATGTGCGACTCGAGCCAGGTGCCGCGCGCCTGGTCGCGCTTCACGTAGTTGATGATGACGGCGATGATCGACGGCCAGCCGAACAGGAACGCGCCCACCACCGAGGCGGTGCCGAAGGCGCCGATGGCCAAGCCGAGCGCGTGCAGCGCGTAGGTGACGTTGGTGATGGTCACGAGCGAGGCGTCGGGTTCGCGGTAGGTGGTGTCGGTCAAGGCGTCCCCTCCTCGGGGCGTCTCCAGATTAGACGAGCCGCGCTCCGCGCTGTTCCGCCGAAGCCTCGCCGAAGCCTGAGGCCAAAAGGCCAGGGGCTTAGGCGGGCTGCTCACTGGCGACACGACGAGCGGCTATCGCGCCAAAACGAGAGTGGCCGCCGCGCTGCACAGAGCCAACACCAGGTAAGCCGCGCCGGCCAGCCGTTGCCACGTGGTTTGTGGGTCCATACCCTGACAAGCGTAAAGCGTGGCGCTAACGGCTCACACCGGTCTGGCCTCCAACCCCGAAAGGTCGAAGGGCGCTCCGACCTGCGCTTGATCCGCCGCTGAGCGGCGCGTTCAGGCGAGCACGGCGCGAAGCGCCGGCTCGAGCGTGGGATGGCGGAAGACGTAGCCGAGAGCCAGGGCTTTCTGCGGCACCGCGCGCTGGCCGGTCAAAAGCACGTCCGACAGCTCGCCGAGAGCCAGCTTCAGCGCGAAAGCAGGTACCGCCATGATCGTTGGGCGGCGCAGCACCGCGCCGAGCGCGCGCGTAAACTCTACGTTGGTCACCGGCGTGGGCGCGCAGAGATTGACGGGGCCGCGGGCGTCGGCGTGGGTGATGAGCCGCGAGGTCAGGCCCACCCAGTCGTCCACCGCGATCCAGGGCATCCACTGCGTGCCGGTGCCAAGCCGTCCACCCAGGCCGAGCTTGAACGGCGGCAGCATCTTCGCGAGTGCGCCTTCGGTGCCGAGCACGAGTCCCGTACGCAGCCGCACCACGCGCGTGAACGCTTCGGCCGGCGTGGCCGCCGCCTCCCACCGCGCGGCCATGGTGGCCACGAAGTCGTGTCCGGCCGGCGCCTCTTCCGTGATGGGCGCATCGCCCGAGGGGCCGTAGTAGCCGATGCCCGAGCCGCTCACGAAGACCGAGGGCGGCACCGGCAGGTCGTGCATCGCCTGCACGAGGCTGCTCGTGGCATCGAGCCGGCTGGCGAGCAGCGCCTGCTTGCGGGCGGCCGTCCAGCGTTTGTCGGCGATGCCCTCGCCGGCTAGGTTCACAATGGCGTCGGCGCCAGCCAGGCCCTGAGCCCAGGGGCCCGACCGGCCGTTGGGCGTCCAGGCGATGTCGTCAGGGTGGCCCGGACGCGCCCGCCGGGTCAGCACCGACACCCGGTGGCCGTCGGCTTCGAGCGAGCGGGTAAGGGCGCGGCCGAGAAAGCCGCTGCCGCCCGCGATGACGACGTGCATGCGCCCATTGTGACGCGACGCTGGCGCCTGCGGTGCCGCCACTTGTAACGGGGTCTGTCACGGTCATCAGATGTCTTCGGGGTCTGTCACGGTCTCCGGATGTCTCTCGTGACAGACCCCGGTGACACCCCTTGACCGTGACAGACCCCGTTACAACCCCGTGACAGACCCCGTTACAAGTGAGAACTTGACAACTGGGCGGCCCGTAACTAACCATACGGTTAGTTTAACCAAACGGTTAGTTAACTCATGTCTCCATTCTCACCAGAAGCCATCGCCGGCAGGAACGCCCGCCGCGTCAAACTCGCCGCCGGCAAGACCGCGGAGCTTGTGCCCATCGCCGCGCATCCGCGCCGCCCGGGTCCGGCCCCCGCCGCCGGACGCACCACCGAACCCACCGCCACCCGCGACCTCGTGTTCAAAGCCGGTGCCGACGCCTTCTCCCGCTCCGGCTTCGACGGCGTGGGGGTGGACGACATCGCCCGCGCGGCCGGCGTGAACAAGGCGATGCTCTACTACCACTTCAAGAACAAGCTGGAGCTCTACCGCGCGATCGTGCGCGACATGCTGAGCGCGGTAAGCACCGCCGTCACCGCCATCGCCGACAGCGACGTCGCCCCGCCCACCAAGATCGAGCGCTTCATCGAGACCTTCGCCACCATGCGCGAGACGCGGCCGTGGTTCCCGCCGCTGATGATGCGCGAGATGTCGGCCGGCGCGCCGCACCTCGACCCCGACACGCTGCTGCTGATGCGCGGGGTGTTCACCGCCTTCGGCCGCATCCTCGAGCAGGGCGTGCAGAGCGGCGACTTCCGCAAGGTGCACCCGGTGCTCGCCTACGTCACCATCCTCGGCCCGATGATGATGAACGCGGTGCGCGAACGCGCCGCCGCCGAGCCCGGCCGCGCGCACCTGCCGATGTTCGCAGCCATCGCGCGCAGAGACCTCATCGCCCACATGCAGCACACCGCCCTCAGCATGCTTGCCAAGGACTCCGCCCGATGACCTCCCTCAAGCCGTTCTCCGCCGCCGCCGTCCTCGCGTGCGCCGCCGCCTGCGCGCCTGCGGCCGACCCCAACCAGCTCCGCGTCTCCGGCCACGTGGAAGCGACGGAAGTACGCCTGGCGCCCGAGATGGGCGGCCGCGTGCTGACCCTCGACGTGAAGGAGGGCGACAAGATCGAAGCCGGCGCCCGCATCCTCACGCTCGACGCGACGGACCTCACGCTCTCGATCGCGCGCGCCAGGACGGAACAGGCGTCTGCCGAGGCGCAGTTGCGCCTGGTGCGTGTGGCGGCCCGTCCTGAGGACGTGCGTCAGGCCGAAGCGCAGGTGGAAGCCGCCCGCGCGGATGTGCCGGCCACTCTCGCCGAACTCGAGGCCGCCAACGCCGATCTGAAGCGCCACGAACTGCTGCTCGAGCGGAAGTCGGGCGCGCAGAAGCCGCGCGACGACGCCGCCACCCGGCGCGACGTGGCCCAGGCGCGCGTGGAAGCGGCGCAGAAGCGTGTCGCCGCGGCTGAAGCCACGCTCGCCCGCGTGAAGGTCGGCGCCCGCAGTGAAGAAGTGGCCGTGGCTGCCAGCCGCATCGCCACAACCGTTGCCGCCATCGCCTCACTCGAAGATCAGTTGAAAGACGCAACGCTCGTGTCACCCGTAGCCGGCATCGTCACCGAGAAGCTGGCGGAAGCCGGCGAAATGGTGGCGCCGCGCGCGCCGGTGGTGGTCATCACCGACCTCGATCACGCGTGGGCGGATGTCTACGTGCCCGAGCCATCCGTGCCGCGCATCAAGATGGGGCAGGCCGCCACCCTCTTCACCGACGCCGGTGGCGAGGGCATCACGGGCACGGTCACCTACATCTCGCCGAAGGCGGAGTTCACGCCGCGCAACGTGCAGACGGCGGACGAACGCGCCAAGCTCGTCTACCGCATCCGCATCGCGGTCGACAACACGGCCGGTGTGCTCAAGCAGGGCATGCCCGTGGACGCGGTGTTCGCCCTGACGCCGGTCGCCACCGCACCGGCGACACCGTAGCAGTGGAAGAGCTGAACAGCGAGACAGCAAGACATTCCGATCCCGAGCCCCGGGACCCGAGCCCCGCAATATGAACGCGATCGAACTGACCAACGTCGCCAAGCGCTACGGCACTACGCATGCGCTGAACGGCCTCTCGCTCGAGGTCGCGCGCGGCGAGATGTTCGGCCTCATCGGCCCCGACGGCGCAGGCAAGACCACGGCGATTCGCCTCATCTGCGGCCTGCTGCATCCCGACAAGGGATCCATCCGCGTGCTGGATCTCGACCCGGTGAAAGACCACAAGGCCATCACCCGCAAAGTCGGCTACCTCTCGCAGCGCTTCAGCCTCTACGGCGATCTCACCATCGACGAGAACATCGCGTTCTTCGCCGAGATCCACGGCGTGACCGACTACCGCACGCGCCGCGATCACCTGCTCGAGATGACGCAGCTCACGCGCTTCAGAGGTCGCCTCGCCGACAATCTGTCGGGCGGCATGAATCAGAAGCTGGCGCTGGCGTGTCTGCGGCCAGCCCAACTATTCGGGGCGGGGTATTGACGCTCCCAAGCAAGAGATACACAAGAACGTCGAAATATTCCGGGCCGCCGGGACGAGGCTGAACAAAAATGTGATTCTATGGCGACTCGTTAATATGGCCACATTAGGAACGTCCATTTTTTTCAAGGCTCTTTTACACTTCAGAGCCGGTGACCGGATTCTCGTCGTCACAACGCCGCCGAGCCTGCCTTTTATAGCAGCGATTGC
>JANNIB010000068.1:0-24710 GCA_031404695.1 Acidobacteriota bacterium
CGCGGCAGATCGACTTGCGGTAACGCGCTACCCACGATGGGTAGAGAGGGCCACGCCATGGCGATCGCCGCCCGAGGCCCGCAGAGCACGCAGCACACGAGAACCAGCCATGATTGAGCCGCTCCCGCCCTCCGAGCGGGACTTCGAGTTGACGGCGCGTCGCCTGCGAACAGCGGGCGCCGCGATCGCGCTCGGTGCGGCACTCGTGCTGTTGGGCTGGGCACTCGACATCTCGGTGGCCAAGAGCCTGGTCCGGGGCTGGCGGGTGATGGTGCCCTCGACGGCGCTGTGCTTCGTGTTCCTCGGCACGGCCCTGGCCGTCTACTCGGTCGATCGGCGCCGACTGGCGACCATCACCAGCGGCGCGCTCGCCCTCGCGGCCGCCACCCTCGCCGGCGCCACCATCCACGAATACGCAACCGGCACGCGGTCGGGCGTCGAGACATGGGGCGGCCTGTGGGTCTTCGACCAGACCGCCTACGCCGGCCGGATGTCGCCGATGACGAGCCTCGTGGTGCTGACGCTCGCCCTGGCGGTGGCGGCCGCCGTGCTGCCGGGACGGCGCGCGCGCACGGTGGCCAGGCTGGCGGCCGGTTCTGCGCTCTTTGCGTCGTGGCTCGCGATTCTGGCGTTGACGGTGGATGTCGATCGGCTCGCCAACGAGCCGCGCTTCCCCGGCATGGCGGCCCCCACGATCCTCTTCGCGGTGCTGACGAGTGCCGCGGCACTCGGGCTGACGACGCTGCGCCAGCCGGGCACGCGCATCGGCCCGCGGCTGCGCTGGCCGGTGTGGAGCGTGCTCGCCGCGTTTCTCGCCCCGCCGCTGCTCGGTCGCGCCCACGCCGCGCTGCCGCGCACCGGCGCCATCGAGCCGCAGCTGCTCACCGCAGCCGTCGCGCTCGGGCTCTCGCTGGTGCTGGCGCTGGTGTTCTGGCGCTTCGCCTCGCGGCTGGCGGCCGCGCAGCGCGCCCAGGCGCGGGTGCTGGCGGAACTGGAAGACCGGGTGCGCGAACGCACGCAGGCGCTCACCGCCTCGAACGACGAGCTGCGCCGCCACCAGGAGACGCTGCGTACGGCCGATCGGCGGAAGGACGAGTTCCTGGCCATGCTCGCGCACGAGCTCCGCAATCCCCTGGCCCCGATCCGCACCGCCGCGCACATCATCGGCACCGACCGGGCGACCCCCGACCAGCAGCGACGCGCCGGGGCCATCATCGAGCGGCAGGTGGCGGTGATGCGGCGGCTCATCGACGATCTGCTCGACGTGAGCCGCATCACGGCCGGCAAGTTGCAGATCCGGCCGGCGCGCGTGCCGCTGTCGGAGGTGCTCGACCTGGCGGTCGCCACCACCCGGCCGGCCTGCGACGAGCTCGAACACGACCTCACCGTGTCGGTGCCCGACACGCCGATCTACGTCGACGCCGACGTCGCCCGGCTCGCGCAAGCCTTCGGAAACCTGCTGCACAACGCCTGCAAGTTCACCTCGGCACGCGGCCATCTCAGCCTGGTCGCCGAGGCCGGCCCGGACCGGCAGGTGTCGGTGACGGTGCGGGATGACGGCATCGGCATCGAGTCAGCCTTCCTGCCGCGCCTGTTCGACAAGTTCTCGCAGGCCGGACCCGACGTGGGACGCGCGCAGGGCGGCCTCGGCCTCGGCCTCGGCCTCTCGCTCGTGCAGGGAATCGTGACGCTGCACGGCGGCACGGTCACGGCCACCAGCGACGGCCCCGGACGGGGCAGCAGCTTCGTCGTGCGCCTGCCCGCGGCAGATCCGCCGGCGGCGGCGGCTTTCGACGAGGGGGCGCCGCCCGACGACGTCGAGCGGCATTCGATCCTCGTGGTGGACGACAACGAAGACAACGCCGCGGCGCTGGCGGCGCTGCTCGGTCTCGACGGGCACGCCGTGCGCACGGCCGCCGATGGCGTCCAGGCACTGGCGATTGCGGCGTCCGTGCAGCCCGACGCGATGCTCATCGACCTCGGCATGCCGGGCATGGACGGCTTCGAGGTGTGCCGTCGCATCCGCGCCGAGGCGTGGGGCGCCGCGATGCTGCTCATCGCGCAGACCGGCTTCGGTCAGGCGCGCGACCTGGCGCGCTCGAGCGAGGCCGGCTTCGACTGGCACCTCACGAAGCCCGTCGAGATCGCGCATCTGCGGCAGCTGCTGCGGCGGCCGCGGCCGGCGACACCGCTGGACGCGCCGCAGGCGGCCCGTCGGGCGTGAGTCTACGACCGTCTGGCGCCGTGCGCGCATGCTCCACCAGCCACGCCCGCGTGTCTTCGACCGTGGCGCCGACGTGAGTCGCGCCGGCGTCGAGCAGGCGTTGGGCATCGTCGGGCACCCCGGCGCTGCCCCAGCGCCCGACCAGAATCGGCATCTGCGGCGCCGCCTGACGCAACCGCTTCACGAGGTACCGGGTGCGCGCCACCGCCACCGGTGACAGATCGGCCAGACAGGCGATTGTGCAGCCATGCTCGCGCACCCACGCCACCACGTCCGACGCCTGCAGGCCGCCGGGCCGCTCGAGCGTCATCGGCAGGTCGTCGATGGCGTGGCCGAACACGTCGAGCGCCAGATCGTCCACGGCGCCGCCGATCCCGTAGCCGAGCAGGCGCACCACCGGGGTGTCGACCGGCATCTCGCGTGGCCCCTCGCCCTCGGTGGTCTTGACGGCACGACGCACGTGTTCGCCGGCATCGGCAAGGATCTCGCGGGCGGCTGCGACCAGCTGCTGCTGGCCATCGGCGTCGAGGCGACCCTGCAGGCGATCGATCTCCGACTGCGCCAGGGCCGGCAGGACGAGCGTGTCGTACAGCGAGCGCGGCTCGTGCGTGGCCAGGTGCCGCTCGACCAGGTCCGACGCCTCGTTCGTGTCGCGCACGAGCAAGCGTTGGTAGAACACCTGCGCCGGCGACAGGGTCGACGTGTCGGCCATGAGGGTGGCCAGATATTCGAGTCCGCGGACGTGTTTTCCCAGCACGACGACACACACCGTGAGCGGGATGGCCATCACGAGGCCCATTGGCCCCCAGAGCCACGTCCAGAACGTGACGGCCACCAGCAGGCCTACCTGCGACACGCCGGCAGCCCCGGCGTAGAGCACCGTCTCGACGACGAGGTTCGTGAAGAGTTCGAGCCCCAGCATGAACCCCAGCACCATCAACGGACCGCGCCAGCCGTCCATCGCCGCCACCGAGATGACAATCGGCGCCGCGACGCCCACGAGCGGTCCGACGTAGGGCACGAAGCGCAGCACCGCGCCCAGTGCCGCCCACACCACCGGATAGGGCACGCCGAGCAGCCACAGGCCGGTGCCGGCGGCCACACCGTAGATGGCGTTGCCGAGCGTCTGCATCAGCAGCTGTCTGGCCACGCGCTGCCCGGCCTCGTCGAGCGCGCGCGGGCGGTGAGCGCGGCGTGCCCGTGGCCGGCGACGCCCACGATGCGGTCGCGCAGATCGCGGCGGTCGAGCAGCATGAACATCACCAGCGCAGTGACGAGCCCGGCCGACGCCGCCATGCCGAGCACCGGACCCAGCATGCCGAACGGCGACTGGTCGGCCGCCTGCTCGGCGACGACCACGCGCGCCGCCCGCGGCTCACGCGCCGGCACCGCCAGATCGCGTTGCACCGAGTCAATCGTTTTTTGCAGTTCGCCCACGGTGCCGCTGCCGCTCATGCGGCGCACCTGCGAGGCCTTGGCGAGGAGCGTGGCTCGATACTTCGGCAAGGCGGTGGCGACGCCGTCGAGCTGTCGCACCAGCATCCACCCGGAGCCAATCAGCAGCGCGAACACCACGCACACGGCGGCGAGCACCGCCGGCACGCGGCCGATACGCCGCTCCAGCCAGTCGACCGGCGGCGACATCACGAAGGTGAGCAGGCCGGCAAAGGCCACCGGCACCAGGAACTCGCGGGCGCCGGCCAGCGCCGCCACCACGGCGAGGGTGCCGAGCACCGAGATCCAGACGGCCGTCGTGGACTGCCGCGAGGCGTCGCGGCTCACGGGCGACCGGCAGCGCCGAGGGCCGGTGCGAGCACGGTGTCGGAGGCGCGACGGCGGAGCGTGGCGCGGCGCGCCGAGGTCCGCGCCCGATCGAGCAGCGTCGTGGCGTCATCGCCGTGCGCCGGGTAGAGCGCCAGGCCCACATGAGGCGTCTCGCCGCCGACGATCGGCAAGGCGCGGACCCGTTCGGCGAGCCGTTCGCCTTCGTGCGGGTGGCTGAGGCCAGAGGCCACGATGACGAAGGTGCCGCCGATGCGGTACAGCCGATCGTTGCCGCGCAGCCGCGACAGCAGCCACGTGTCGGCGGCGTCGAGGAGCGCGCCGCCGGCGGCGGTCGTGCCATCGATGGCGGTGAGGTCGGCCACACACACAGCGGCGCGGGTGCCGGTGGCGCGCGCCTCATCGACGCCGGCTTCGATCGCGCGCAGCGCCAGCGCCTGATCGTCGAAGTCGAAGATCGGCGCCGGCGAGTCGTCGGCGGCGAGCGCTTCGACCAGCTCCGGCGGTGCCGCCAGCGTCACGAGTTCACTGAGTGCGTCGGTGAGAAATGCCACGGTGCACCTGCCTTGCGTCAGTGGGAGCAAAGGCCATGCCCGGCGCCAGCCGACCGTGATCGGGTAGCGAGCGCACCCGCATTACCCACGTTGGGTAACCGTCGCATCACCCGACGCCCCGCGTGGCCACGGCATCGGGAAATACAGGTTTACGCGTTGCCTCCGGGGCGACAACCGTGGCACGCCCGATGCACGTCTTTCGTCGTGGGACGCCTGCTCGACATCCGCGAGCCCGCCGCAACGCCGGCCGCAGCGCCCGTGACGCCCGCGTCGATCGCCGGACCCGCGCGGCGGTGGCGTCGCTGGCGCGCCGTCGTCGCGGTCGCCTTCGTCATGGTCTTTCTGGCTGCCGTGGCCGCGGTGCGCTGGACCACCGTGGCCGACGATCGGCTGCGCGCCGAACTCGAAGCGTGGCTCTCGGACCGCCTGGCCAGCGACGTGCGCGTCGAGCAGATGGAGGTGACGCTGCTGCCGCAGGTGCGAATCCACGCCCGCGGCGTGACGCTGCGCATCCGCAACCGTCCCGATCTGCCGCCGTTTGTGACCATCGGGAGCTGGTCGGGCACCGCCCGGCTGGGCCGCCTCGGCATCCGCCACTTCGACGAGGTGCGGCTCTCGTCGGTGGAGATTGTCGTCCCGCCGCGGCGTCTGGCCGACATCCGGCCGGTGGCGCCCGCAAGCGAGGGGGCGCGGCGGCAACGCCGGCCGCCGCAGATGCGGATCGACCGGCTGGTCGCCGATCACGTCGTGCTGCGGGTGATGTCGCGCGATGCGGCGCGTGAGCCGCACGTGTGGGACATCCGCGATCTGCATCTGGATCCGTTCAGCTTCGATCTGGCCAGTCCGTTCGCCGCCAGCGTCGACACGCCGCTGCCGTCGGCACGCGCCGCTGTCACCGGCACGGCCGGGCCGTGGCCGCGGGGCGACTTCGATCAGTTGCCGCTGGCGGGCGAATACGTGCTGCACGGGCAGCTCGAGGACGTACCCGGCCTGCGCGGCGCGCTGGCAGTGCGGGGGCGCGCTCTCGGCACACTCGATCGCCTGGCGACGGTGGGCACGGCCTCCTCGCCCGCCGCCGGGTTCGTCAGCGAGGCCGGCGGCACACTGCCCCTCGACGTGGCATTCGAAGCGCTGTTCGATGCGACCAACAGCGACGTGCACCTGACGCGGCTCGACGCCCGCGCCGGCGGGGCGCTGGTGTCGGCCTCGGGACACGTCGTGCGCGAAAAGGGCGCGCAGACGCGGCGGATCGCGCTGCGGGTCACATCGCCGCCGACATCGAGCGCCGCCGATGTGCTGCGGCTGCTGGTCGATGGGGACCGCCCGCCCGTGCAGGGCGCGCTGGCCGTCGATGCCGCGCTCGAACTCGCCGCCGGTGACGACGACGTGCTGGAGCGCCTGCACGTGTCTGGCAGCTTCGACCTGCGCGAGGCGCGCTTCATCAACGCGCGCGTGCAGGGCGTGCTCGAAGAGATGTCGATGCGTGGTCGCGGCTGGCCGGAGCCGCCGGTTGCCGCCGTGCGGGCCCGCCTGCGTGGACAGCTGGATCTGTCTGGTTCCAGGCTGACACTGGCGCGGGTGGCACTCGCCGTGCCGGGAGCCGAGGTGTCGGGCGCCGGCCACTACTCCCTGGCGGCTGAGACCATCGACTTCCACGGCGTGACCCGCCTCGACGCACCCCTCTCGCAGACGCAGCGCGGTATGCGTCGGTGGCTGCTGAAGCCGTTCAACCGGCTGCTGGCCGGCGACGGCGCCGGCACGAGGGTGGTTCTCGACGTGCGCGGCACGCGGGCAGCGCCGGTGGTGGACGTGGATGTGACGGCGAGCCTCCGCGGGCGGCGCTGACCCAGGCGGCCCGTACATGCAACGGGCGCGGGACTCCCCAGAGTATCCCGCGCCCGTCCCCCGGCCCAGGTTGGTTAGGCCTGGTTGATCGAGGTCACCGCCAGGTGGGTCAGGCTGTGATTCGCCTTCTTCTCCTGGTCGAGAATGTTCGACAGCAGCTCGTGCGCTTCGTCGTGGCCGAGCGCCTTGGCCCACTCACGCAGCGTGCCGTAGCGGGCGATCTCGTAGTGCTCGATCGCCTGACAGCAGCCGATGACGGCCGCGTGCTTGGCCTGCTTGCCAGTGGCCTCCTCGATCACGCCGTCGCATTCCTTGATCAAACCCTCGATGGCGTCGCACTTCTCGCCCGAGGCCTTCTCGCCGATCGACTTGAATACCTTGTCGAGCATGCCGATCTGCTGCTTGGTCTCGGCCAGGTGCTCCTTCAGCGCCGCTTTGAGCTCCTTCGACGAGATCGCCGAGATGACCTTGGGCAGGGCCTTGGTGAGCGCGTGCTCGGCGAAATAGACGTCCTTGAGCGTGTGGTGAAAGGCGTCGGCCAGCGTTTTCATGAGATTTCCTTGGAAGCGGCGTTAGAAGCGGAACGTCACGCCGAGCGTGCCGCGCCAGAAATTGAAGCCCTGCAGATCCAGGTCGATGCCATCGCCCGAATCCGAGTCCTGCACGGAGCGGAAGTAGCGGATGTCGCCGCGCATCCCGACCTTGTCGTTGAACTGCGCCAGCACGCCGCCGCCCACGTTCACTCCGAAGCTGTTCTCGTCGACGTCGAACACGTTGCCGACGCTGGTCGCCCTGGTGCGGATGATGCCGGCGCCGGCGGCCGCATACGGCCGGAACGACGGGCCGCTGCCGGGGACGGCGACCATGAAGCTGGCCATCACCGTCGAGACGTTGCTGTCGTCGATGATGCCGTTGTCGGTGTTGAAGAAGTTCGGGGTGATCGAGGCGTCCAGCTCGAAGCCGACAGCGCCGGCGCCGAGAAACGCGGCGCTCAGGCCGTAGTTGACCTGCTGTTCGGGCGTGCTGCCACCGAAGGTGACACCCAGATACGGCGTCAACAGCCAGTCGGCGCGCGCCTCGCGCACGGTGGCGGCACTCAGGGCCGCAGTGAGGGCGCACATTGCAAGCACTCGGGTTCTCATCGGGTCTGTCTCCTCATCCGGCGGGTCATGGGAAGCGCGCTTCCACATCTGGCGACTCCTCGCCACAGTCGCGGCAGGCAGCGGGGGTCGCGCGCCTCTCGCGTCCTGCAACTTCAAGTTGCGTGCCACGGAACGCGGGACGGCGGTGGAATGCGCCTTGCTACCACAACAGTCACACAGACATTCAAGGGAGGTGTGCAATGCGGTGGCTCATACCAGTCGGCGTCGTTCTGATTCTCGCGGGAGGCGCTGGCGCGGTCGCGGCCTACATGCAGTCGGCGCAGGATGACCCGAGCGCGAGCACGACGCGGGAGTCGGGCGACGGCGTGCCGGCGGCCCGCGCCAACAGCACCGGCACCGGGGCGCTGATTCTCGCGCCACTCGCGGGACTTGCGCTCGCCCTGGGCGTCGGGTGCATCGGCGTCGGCATGGGGCGCTGGACGCGTCCGGTGCCGTCGTACCGGCGCACCGCCAATCCCTGGAACGAACAACCGGCGGAAAAGGGCGAGCCGCCGACCGGGCTCGTCTAGCCGCGCGGCGCAACCTCGCAGCGAGCCGGCATGTCGCCGGCCGCACTCGGCACTCGTGGAGGATTCGATGAAGGCACTGGGAATGGTGTTGGTGGTGATTGGAGTGGTGGCGCTCATCTACGGCGGCGTCTCGTGGACGCGCCGCGACACGGTGGTCGATGCCGGCCCGATTGAAATCACCGCCGACAAGAAAGAGTCGGTGGCGCTCCCGCCACTGGTAGGCATCGCGCTGCTGGCTGGTGGCGTCGCGCTGCTCTTCAAGAAGTGACGACCGGCGCATGAGCCGGTGGCCGGGGGGAGGCCTCCCCGGCTACGTACATCGGGGAAGGTGCTGCTCACATCCGGACCCGGATAGTCCGCGCAGGCGCACGCGTCGGCCCACGCAGACAGGTTTCTTCCCTGTGGAGCGGCATGCTGGTTGCACTCGGGTCCGGCAACGACTGGACGCACGCACGCGGCCGGCCAGGCGAGGAGACGACCAATGGCGCAGGCACTCAGACACACCCCTGTCGACGCGACGCGGGAACGCGACCGCTACGACGAGCTCAAGCGCATCCTCGAGGACCGCCGCCAGGTGCTGTGGAACGAGGTGCACGGACGCCTGCGTGGCGTACGGGCCGAGATCGCGGAACGGCCGCACGGCGGGCAGGATTTCGGCGAAGTCGCTGCCACCGACATGCAGGACGACATCCAGTTCGCCCTGCTCGAGATGAAGGCCGAGACCCTCAACAAGGTGGACGAGGCCCTGGCGCGCCTCGAGGGCGGGCGCTACGGGTTCTGCCACCAGTGTGGTGACGAGATCTCGGAAGCGCGGCTGCGGGCGCTGCCGTTTGCCGTGCGCTGCAAGCCCTGCGAAGCGGCGCGTGAGAACGACTTCCTGCGCGACCAGGCGCAGGCCCGCCGCGGCGGGCCGCTCTTTGAGGTGCTCGGCTGAGTGCCGGATGAAATCCGTGAACGACACCTTCGGACACGCCGCCGGTGACGAGCTGCTGGTGGCAGTGGCGCGCCGGCTCTCGGCGTCAATCCGCAGCGCCGACACGGTGACCCGCCTGGGCGGTGACGAGTTCGTGGTGGTCCTCAACCGCATCGGCCACCCCGCCAACGGCGAAGCCGTCGTTCGCTCCCTGCACGAGGTGCTCACGGCCCCGTATCAGGTCGCCGGCACCAGCGTGCGGGTCGGCGTGAGTGCCGCCCTGGCCTTCTGCCCCGACCACACCGTCACGGCGGCGCAGCTCTCGAATGCGCCGATCGGGCGATGTACGGCGCCAAACAGACGAAGACGGGTGTCGCGCTGGCGTCAGTGTGAGACTGATCGCCCGGTTCGGACCGGCGCTGCAGCGTCGCCTGCCCGCGTCAGCGGCCGCGAGAGCGCCGCACCGCCGCGCCCCGGCAGCAGATCGGCCACGCGGCCATCGTCCGGCAGGTCCAGGATTACCGAACGCCTGTCGAAGGTGACGTAGGCATCGCTGTCGTCGTCTGAATTCCTGAGAGTGGTGTCGGTGTTACCCATTCTGAGTGCCTCGCTACCTGTGGAGCGCTCCGCGATCACGCCCCACGGGTTCATTGCAACGCTTGCGCCAGTGGGGAGCCCTCGCGGGCACCGCCCTTGCAGTCGTTGGCGGCATCGTGCCCAGCTGGATGCCCTTCACGCGCACTGCCGCGCCGGAGCCGCCGCTGCGCGACGAGCTCCTGGACGTAGCCCGACTTCAGGATCTCGCGCGTACGCTGGCCACGCGGATGCCGGTCGTGTTGCGGCACCGCGCCGCCCACACGCTCGCGCGTCTTGCCGACAACGTGCGCCGCCTCGACGAGGCGCACCGCCAACTGGCTGCCGACGCCCGCCGTCATGAGTACGTGGGTCCGGCTGGCGACTGGATCCTCGACAACTACCACCTCGTGGATGCCGAGGTGCGGGCGCTGCGCCGCGATCTGCCGTGGCGGTTCTACCAGCGCCTGCCGGTCGTGCGCGACGGCGACAGCGCCGTGGCACGGGTCGAGGCGCTGGCGCGGGCGCTCATCCGCCACACCGACAGCCGTCTCGACCGAGCGCACATGCTCGCCTTTCTCGACGCGTTCCAGACGGTGACCCCGCTGACGCTCGGCGAGCTGTGGGCGTGGCCGAGCGTCGTGCGCCTGGTGCTGCTCGAGAACCTGCGACGACTGGCCGACGGTGTGCTGGCCGCAAGCGCAGCGCGGCGCGCCGCCAACCTCTACTTCGACGCGCTCAACCGCACCGCCGTCATCACGGAGCCTCCCTGGCCCGCCATCGCCGCCGAAGCGTTCACCAGCCAGCTCGTGCACCGCCTGCGCGAGGAGGGGGCGGCGAAAGACGCCGTGCGCGCCGCCCTCGACGCGCGGCTCGACGCGCAGGGCACCACCGGCGAAGACGTGGTGCGCGTCGACCACCAGCATCAGGCCGCCGCCCAACTGCTCATCGCCAACGTGATCACGAGCCTGCGCCTGTGCGCGACGCTCGACTGGCCGGCCTTTGTCGAAGCAACGAGCGTCGTCGAACACATCCTGCGGCGCGATCCCGCCGGCGCCTACGCGCGCATGGACTTCCAGAGCCGCGACCAGCAGAGAAAGGCCATCGAAGCGTTGGCGCCGGTGGACGGCGAGCAGCAGCAGCGGGCCGCGCAGGCGGCCGTCGAGGCCGCGCTCGCGAGCAGTGGCGGCAGCGGCCGCACCGCGCACGTCGGCTACTACCTGGTGGGTCCCGGACGGATCGGGCTCGAAGGCGCGCTTGGTGTGACCCCGCCGCTGCGGCGGCGCTTGCGGCGAGTCATCGAGCGCCACGCCGGGGTCGCGTATGGCCTGACGATCGCCGGCACGACGGCCGCGGCAGTGGCGCTTCTGGTCAGCGCGGCGGCCGCGTTCGGGGCCACGCCGGTCGCACGGTTGGTGCTGGCGCTGGCCTTCCTGTTGCCACTGGCTGAGCTCGCCATCGCGCTCGTGCACCGCGTGGTCACCTCCGTGGTGCCGCCGGATCGGCTGGCGCGGATGGACCTGCGAAGCGGCCTGCCGCCGGGCGCCCGCACGATGGTCATCGTGCCGACGCTGCTGACCAGCCCGGCCGGCGTCCGCCATCTGCTCGAGCAACTCGAGGTCGCCTCCCTCGGCAACGCCGATCCGCGCGTGCACTTCGCGATTCTGAGCGACTTCGCCGATGCGGTCACACGCGAGACTCCCGGCGACCAGGCGCTCATCGACGCGGCGGTGGCCGGCGTGACTGCGCTCAACAGCGCCGCCGGCGTGCCCGATCGCTTCTTCTTCTTCCATCGCGAACGCCTGTGGAACGCCGCCGAGGGCGTCTGGATGGGCTGGGAGCGCAAGCGCGGCAAGATCGAGGAGTTCAACCGCCGCCTGCGTGGCGCCCGCGACACCAGCTACGCCGTGGAGACCGGCGACATGCGGGTGCTCGCCGACGTGCGCTACTGCCTCACGCTCGACACCGACACGCGGCTGCCGCGCGAGGCCGTGGCCACGCTGGTCGGCATCCTCGAGCATCCGCTCAACCGGCCGCGCATCGACCCCGGGGAGGGCCGCGTGGTCGAGGGTTACGGCATCCTGCAACCGCGCGTGAGCGTGGCGATGACCAGCGCGTCGAGCTCGCGCTTCGCGCGCCTGTATGCCGGGCACACCGGCGTCGACCCGTACACGACGGCCGTGTCCGACGTCTATCAGGACCTGTTCCACGAAGGCATCTTCACGGGCAAGGGCCTCTACGACGTCGACGCCTTCATGAGCGTGCTCGAGGGCCGCGTGCCCGAGAACGCGGTGCTGTCGCACGACCTGTTCGAAGGGCTCTTCGCCCGCGTCGGCCTCGTCACCGACGTCGAGGTGATCGACGACTACCCGTCAAGCGTGCTGGCCCATGCGCGGCGGATGCACCGCTGGGTGCGCGGCGACTGGCAGATTCTGACGTGGCTGTTTCCGGTCGTGCCGACACGCGACGGTTGGACGCGCAACCGCCTGCCGCTGGTGGCGCGCTGGAAGATAGTGGACAACCTGCGCCGCAGCCTCACCGCGCCGGCCACGCTCGCCGCGCTGCTGGCGGCATGGACGCTGGCCCCCGCGTCTCCCGTCCTGTGGACGCTGGCGGCACTGGCGGCGCCGCTGGCGCCGCTGGTCATCCGCGTGCTCACCGCGCTGGCCCGGACGCTGCGCGGCCGTCTCGACCGCGTCTCGGCCCGGGCCCTGGTCGACGACGTGCAGGTCGATGCCGCGCGCGCGCTGCTCGATGTGACGTTCGTGGCGCAGACGACCTGGGCGATGCTGCATGCGATTGCCGTGACGCTGGCGCGCATGGTGGTGACCCGGCGGCGTCTGCTCGAATGGGAGACGGCAGCCACCAGTACGGCGCGAGCCAGCGGACGCAGCCTCTGGGGCTTCACCTCGGCGATGAGCGCGAGTCCGGCCATTGCCGCCGGCGCGGTGGCGACCGTCGCCGTGGCGCAGCCGGCGTCGCTGGCCGTGATGCTGCCGTTTGCGCTCGCCTGGGTGGCGGCGCCGTTTGTCGCGCACGCCCTCAGCCAGCCGGTGGCGCAGGCTCGCCGGGTGCTGCCCGAGGCCGACCAGACGTGGCTGCGCACGCTGGCCAAAGACACCTGGGGCTATTTCGAGGCCTTCGCCACTGACGAACATCACGGGCTGCCGCCCGACAACGTCCAATTCACGCCCGACCAGCGCGTGGCGGCACGCACCTCGCCGACCAACATCGGCATGGGTCTGCTGTCGGCGCTGGCGGCGCACGACCTGGGCTTCATCGACACACCGGCGCTGGTCACCACGCTCGAGGCAACGCTGGCCACGGTGGAACGTCTCGAGAAGGTCGAAGGCCATCTGCTGAACTGGTACGACACCCGGACGCTGGCGCCGCTGCGGCCGGCCTACGTCTCGACGGTAGACAGCGGCAACCTCGCTGGCGCGCTGCTCACCCTGGCCTCGGGACTCGGCACGCTCGCCAGGACCGGTGGCAGCGAGGCGGCGCTGACGGCGCGGCTTCAGGCGCTGGCCGCGCAGGCGCTGCGGCTGGTCGAGGAGACCAACTTCACGTTTCTCTTCGATCCGAAGCGCGAGCTCTTCGCCATCGGCTATCGGGTGGCCGACGACGAGGCGCCGGGCCGGCTCGACCCCTCGTTCTACGACCTGCTGGCCTCGGAGTCGCGCCTGGCAAGCTTCATCGCCATCGCCAAGGGCGACGTGCCGCAGCGGCACTGGTTCCGGCTCGGACGCCCGGTCACGGTGCTGCAGGGCGTGCCGACATTGCTGTCGTGGAGCGCCACGATGTTCGAGTACCTGATGCCGGCGCTGGTCATGCGCGGGTATCCCGAGACCCTGATCGCCGAGTCGTGTCGTCAGGCCGTGCGCCATCAGCGCGACTACGCCGACGTCCACGATGTGCCGTGGGGCATCTCGGAGTCGGCCTACGCGGTCGTGGACCGCGACGACACCTACCAGTACCGCGCCTTCGGCGTGCCCGGGCTCGGGTTCTCGCGTGGTCTGGCCGACGACCTCGTCATCGCGCCCTACGCGACCGCCCTGGCGCTGGCGGTCACGCCCCTGGCCGCAGTCGACAACCTGCGGCGCCTGGAGACCGTTGGCGCGCGTGGCCCCTTGGGCTTCTACGAGGCGGTGGACTTCACCGACCGCGCCGCACCGCGTGAAGGCGCGTCTGCCGGGCCGCACACTGCCGGCGTCGTGGTGCGCACGTGCATGAGTCACCACCAGGGCATGACGCTGGTCGCCATCAGCAACGCGCTGCTCGGCGACCGCATGGTGGAACGGTTCCATCGTCTGCCGCTCGTGCGCGCCACCGACCTGCTGCTGCAGGAGCGCGTGCCCCGGCCGTTGGCCGATTCGGTGCGGCCCACCGATGACGACGCGCCGGTGCCGGCCAGCGCCGCCACGGTGCCGGTGCGCCGCTACCGCACGCCGCACACACCGGCGCCGCAGGCGCAGCTGCTCTCGAATGGCCACTACGTGGTGGCGATCTCGAACGGCGGCGGCGGCGCCTCGACCTGGCGCGACCAGGCCGTGACGCGCTGGCGCCGTGACGCGACGAGCGATCCGGCCAGCCAGGCGCTCTACCTGCGCGATGTGCGCAGCGGCGCCTGCTGGTCGGCCACCTACCAGCCGACGCGCGTCGAACCCGACGACTACGTGGTGACGTTTCATCCCGACAAGGCGACGTTCCTGCGCCGCGACGGCGATCTGACGACCCAGCTCGACATCGCGGTCTCGCCGGAAGACGACATCGAGGTGCGGCGCCTGACGCTGCGCAACCGCGGCGTTCGGGCCCGCGAGGTGGAAGTGACCAGCTACGCCGAGATGGCGCTGACGTCGAGGCGCGACGACCTGGCGCATCCGGCCTTCGGCAAGCTGTTCGTCGAGACCGAGTTCTCGCCCGAGAACACCGCCCTCCTGTGCCGGCGCCGGCCGCGTCACGGCGGCGACGCGCTGTGGGCGGTGCACGTGCTCAGCCTCGAGGGCCGCGCTTCGGGCCCGGTCGAATGGGAAACCGATCGCGAGCGCTTCATCGGCCGCGGGCAGCGCCTGGCGGCGGCGCGGGCGCTCGACGGGCGCGCACTCAGCGGCACCACCGGCGTGGTGCTCGATCCGATCTGCAGTCTGCGCCAGCGCGTGCGGGTGCCGGCCGGCGGCCAGATCCGCCTCAGTTTTTCCACCGGCATCGCCGTCGATCGCGAGGCCGCGCTGCGCCTGGCGCAGACCTACCACCACCCGAACGCCGCCTCGCGCACCTTCGCGCTCGCCTTCACGCACGCGCAGAGCCTGCAGCACCATCTGGGCGTGTCGCCGGAAGACGTCCGCGTCTTCGAGCGCCTGGCCTCGCCGCTCCACTACGTGGATGAGTCGATGCGGGCGCCCGCTGCGGCGTTCGAAGCCAACACGATCGGCCAACCCGGGCTCTGGCGGCACGGGATCTCGGGCGATCTGCCGATCGTGCTGGTGCGCGTCGGCGCCGACGACGGCGCGGCCCTCGCCCGGCAGGTGCTGCAGGCGCAGGAGTACTGGCGGCTGAAGGGCCTCGCCTCGGAGACGGTAATCATCAATGAGCATCCGCCGTCGTACCTCGACGAGACTCAGGCGGCGCTGACCTCGATCCTGGCGTCGGGGCCCTGGCGGGCCTGGCAGGGACGTCCCGGCGGCGCCTGGCTGCTGCGCCGCGATGCCCTGACCGACGCCGAGGACCGTCTGCTCGAGGCGGTCGCGCGCGTGGTGCTGCGCAGCGGCACCGGCGATCTGCGCGCGCAGCTCGATCCGCTCGCCTCGCGCGGGGCCGCGGTGATGGTGCGGGCCGCCAACCCGGGCGAGCCGCTGCGAGCCACGCCTGGGATCGAGGCGCCAGCGGCCGCCGACGGCGAGTCGTTGCCGGTCGGACTGGGCCGCTTCGAGCAGCACGGACGTGCGTTCGTGCTGGCCGCGAGCGAGGCCGGCGAGACGCCGGCGCCGTGGTCGAACGTGATGGCCAATGCCACCTTCGGCACGCTGGTGACCAGCACCGGCGCCAGCCACACGTGGGCGATGAACAGCCGCGAGAACCGGCTCACGCCGTTTGCCAACGACCCGGTGTGCGACCCGACCGCCGAGGCCATCTTCCTGCGCGACGACGTCACGGGCGCGGTGTGGACGCCCACACCGGGCCCGCGGCTCGATCGGGCGCCGGCCGAGGTCGACGTGTGTCATGCGCCCGGCGTCACCACGTTCCGGCGCGTCACCCATGACCTGGCGACCGTGCTCGAGATGTTCGTGGACGTCGAGGCACCGGTGAAGTGTTCGGTGCTCACGATCACCAATCGGTCGGACGCCGAGCGGCGATTGAGCGTGGTGCCGTATTGCCAGTGGGCGCTCGGTCCGCCCCGCGACGGCCATCACCTCCACGTCGTGACCGGCTACGACGCGGCGCGCGGCGTGATCTCGGCGACCAACCCCTTCAACGACGCCTTCCCGGCGCGGGTGGCGTTTCTCGCCGCCTCGCACCCGGCGCGCGCCGCCACCGGCGATCGCGCCGCCTTCATCGGCCGGCACGGCTCGCTGGCGGACGCCGCCGGCCTGCGCCAGGGCCTGGTGCCGCGCTTCGGTGGCGGACTCGATCCGTGCGCGGCGCTGGAGATCGCCGTGGTGCTCGGCGCCGGCGAATCCACGCGTCTGGTCGTCGTGCTGGGCCAGGGCGACGATGCCGACCACGCGCGCGCGCTGGTCGAGCGCTTCGCGCAGGTGGAGGGCGCCGCGGCGTCACGGCGCGCCGTGGACACCGCCTGGGCCGACACGCTCGACACGGTGCAGGTGCGCACGCCTGACGATTCGTTCGACACGATGATGAACACCTGGCTGGTCTACCAGACGCTCTCCTGCCGCATCCACGGCCGGACCGGCTACTTCCAGCCGGGCGGCGCGTTCGGGTTCCGCGATCAGCTCCAGGATGTGCTGGCCCTTTGTCATGCCCGACCCGCGGTCACGCGCGCGCATCTGCTGCGGGCGGCCGGCCGCCAGTTCGTCGAAGGCGACGTGCAGCACTGGTGGCACGAGCCCTCGGGCCGCGGGCTGCGGTCGCGGTGCTCGGACGATCTGCTGTGGCTGCCCTTCGCGGTGGCCGAATACGTGCGCCACACCGGTGACGAGGCGGTGCTGCACGAGCGCGTGCCGTTCCTCCAGGGTGCGCCGCTGGCCGCCGACGCCGCCGAGTCGTACGACCTGCCGCAGGTGGGGCCGGCCGACGGCACGCTGCTCGACCATTGCCGGCGGGCGGTGGACCACGCACGCGCCCGGGGGGTGCACGGCCTGCCGCTTTTCGGCGCCGGCGACTGGAACGACGGCATGAACCTGGTAGGGGCGGCCGGACGCGGCGAGAGCACCTGGCTCGGTTTCTTCCTGCACGTCGTCTACGACCGCGTGGCGTGGTTGTGCGATCTGACGGGTCACGGCGAGGCGGCGTCGGCGTATCGGCGCGAGGCCGCGCGTCTGGTGCCGGCGCTCGAAGCCTGCTGGGACGGCGAGTGGTATCGCCGCGGCTTCTACGACGACGGGTTGCCGCTCGGGTCGGCGCAGAACGACGAGTGCCGCATCGATTCGATCGCGCAGTCGTGGGCGGTGCTGTCGGGGGCGGTGCCACGCCGCTTCGCCGAGCGCGCCATGGACGCGGTGCGCGCGCATCTGGTCTCGCGCGGCATGCGGACGATGGCGCTGCTCACGCCGCCCTTCGATCGGACGGCGCAGGAACCCGGCTACATCAAGGGTTATCCGCCGGGACTGCGTGAGAACGGCGGCCAGTACACGCACGCCGCCGCCTGGGCCATCATGGCGCTGGCCACGCTCGATGCCGGCGACGAGGCGATGGAACTCTTCCACATGATCAACCCGGTGAACCGCTCGCGGACGCGGGCCGATGTGGAGCGCTACCGCCTCGAACCCTACGTGGTGGCCGGCGACGTCTACACCCATCCCGCGCATCCGGGACGCGGCGGCTGGTCGTGGTACACCGGGTCGGCCGGCTGGCTCTACCGCACCGGGCTCGAACATCTGCTCGGCCTGCGCCGCAGCGGCGCCACCTTCGCGCTCGATCCGTGCGTGCCGTCGGCCTGGCCCGGCTTCGAGATCGACTGGCGTTGCGGCGCGACCACCTTCCACATCCGCGCCGTCAATCCGATGCGCACCGGGCGCGGCGTCGCCACCGCCGCCCTGGATGGCGAGGACGTCGATCCGCGACGGATCCCGATCGTGGACGACCATCGCGCGCACGTGGTCGAGATCGTGCTGGGCGCACGCGGGTTCATGGCGTCGGCGTCGTGAGGTGCGGACCACTCGATGTGTGTCCTCTGTTTCGCGCGCTTCGGGGCTGGCGACGCTCACGCGCGGGATTTGCGGGCGTTTGCCGGCCGTGGTCATGGCATGTCCGTTGCTCTTGGTGACGCGAGCGGGCGTTCTCCCCGCACAGGAGCGGATGACATGGCGAAGCGACGCGACACCGTGAACGATCAGTGGACCAGACTCATGGCCGCAGCGCGCAAGCGCTGGGACCGCCTCAGCGAAGACGACGTGAGGAGCGTGCGCGGCAACACCGAGCGGCTCATCAGCGTGCTGCAGACGCGCTACGGGTTCGCGCGCGCGCAGGCCATCAAGGAACTGACAGCCTGGCGGCAGGCCCTCAGCACCGGCGCCGCGGCGTAAGACGAGATTGCGAGACGGGCATCGATCTTGCCCCTGAGTGAGGTGGCGGCACGCGGGAGCCCGCCCGCGGGTCCGTCGCTATCCACTCGGGAGGTTTTCGTGCCCTATCTGAGCAAGTTCGCCGACTCTCTCCGCAACTACGCCATGACCTTGCCGGTTGAGCCCGTTCCGCCACTGGGTCCATCCGTTCCGGACGCGCCGCCGCCGGTGCCGCAACCGCCGGTGGTTCCGCCCGACCATCCGCAGGCGCCCGGCATCGACCGACCACTCATCGATCCGGGCCTGCCCGGATCCCCCATCACCGATCCGCCGGTGACCACCGAACTGCCCCCGCCGATCAGCACGTCGGCGGGGCGTGTGCTGTAGACGCGCGGGCCATCGCCGGGGCGATCGGCAGCGCGCAGGTGAAGGCGTCGAAGACCAGTTGAACGACACCAGGCGGCCGCGCAGGCATGAGGTCTGCGCGGTGCGCCCACAGGGCCACCGGGTGTGGCAGGAGGACGTATGAAGTACGGAGTCGCGTGGATGTTGGGTGTGCCGGGATCGCTCGTGGCGCTCTGGTTCATCGCCAATCAGATGGGCTGCGGGTTCTAGGAGCCGCTGGGCCCACCGTTGCCGCGGGCGACGATGGGCAGCCGCTTACCCTGTTTGGGTAACGGCCCGCCGATCGAGCGGCCGTACAGCGACACGGGCCGGGCCACGGAAGTGATCCCGTGAACCCGGCCCGCGCTGCGTGAGGCCGTCTTGGGGGCTGGGCACGCTGCCCGGCGCCACCCTGCCCTGAGGCCTCACACAGGGTTGCGGCCCTGGATGACGCGGATGAGCACCATCGCGATGGCGATGACGAGTAGCACATGGATGAAGCCACCCATCGTGTACGAACTCACCATCCCCAGCAGCCACAGGATGACGAGCAGAATCAGAATCGTGTTGAGCATGGTGTCCTCCAAGAAGTGTGCGACGTTTGAGGCCCCGTGGCCTACGCGGTGGGATCGACCGTGCGCAGCTTGCGCGCGGCCGTCTGCACGGCCGCCTTGGCCCGTGACTCGAGCACGTCGGTGGCGCTGTCCACCGTCTCGTGCAGGTTCTCGATCTCGACGCCGGCGCGATCGGCCAGGTCCTGATAGCGGTTGGCGATGGCCGCCTTCAGCGAGTCCATCGACTCGGCGAGGTCGGAGCGCAGCTTGCTGCCGGCTTTGGGCGCAAACAGCAGCGCCAGCCCGGCGCCGACAATTGCGCCTGAAATGACTCCGAGGGCAAACCCGGAGGACGTGTCCCGTTCGTTGCGATACATGACTGTTCCTTCTGTGCGGTGGATGAAATGGAATCAGAGAGACGCGCGTCGCGCCTGCCAGTGGCGCAGCAGTCGGCGCGCGCCGGCGGCCATCCCGGCCACCAGCAGCGCCTTGGGCGTGCCCACCGTCGTGGCCACGGCGCGCACGGCGCCGGTCACGTCGTCGATGACGCGGCCCGCCTGATTGGCGACGCCGCCGGCCTCAGCGCTCAGGCGCGAGACCGACGCCGCGGCCGAGCGGACGTGCACGATGGCTTCGTCGAGCCGGAGCTGCAGCGCTGCCGACTCGGCGCGCAGCGTCGTCTCCAGGCGCCGCATCGCCAGCCACGAACCGATGCTAAGGGCCACGCCCACGAGGGCCTGCACCGAGACAGCGACGGCGATGGTGATAAGGGCGGTCTCGGTGAGTGTCTGTGGCATCGACCTGTTCCCAGGGCCCGTCAGAGCAGAGTTCATGCCAGCCCTGAAATGGGTCCAACACTTGCAGGTGAGTAGACGGCTACCCAATCAAGGGAAGCAGGGTTTCAGCACTCAACTAAGATGGGACCTGCATGAACGGACGACTGGCGGTAGTGGACGACGACCGGGCCTTCACCGAGTACCTGGCCACCTGGCTCGGCTCGCGCGGCCTCACCGTGGACGTATTCCACAGCGGCGGCGCCTTCGTGGACAGCCTGCGCTCGGGCGCCGCGCCCGACGTGGTGCTGCTCGATGTCCTGATGCCCGACCTCAATGGCCTCGACACGCTGCGGGCCATCCGGCAATTCAACTCGGCGACGCAGGTGATCATGCTCTCGGGCCGCCACGCGCCGGCCACCGTGATCGAGGCCGTGCGCCGGGGCGCCGCCGACTACGTGCTCAAGCCCGACGATCCCGACGGGGTCGGCGAAGCGGCGCTCGAAGCCGCCATCAACCACGCCCTCGAGCGCGAGGCGCTGGCCTCGGAGGTGGCGCGCCTGGGCGCGCAGATGACCGAAGATCCCGAAGGCGCGCAGCCCTGCTGGAGCGCCGGCCTGGCCATGCAGCGCGTGATGGCGATGGTCGAGCGCGTCGCCGACAGCGACGTCGGCGTGCTGCTGCGCGGGGAAAGCGGCGTCGGCAAGGAAGTGATCGCGCGCGAACTGCATCGCCGGTCGCAGCGCCGCGCCAAACCCTACGTGAAGGTCAACTGCGCGGCGCTGCCCGCCGACCTGCTCGAGAGCGAACTGTTCGGCCACGAGCGCGGCGCCTTCACCGGCGCCGGCGCCACCAGGGTCGGCCGCTTCGAGTTCGCGCAGCACGGCACCATCATGCTCGACGAGATCGGCGAGATGCCGGCCAGCCTCCAGGCGAAGATCCTGCACGTGCTGCAGGACCGCTCGTTCACGCGGCTGGGCAGCAACCGCCTCATCGACGTGGACGTGCGCATCATCTCGGCGACCAACCGCGACCTCGAGGCCATGATGCGGGCCGGCACCTTCCGCGAAGACCTCTACTACCGCCTGCAGGTAATCGAGCTGCGCATTCCGCCGCTCCGGGAACGGCAGGAAGAGATCGCCCCGCTGGTCGAGTTCTTCCTCGCCAAATACGCGAAGGTCTACCGGCGGCCGGCGGTCCGGCCCAGTTCGACGCTGGTGCAGGCCTTGCGGCAGTACTCGTGGCCCGGCAACATCCGCGAGCTCGAGAACATGATGAAGCGCCTGGTGGTGCTGCAGGAAGAACAGCTCATCCTGACGGAACTGGACCGGCTGCGCGTGCAGGCCGTGTCCTTTGAAGCGGGGCCGGCCGCAGTGCTCTACTCGCCCCTGCCCGCGACGGCCGTGACCGACGCGCGCCCCGTGGCTGACGCGCCGCTTGCGGCACCCGTGTATGTGGCTCCGGCCCCGATTTTCGCGGCCGCCCCGGCGGTGGTCCCGCCGGCGGCTTTCGATCCGGTGGCCGACGAGGGCGATGCCGCGCCGCCGGCGCCGCTGGAAGTGCTGGGCCTGCATGCGGTCGCCAAGGCGGCCGCGCTCAAGGCCGAGCGGCAGGCCATCACCGACGCGCTGGCGCTCTTTCGCTGGAACCGCCGCAAGGTGGCCGAGCACCTCGACGTCAGCTACAAGACGCTGCTGACGAAGATGAAGGAATGCGGCATCTCGGAATCGGGCACCGGCTCGTGACGGGTGGCGCGCGTTACTGAGAATCGGCAGGACAGACCTCGATCAGGGCGAACGCTTCCGCCGATCGCCCGGCACTACATTTGCGGCATCGCTCCCCATGACCGACCTGGATCGCGTCCTCGAGTCGTTCCTCCACGACCTGCGCAGCCCGCTCGGCGTCGCCGGCGGCTACCTGCGGCTGCTGCGCGAGCAGCGTCTGGCGACGCCCGACGACACCGAACGCGCCATCGTCAAGACGCAGGAGGCCCTGCGAACCATGACGACGCTGTGCGGCGAGGCCAGTGACTGGCTGAAGCTCGAGCCGGCAGCCACGCCCTCGGTCGTGCCGGTCGAGGCGCTGGTCGCCCACATCGTCGGCGAGGCAGGCCGCATGAGCGTGGCGGTCGAGGTGGCCGGTGCCCCCGTCGGCACGACGGCGCTGGCGCTCGAGAGCGAACGCGTGGCCCGGGCCGTGGCGTCGCTGCTGGCGGTGGTCGTGCGCGACACCAGGGCGCGATGCACCGTGCGCCTCGAGGGCTGCCGGCTGATGGTGGCGGCCAACGGCACGCAGCGGCGGATCCCCGACGCCCCGGGCGCGTTCGATCCGTGGGCCTATCCGGGGCTCTCGGCGGCGCTGGCGTGTCGCACCATCACCCAGGCGGGCGGTCGCTGCCTGCGCGGACCGGATGTCACCGACGTCGTGCGGGTCGAGTTCGACGTGACCGCCGACGAGCGTGGCGCCACGCCCGAAACGACAGGCTAGCCGGGCGCCGGCACGAGCCGGCGGATTTCGGCGACCAGATCGTCGGGGTCACACGGCTTGACGATGAGGCTGTCGAAGCCGGCCGCGCGCGCGTCGGAGAGCTCGGTGCGGGAATGGCCGGTGGCGGCGATGAGCGGGATGTGACGCGTGGACGCGTCGGCGCGCAGCTCGCGTGCCACTTCGGTGCCCGAGAGCCCCGGCATCTGCAGGTCCATGACGATGACATCGGGACGCAGCGAGCGCGCCAGCGCCAGCCCGGCGATCCCGTCAGTGGCCGTGCGCACGGAGAAGCCGGACGCGCTCAGGAACATCTCCCAGACTTCGAGCGCATCCACGAAGTCGTCGACGAGGAGGACAGTCACGTGAGCTAGCATACGTCGGCCCCGCCCCGTCACTCCGGGTCGGGCGCGCCGTCGGCGGTCCAGGCCTCGGCCGGCCAGCCCAGCACGAAGGCGGTGCCCTCGCCCTCGACCGACGTCACCGTCACCGTGCCGCCCATCGCCTCCATGCACTCGCGCACGATCGACAGCCCGAGGCCGAGGCCCTGCGAACCGAGCTCGTCGTCGAGGTGCGAATGCACACGCACGAACTGCTCGAAGATGAGCGACACCTTGGCCTCGGGGATGCCGATGCCGTTGTCTTCGACCCGCAGTCGGCGCTCGCCGCCGGGCTCGAGCGCGACCGTGACGACGCGCGCGGGCTTGGCCGGATCACTGTATTTCACGGCGTTGGCGAACAGGTTCATCAGCACCAGCTCGACCCGGCCGGCATCCGCCATGAGCGCCGGCAGATCCTCGGCGATCTCGAACGACACGCCGCGCACGTCGGCCATGTCGGCGAGCTGGCCGGCGACGTCGCGGCTGACGGCCGTGAGGTCCACGGCCTGGTCGTTGGGCGCGTTGTCGGCCCGCCGCGTCAGCCGCGCCAGGCGTTCCAGCTTGCCGGCCACGTCGCCCAGGCGGACGACGTTGCGTTCGAGGGTCTCGACCAGGCGCAGCGTCTCGGGACTGTCGGTCGCCTGCAGCAGGCGCGTCAGCACCTGCAGCACGCCGAGCGGCTGGCGAATCTCGTGGCTCACCAGGCGGCCGAAGCTGCGCAGCTGACCGTGCTGGCGCTCGATGGTCTCGGCGTAGCGCGCGATGAAGGTATCCACCGTGCGCCGCTGCAGCTCGCGCACCGCCTGCTGCGCCCGCGCCACCGCCAGCACGGCGGCTGTGGCATCGGCGCGTTCACCGAGGGCGGCGGCCTCGCGGGCGAAGAATCCCTCGAGGATCTCGCCGAGGAACTGGTACTCGCGCAGCAGCTGGTGCACCGACGCACGCTGGTCGAACCTGAGCAGCCCCAGTTCGGTGGCCTTCGCCATCACGGCCGTGTTGGCGGCGATCTCCTGATCGGCCGGCGCCCGCAGGTAGGCGGCGATCTCGCGCAGCAGGTCTGGAATGTGATCGAGCAGCTGATGCGTGGGGAAGACGTCGCGCCGATCGACGTCGAGCAGCGCATCGAGCCGTTCGAGCCACGCGCGCGCGAGCGTCGTGTGTTCGGCGGCGAGGCGGGAGGCGAAGTGGTGGATCGTCGCGTCGAAGTTGCGCGGACTCATGGCAGTCGTGGGGGGCGGCAAGTGGACGACGTTATGATAGCGACTGATGAGTCGTCTGGCGCATCTTGAGGGTTCCCGCCGCCTCTCGGCGTCGTTCTGCGGCCGCTGTGCGGCCATCGCGACGGCTCGAGGAGCCCGGCATGCACGCCGATGAACTGAGCACCAGGGTCGCCTCGTGGTGGCGGTGGCCGCTGCTGGGGAGCATCGTGCTCCTCGGCACCCTCGGGGCCATGGCCGCCGCGCAGTATAGCGAGTTCACCCGCGCCACTGCCGACATCGAACATGCCGACGCGGTGACCACGGCGGTTGACCAACTGGTGTCGATAATGGTCGATGCCGAGACCGGCTTTCGCGGCTACCTGCTCACCAGCAACCCCGTGTTCCTCGACTCGTATCGCGGCGTCGACGGGCGCGCCCGCGACGCGATGGTCGCCCTCACGTCACTGCTCGCGAACGACACCTCTCGCCGCGGCGACCTGAGCCGGCTCTCCGCCCTCGTGGACGAGCGGCTGAGCTGGATGGCGGCGACCCTTGCCCTCGACGACCAGGGGGATCGGGAACGCGCGCTGGACCGCGTCCGCACTACCAGCGGCAAGCGCCTGATGGACAACATCCGGCTGGTCAGCGGGACCCTCAAGTCGGAACAGCGCACGCGCACCGCCAACCGGTCG
>JANNIB010000069.1:0-3489 GCA_031404695.1 Acidobacteriota bacterium
GTGGTGGGCGGTGGGGCCTATCAGATCTTCTGCCGAAGCCTCGATCTCGAGGCCGAGCGGCGCGTGGTCGAGGCCGAGGGGCTGATTCGCCACGAGTGAGCGGCGCTCGTATACTTTGCCTGCCTGGCCGCAGACCCGGCCCTGAGGAACGGAACATGGATGCCATCACGCGTCGCGGATTCGTCGGAGCGCTGGGCGGAGTCGTCGGCGGAGGCTGCCTGCCGTACACCCCGGCGCTTGCCGGCACCGCCATCGAGGCCGAGCGCCTCGTGCACACGTCCGGCGATGGCATCGGCATCACGCCGCGGGAGTATGCGGCGCTGCTGAACCGCCTGTGTCAGGCCAGAGACGTCGCCGACGACAACTACCTGCTGGGCGGCGAGGTGGAGGCGTTCGAGAAGCACTGGGCGACGCTGCTCGGCAAGGAAGCGGCAGTGTTCATGCCGTCGGGGACGCTCGCCAACCAGCTGGCGCTGCGGGCGCTCGCCGGCACGAAGCGTCGCGTCCTCGTCCCCGAGATGAGCCACATCTACAACGACACCGGGGATGCCTGCCAGACGCTCTCCGGCCTGACGTTGATGCCGCTGGCGCCCGGCCGCGCCACCTTCACGAAGGCCAATGTCGAGGCGGTGCTGACGCGCACCGCCGGCGGACGTGTCGCCACCGACGTGGGCGCCATCGTGATCGAGAGCCCCATCCGCCGGCTCTCCGGCCAGATGTTCGACTGGGCGGAAGCCAAGCGCATCGCGGCCCTCGCCCGCGACAACGGCATCGGGATGCATCTGGACGGCGCCCGCCTGTTCATCGCGTCGGCCTACTCCGGCCTGTCGCCAGCCGAGTATGCGAAGGAGTTCGACACCGTGTACGTGTCGCTGTGGAAGTACTTCAACGGCGGGATCGGCGCGATTCTCGCCGGGCCGACGCGGATGCTCGACGGGATGTTCCACGTGCGCCGCATGTTCGGCGGCAACCTCGCCGTGGGCTGGAACGCGGCGCTGGTCGCCCGTCACTTCATGGAGGGATTCGAAGGGCGGCTCAAGCAGGCCGTGCAGACGTCCGAGACCGTCTACGCCGCGCTGGCGTCGCACCCACGGCTCGCGATCGAGCGCATCCCGAACGGCACCAACCTGACGCGGCTGACGTTCAGGGGCGTGAGCGCTGCCGATGTCGCCCGTCGGCTCGGTGTGCACGGCATCGTGATGTCGGCGCCGGCCGGGCCGGCCACCATCACGCTTGCGGTGAACGAGACCTGGAGCCGCCGGCCCGCTGCCGAGCTGATTGCCGCCTTCGAGCAGTCGCTGGGCTGAGCCGGCGCCAGTGGCGGCGGGACGCGCGCGCCACCTATGATTCCGGGGTGCGCTACCTCTCACTGCTCGTCGTCTTGCTGGCACCGTCGCCGGTTGCCGCCGCCCAGACCACGCCGCCTGCCGCTCCGGCCCCGGCGTCGATGCGGGCGCCCACCCCGCGCGACGTGCTGCGCGGCGAGTACGGCCGCTATCGGTCCAACAACGACCTGCTGCACTACGTGCTCGACGTGCGCGTCGATCCCGAGCGGAAGGCGGTCAGCGGCACCAACGCCATCCGCTTCAAGATGCTGCGCGACGACACCCGCATCCAGCTCGAGCTCTACGCCAACCTGGCGATCGAGGCGATCCAGCTCGGACTGGTCACGCTCAGATACGAGCGCACCCACAACACCGTCTACGTGGACTTCCCGGAGACGCTGCGCACCGGCCGCATCTACACCATCGAGGTGCGCTATTCCGGCGCGCCGCAGGAGCAGGGACGGTTTGGCGGGCTGGCGTTCCGCAAGGATCCCCAGGGGCGCCACTGGATCAACACCGCCAACGAGGGCGAGGGGTCGAGCATCTGGTGGCCGAGCAAGGACCAGTGGCGTGATGAGCCCGACGGCATGGACATCCGCGTTGCGGTGCCCAACGGCCTGATGGATGTGTCGAACGGACGGTTCTTCGGCAGGACCGACCTCGGCGACGGCTACACCCGCTGGGACTGGCGCGTGCACTATCCGATCAACTCCTACAACGTGTCGCTCAACATCGGCGAGTACGTGCAGTTCTCGGAGACGCTCGGCGAGTTGCCGCTCGACTACTTCGTGCTGCCCGGCAGCCTCGAGAAGGCGAAGAAGCAGTTCGCGCAGGCCAAACCGATGCTCGAAGCCTTCGAGAAGTTCGTCGGTCCGTATCCGTTCCCGAAAGACGGCTACAAGCTCATCGAGGTGCCCTATTCCGGTATGGAGCACCAGAGCGCCGTGACGTACGGCAACCGCTTCGCCAACGGCTACCTCGAACGCGACTGGACCGAGGTGGGCGTCAGCCTGAAGTTCGACTTCATCATCATCCACGAGAGCGCGCACGAGTGGTTCGGCAACGCTGTCTCGGCGGCCGATGTCTCGGACATGTGGATTCAGGAAGGGTGGACCACCTATCTCGAGGGCGTCTACGTTGAAGCGCTGTTCGGGGCCAGCGATTCCGCGAAATACATGATCGGCTACAAGAAGAAGGTCGGCAACAGGGAGCCGGTCATCACCCAGCGCGGCATTCACCGCTCGCCCGGGCAGGACATGTATTTCAAGGCCGCGCTGTTCCTGCACACGCTGCGCAGCGTGGTCAACGACGACGCGCGCTGGTGGCACCTGGTGCGCGGCACCTACGAGACCTTCAAGTACCGCAACGTCATGACCGAAGACGTGGTGCGCTTCTTCAACGCGCAGCTGAAACAGGATCTCACGCCCGTCTTCGACCAGTACCTGCGGCGGGCCGAGTTGCCGCGCCTGGAGTTGACCTTCGATGCCGGCGCCGGCACGGTGTCGTATCGCTGGCGCGCCGCCGAGACCGGCTTCGCGATGCCGATCAAGGTGGGTCGGCCGGGCGCCTGGCGTGTCGTGACGCCGAATGCGAACTGGCAGACGATGCCGAACCCGGACGGCGCGGCGTTCACCGCGGCGACCGACCTCTACTACATCGACCTGGTCGTGCTCGACGCCTCAGGCCACCCCGTGAAATGAGCGCATCCCGCGTCACGCCGCGCGGTGTAGACTGCCGGGTCGTCCGTCCCAGAGTGTCGAGCCCATTCATGATCCGAGTACTTGCCACGCTGCTGTCGTGCGCGTTGACGGCCTCCGCCGCTCATGCCGACACCTATCCGAAGAACACCGGCATCGATGTGGAGCACTACGCCTTCACGCTCGAGCTGCAGGACCGGGACGATCGCATTGCCGGCACTGCGGCCATCGACGTTCGCTTCACCCGCGACGGCGAGACGTCCCTGCGGTTCGATCTGGTCGGCAGCGGCGCCAGCAGCGGCAAGGGGATGGCGGTCGAGCGCGTGACGGCGGACGGCGCTCCCGCGGCCCATGCCCATCGCGACAACGTGCTGACCATCACGTTGCCGCGCCCCTCGACCCGGGGACAGCGGCTGCGGGTCGCCATCGTCTACGCCGGCGCGCCGGCGTCGGGCCTGAAGATCGCC
>JANNIB010000070.1:0-7525 GCA_031404695.1 Acidobacteriota bacterium
CGTGGCGTTCCAGGGCGATCGGGTGGACGTCTTCAATCCCGACTACTACCTCGGGCTCGCCTACAACGCGACCAGGCGGTATGCCGAAGCGGAAGCCGCCTTCACGCGCGTCGTCAGCGCCGGGCTGCTGCGTCAGGGCGATCGCGAATTCGAGGAGCTGCGCAAGCAGACCGCCCGCGCCACTTACGAGCGCACACTGCAGGACGGCGACCGCGCGGTGGCCGCCGGCCGCTTCGCGGATGCCGAGAAGGCGCTGCAGTCGCTCATCGGCACCCTCGCCGACGACGGCCGTGCCGGCAAGCTGGTGGAGCGGGCGCGGGAGTCGCTCAACGCCGGGAACATCGCGCAGCAGGCGCCGCCGGTCTACACGACGCCGGAACCGCAGCCCACCGTGCAGCAGACGGTGCAGCAGACGGTGCAGCAGTCGGTACCGCCCGCCAACGCCCCCATCGCAAACACCGTGCAGCAGCCGCCCGGCCCGACGCAGACGGCCAACACGGCGACGCCGGCGGCAAAGGCGCCCGATCCGAAGAACGCCGCCAACATCGTCAAGGCGCCGAATCCGCCGGCCAACGTGCGCGTCGATCCGCGGCCGGCCACGCCGCCCGCGCCGGCGAACGAAGCGCGCGCGGAACTCGAGGGCATGACCGCCTATCTCGCCGGCGACTACGACGCCGCGATCCGCATCCTCCAGCCGGTGTTCGACATCGATCCGCCGTCGCAGCGCGTGGCGTTCTATCTGGCCTGCAGCTATGTCGCGCGCGCGGTGCTGGGCGGCGCGGCCGGCGAAGACATCCTCGCCGAGGCCCGGCAGATGTTCACCTACGCCGCGGGCGACTCCGCGCAGTTTGCCGCCGACCGCGCCTTCATCTCACCGGCGGTGCTGCAGAGGCTCGGCTCGACGGCATCACAGAGCGCGCGAAGGGCGGCTGCCGCGTCATGACGTCCACACGCGCGCTCGCCGTCGCCCTGGCGCTGGCCTCGTGCCTGCCGACGCCGGCGCGTGCGCAAACCAGTCTGCAGATTCCGCTGCAGTTCGACTTCCTCAACCCCGGCGCGAAGAGCCTGGCGATGGGCGGCGCCTTCTCGGGCGTGGCCGACGATGCCACGGCGACGCTGGCGAATCCGGCCGGCCTCATCCAGATCGGCCAGCGCGAGATCTCGCTCGAAGGACGCTTCACCAGCAACGACGCGCGCTTCCTGCAGGGCGGACGCCTCTCGGGCACGGTGTTGAATGAAGGCCTCGACACGGTGAGCGGCCCGCGGTTTGCCGACAGCCGCGGCACCCACGCCGGGCCGACGTTCCTCTCGGTGGTGCTGCCCTTTGCGCGCACCGATCCGGCCGACCCGCGCGTGGGCCAGACGCGCTGGGTGCTGGCGGCGCAGCGCCATGAGCTCGTGCGTGTGGATCAGCAGTTCCAGTCGACCGGGGTGTTCCAGCAGCCGCCCGGCGATCTGACGTCGGTGCGCGAGCGGCCGCAGCAGGCCGACCGCCAGCTTTCGATCACGAGTTACGGCGTCTCGATGGCCTATGCGGTGCGTCCCGGCATCGCCGTCGGCGGCGGACTGGCGCTCTATCGGTTCTCGATCGACTCGATCTTCCGGCGCTTCGACACCATCGGCTTCCTCGGCGCGCCGAACCTCGGCACCGAACTGGGCCGCTCGACGCAGACTGGCGACGACACCGGCGTCGCCCCGAGCCTGGGACTGCTCATCGGCACCGGCGGCCGCACCCGCGCCGGCGTGCTCTACCGTCACGGCCCGTCCTTCACGTTCCAGACCGTGGAAGCCCTCGGCAGTCCTGAACGAGACGTCACGTTCCGCGTGCCGCACACGCTGGCCGTGGGCATCTCGCACCGTCCGCGGCCGTCGATCCTCGTGGCGCTCGAAGTGACGCGCGTCAACTACGGGCGGCTCGAGCGCGAGTTCGTGACCGACCAGGCGCGCAACACCGGCCGCGCGCAGAGCGACGAGAGCTTCCGTATCGACGACGGCACCGAGGTGCATCTGGGCGCGCAGTACTTGAAGATCGACTGGCGCTGGGCGCCCAAGTTCAGGGCCGGCGTCTGGTACGACCCCGATCACTCGGTGCGCTATCGGCCGGCCACCTCGCCGGTCACCAAGGCCGACGGGCTCTTCGACGAGCGCCATGCCACGGCGCTTTCCACCGGTGAGGACCGCATACATGGCAGCGCCGGGCTCGGCCTGTCGATTTCTCCCCGGATCGAGTGGAACGTCGGGGCGGACGTGGCCGCCGGCAACGTCATCGTCTCGACGTCGATCATCGTGCGCGCGGGCAGCCGGTAAGGAGGCAGTCAATGACACCGCTTCTCCATCGCGTGTCGTCGCTCGGAATCGCCATCGTGATCGCGGCCACGGCCTCCGCCTGCGGAGGCGGAGGCGGCAATGGCCCGACGCCGCCGCCCCCACCGGCTGCGACGCTGACGTCGCTCTCGGTGAGCCCGGCCACGGTCGTGGGCGGTTCGCCCTCCACGGTCACGGCCACGCTGTCCACGGGCGCGCCGGCTGGCGGCGCGTCGGTGACGCTCGCCAGCAACAGCGCGACGGTTACGGTACCGGGCACGATTGCGATCGCGGCGGGCGGCACCTCGGGTACGGCACAGGCAACGACCACGGCCGTGAACGCCAGCGCCACGGCCACGCTCACCGGCGCGTTCGGCGGCGCCTCGCAGACGACCAACCTGGTCGTCGATCCGCCGCCGGTGGTGGCGCGCTTCACCGTCAACTCGCCCACCAGAGGAGCCGACGCCTGTCAGCTCAGCAACAACGCGCCGCCCGACTGCGTGCTCGACGGCTCGGCCTCGACCGGCGCCGGCAGCATCGTGCGCTGGACCTGGCGCTTCACGGTCGGTCCAGACAGCGAGGAACAGCAGACCACGGTGCCGACGACGAGGCCCTCGGCGAGTTGCACGCTCTTCACCCGCGAGCCGGCCACCACCGCCGGCGGCCAGACGTTCATCCAGATGCGGGTGCAGCTCATCGTGCGTGACGCGGCCGGGCGCGACAGCGCCCCGCTCGTGAACAACAACATCCGCGTCTTCCCGCAGCAGACCTGCGGCCGGGGCTTCTAGTGCGATCATCCCCCTCCCGATGATCTTCATCAGCTACTCGCGCACCGAGCACGAGACGCGGCTTGCCACTCTTCTCGAACGCGGCTTCACGGCCGCCAAGCTCGAGGTGTGGCGCGACACGACGCAGATCCGCGTTGGCGAGCAGTTCGCGAAGGAGATCGAAGAGGGCATCCAGAAGGCGACCTGGGTCGTCTTCCTGGTCTCGAACTCGTGGCTCGACAGCGCCTGGTGCCAGAACGAGCTGACGCTTGCCATCAAGCATCACGGCTCGGCCGCGCGCTGCCTGCCGGTGCTGCGGGCGCCGTCCGACCGGGTGGGCAAGCGCCTGCCGGTGCCATTCAAGGACCTCAACCTGCTGACGTGGCTCGAAGACGAGCGTGACCCCGGAGCGAAGCTGGCCGAGCTGCACGCGCGCATCGCCGGCATCAACCGCCGCGCCGATGAGCTGTCCGCGACCGGCCGCGCGCTCATCGACGAGGCCGGCCTCGGCGACCTAGTGGACCAGCTTCGCGGGGCCACGTCTGCGCCACCCACGCAGGATCCGCCGTCGTTCTACTGCGACCGCGCCCCGCAGTGGACCACGGTGTCGGACCTGCTCGGCAGCGGCCGCCACGACCTGGCGGTGGTGCGCGGACCGTGCGGCGAGTACCACGAGCACTTCCTCGACCGCGTCACCCGCGCCCTGCCGCAGAAGCCCGAACGCACGATCGTGCCGGTGCGCTGGCAGCGCCGGCCCGTGGGCAAAGACGACTTCCTCGGCTCGCTCGCCACCAGCCTCGGCCTGCCCGACCCGGCCCGGCTCGGCGACCACCTGCGCCAGCGGCTGTCGCAGCGCCACCTGGTACTCGTGCACGGCTGCATCCGCGGCGACTTCGACGACGACGATCTGGTGGACTACTACGCCTCATGGCTGCCCGACCTGGTCGCCGACGTGCGCGGCTCCTTCCATCTGAAGTGCGTGCAGGCGCTCGAATGGCAGCACGAAGCGCTCTTCAAGCGGCTGCTCGGCTGGGGCGCTAAGGGCGACGACGACAAGACCGCCGCCGAACATCTGGTGGAGCGCGTCGAGTCGAGCCAGCGGCAGCTCACGGTGGTGCGGCTGCGCGAGCTCGCTCCCATCACCGCCCAGGAACTGAAGGAGTTCTGCGACACGTGGGTCGAACCCCATCACCGCCAGCCGCTGCTCGGCGCGGTGGCGCAGGCCGGCAAGACCTCGGAGGAGATGCTCCGGGCCATCGACAGGTATCTGTTGCGAGCGAGGACACATGAGCGAGATGCGGTCGTGGAAACGGTTTCGCGGTGACGGCCGCGGCCCCGATGGCGGGGCGGCGATCACGCGCGGCGAAGCAGGCCGCTACCTGGCCGACGACGATCTGGTCACGGCGGTCAACACCGCGCTGGTGGTCGGCCGGCCGCTGCTGGTCACCGGCGAGCCGGGTTGCGGCAAGACGATGCTGGCATGGGCGCTGGCCGCTGAGCTCGGCCTCGGCGAGGTGCTGTCGTTCCACACGCGCAGCGACCACCAGGCGCGCGACGTGCTCTACACGATCGACCACCTGCAGCGCTTCTACCATGCGCAGGTGGGCGACAAGAGCGCCGCCGACCCTGAGCGCTACGTGCGCTGGCAGGCGCTGGGCGAAGCGATCCGCGGCGATCGCGAGCGGCTCGTGCTCATCGACGAGGTGGACAAGGCGCCGCGCGACTTCCCCAACGATCTGCTGGACGAAATCGATCGCATGGAGTTCAGCGTGCCCGAGTTCGGCTGGGCCTTCCAATCGAAGCAGCGCCCGATTGTCATCATCACCAGCAACAGCGAGCGCCAGCTCCCCGATCCGTTCCTGCGGCGCTGCGTGTATCACTACATCCCGTTTCCGCCGCGCGAGCGGCTGCACGCGATCGTGCAGCAGCGGGCCGGTGACGGCGTGGTGCCTGCAAAGCTGCTCGAGGCGGCGCTCGACCGCTTCTACGCGCTGCGCGACGTGCCCGGCATCGAGAAGAAGCCGGCCACCGCGGAGCTGCTGATGTGGATTCGCGTGCTGACCGAAGCCGGCGTGGAGGCGTCGCAGCTGGCCGGCGCCGGCCTCGCCGGGCTGCCCTTCAAGGGCGCCCTCATCAAGACCGAACACGATCGCCGCCTGCTCGAACGCCAGTAGCCGCCCGTGTCGCCGTTGCCGTTCTCGCGTCTGCTCGATGCGCTCCGCGCCAGGGGGCTGCCCCTTGGCGTGCGCGAGTACGTGGCCTTCGCCGAGCTGTGGCAGCGGCTCGACGGCGCGACCGTGGCGGAACTGCGTGGCGCCTCGGCGGCGCTGCTCAGCACCTCCGACGACGAAGTGCAGCTGGTCGTTGCGACCTTCGACGAGCTCTACGGCGAGCGGGTCGAACCGCCGCTGCCCCCGCCGCCACCACCGCCGCCCGACGTCTTGACGCGCCTGCGGCGCGCGTTGTCGTCGGCCACCACGCGCTGGACGCTTGGCGCGGTGCTGGTCGCCATCGCCGGACTCGGCGTGTGGCTGGCGACGTTTGTCGACCCGTCGCTGCCGCCGTTGCCCGCCGCCACCCTCGACCTGCCCGAGCCCTACGCGCCGCCGTCGGATGCGCGGCGTGCGCTTGATGCCGATCCGTCGATTCCGGCCGCGCCGGCGCTGCCGCCGCCCCCACAACCCATCAACTGGTGGATCGCCGTGCCGGCGCTGGCCGTATCGGCGCTGGCGACGCTGCTGGTCTTCCAGCGTCCACGCGCCGCGGCGGCCGAACGAAAGCGCCGCGAGAAGGCGTGGCGACAGGCGCGCGGCCGCCTGCCGGGCCCGACGACCTTCTCGCTGCAGCCGTCGGCGCCGCCCACGTGGTTCGACCGCCGCGATCTCGAAGACGCGGCGACGCTGCTCGGCCGCGCCTTCACGACGGGTCTTTCGAGCACGCGTCTGGACGTCAGGCGCACCGTCCGTTTGACCATCGAGCGCGGCGGTCTGCCGCGCTTCGTCTTCGAGGCCTCATCAGCGACGGGCGCGCTGCTGCTGCTCGAAGACGTGGCGCCCGAGATGGACGCGTGGCGCGCCAAGACGGCGGCGTTCGTGGCCGCGCTGGCGCGCCAGGGGATCCGCCTCGATCGCTGGGTCTTCGAAGGAACGCCGGCGCTGGTGGGCCGCGACCTGACCGGCGAGCGCCTGTCGCTCGACGCCCTGGCAAGGCGGTCTGTCTCGAACGGCGTGCTCATCATCAGCAGCGGCAGCAGCCTGGCGCACGAATCGCAGGAGGCGAAGCTGGGCTGGCACGACGCTCTCTCGACGTGGACGCGCCGCAGCTGGCTCAATCCAGTGGTATCACCGGTGGCGTGGCGGGCCGAACTGGCCTCGATGCCGGTGAACGTGTGGCCCTTCACTGGCGACGGCGTGCTCGAAGCAGCGGCCGATCTCACCATCGATCCGGACGGACGGCGGGGCCGGCGTCCGGTGCCCGCCACGGCCTCCGCGGTGCTGGCCGACGACGTCGAGCGCCTCAAGCGCCTGGTCGCGGTGGCCGGACAGCCCAGCCTCGAACTGGTGGAGGTGCTGCGGCGGCGCTTCATCCCAGACGCCCCGGAAGACACGGTGTTGTGGGTGCTGCGCGAGGCCGCGCATGGCTCGACGCGCGAGGTGCGTCTGCCCGAAGCCGACGCACGCCGGCTGGTCGCCGCCGAACGGCGCGAGAATCCCGAGCGGGAGCGCACGGTGCGCGCGCTGGTGCTCGATCTGCTGGCCTCGCAGCCACAACCGGCCGGCTCGGTCGCGGCGCTGCGCTGGGAACTGGCCGTGGCCACGCAGCGGCTGGCCCTCGCACAACTGGGTGGCGACGACACGGGGCCGGCGCGTGCGCAGCTGCAGCGGCTGGCGCAGAGCTTGATCTGGGACGAGGTGGGCGGCTCCACGCACGTGCTCGGCGAGGCCGGCGGCGCCGTCTCGCTCGGGTCGACGACCAGCGGCGGCCACCTCAGCGCGCCGACGGGCCTGCCGGCGGGCGCGACCGCGCCGGCCTCCACGCTCGCGTGGCTCAGCCCGCGTCCGCTCGAGTTCGCGATCGCCGCGGTGGTCGCCGCGCTCGTCACCGGCGGTCTGCAGGTGAGCGGCGCGCTGGCAGGCGCCGCGATTCCTCACGTGACCGATGCCTATCGTCTCGACTTCGCGCCCGCCACGCTCGATCCGGAGATGGCCGGCGTGATCTCGGTGTCGCGCACCGCGTCGGCCGCAGACGCGCCGGCCACTGTGCAGCTCTATCGCGACGGCGAGGCCTTCGGCAGTCCGCTCGTCGTGCCGGTGGAAGGGGTGGTCGAACGGCCCATCGCCGCGGCCGACGCGCTTCATCACTTCCAGGCGCGCGCGGTGCTGCCGGGCGGCAATCTGGCGCTCAGCAACTCCACGTGGCTGGGGCAATCACTGGGGTCGTCGATCGTGTCGGTG
>JANNIB010000071.1:0-1543 GCA_031404695.1 Acidobacteriota bacterium
GCCAAATGAAGTGGCACTGCACGTGTGCGGACGCCGTCTACCGCGGGGACCTGGACCCGAAGCACCTGTGCAAGCACGTCCACGGGCTGCTCGAATGCCTTCCACTCGCCGCCTGACAATTCCGTGAGGGGATTCAACCCCGGCTTCCGCATGGTAGGCTGAGCCCTACCTGTCCCTTACCTCGCTCGGGTCGCATTTTGGCGCAAAAGTTCCCGAATTGCCATCCGATGGGCCGGCCTGGGTTGCACCGCGAATTTGGCAACCGGGGGCCGCGTCGGCCCGGCCCTTTGACCTCGCACCTCGCACCTCGCTCCATCGATCCATGATCCGACCCCGCCACTACCCCGCGCTTCTCGGCGGCGTTACAATCGCGATTTTCGGGGGCATCGTCCAACCATGGCCGATCCGCGCTGGTTTTACCGCAACGACGACGAATGGAACGCGATCGTTCAGCGACTCAAGTTGACGGCGTGTCCGCACTGCCGGACGGTCGGCACGCTCGTGCGGCACGGCTATTTGCGCGGCTACGACGGCGACTCCCCCCAGCGAAAAAGCCGTCCGGGCCCGGCGAATCTTTTGCAGTAACCGCACCGCTCGCCCAGGCTGCGGACGCACCATCAGCGTCTGGCGCGCCGACACCATCCGGCGCGTGTGCATGTCCACTCGACTGTTGTGGCGCTTCCTCCAACGCGCCGTCGCCGCCGGCATCGCCGACGCCACGCGCCACCTCGGCGGCCACCTCAGTGACCGGACCTGGCAACGACTCTGGCGTCGCTTCCGCCTCGGTCAATCCCACATCCGCACCCTGCTGCTGAGCCGGCACCCACCACCGGAGTCGGCCACGGCGTCCCGACACGCTCCCGTGGCCCAGGTCCTCGCCCATCTGGGCGCCGCCTTCCCCGACGCCGACCCGCTCGCCGCTTTCCAACACGCCACCGGAACGTTTGTCATCTGACTCGGAGTTCGTCACCGCACCCGTCGACAACCCCCGACCCGGCCTGGCCGGGACGGTGATGGATTGCCCTTCGCCACCACATTGCTGTCGCACTTCGGTCCGCCAACCCAGGCGAAAATCATTGGAATTCGCCCGCAACGCAAGCGGTCGTCGCTGGCCGAACGCACGGGTGCTGGAATCCCCGTTCGCCCATGTCCAAACCGGGAGACTCCATGAAGCAGCCGTCGGTCTATCTCAAGATGCGCGTCCTCGGCGCCATCGACACCGTCGCGGGCCGAACCCGCCACGAACGCGTCCACAACGTCGCCGCCCTGACCTTCCTCGACGAGGACGGCCACCCCCGCCAGTTCACCTGGCGCACCATCCAGACCTGGTTCTACCGCTACAAGAACCACGGCATCACCGGCATGACCCAGCGGCCGCGCAGCGACAAGGGCCAGGCCCGCAAGGTCACACCCGAGGAACTCCTCGAGGCCATCAACGCCGCCAGGCCCCACTTCCACAGCCAACGCACCAACAAGCGCGCCCTCTATCGCTTCTGCATCGAGAAGACGCCAGAGGCAGGTGCGGTCGTGCAGCGCGCGCTCG
>JANNIB010000072.1:0-4784 GCA_031404695.1 Acidobacteriota bacterium
GGCCTGACGGGCGAACATCTCCGCCTGCCGGTTCCGGCTCGTCTCCAGCGCGAGACGCGCCAGCGTCGGGATGAGCGGCCGTCGCGTCGGATCGAGCCGCAGCGCTTCGGAGTACTCGATGAACGCGCCGTCGGTGTCGTCCTCCGCCGCCAGAGCGGCTGCCAGCGCCACGCGTGCCTCGGCAAACGCCAGATCCGCAGCCACCGCCTTCCGCGCCGCGACCACCGCATCCGCGGCCTTGCCCGTCTTCAGGAGCAGCTGCGACCGTTGCGTCAGACCGCGCCGCTGCGTCGGATACCGCCCGAGCACGGCATCGATCAGCAGTGCGGCGTTGTCGTACCGCCCGAGGCCGAGTTCGGCGTCGATCTTGCGCACGGCGATGACGCCGCCTTCGTCGTCGGACGCGGGGATCTTGTCGAGGTGACGACGGGCGTCTTCGAAGCGGCCGGTCGCCAGGTAGTGGTCGGCCAGGGCCAGACGCGGGGCGCGCGAGTACGACGCGTTGGCATCGGCGGCGATCTCCAGGTACTTCTCGCCGAGGGCGTGCTGTCCCCGCACCAGGAAGAAATGGCCGGCGACTTCGTTGGCCAGGCCGTGCGGGCCGCGGTCGGCGGCGCGCTGCACCAATTCCGCACTTTCATCAGCGCGACGGGCGGCCCACAGGAAGTTGATCAGGGCCAGCGTGGCGTCGATCGACGTGGGGGCGGCCGTCACGGCGTCGCGCAACACGGCTTCAGACTCACGCTCCGCCTCGGGCCCGACCTGGGGCCGGAGGGTCGTGCAGCCTTCGTCGTATTTCGGCCCCCGGCCGCCGGTGGCGCCGAGCCGATACAACGCCCAGGTGGAGTTGATGAGTTTCGCGTTTGCCGTGCCCCACAACACCAGCAGATCAGGATCGCCAGGGCGCTCACGCAGGAGGTCCGTCGTCATTGCGAGGGAGTCGTCGAACCGGCTCTGCCCCAGGATCAGCCGGGCGGCCAGGAAGCGGGCCTCGAAATCGGTCGGCAGCAGGTCCGCCGCCCGCATTGCCTGGTTGGCCGCCTGCGTCCACTGCCCGGCCCGTTCGTGCGCCTTGGCGAGCTTGACCCGCAGGGGGCCGTCGTTCGGGTCAATAGCCACGCCGCGCCCGTAGGCCGTGGCGGCTGACGCGAACTGCTCTGCGGCGATCAACTCATCGCCTGACTGCACGGCGGCCGCTTTGAGGGCCTGGGGATCCTCTGCGCCTCCGCAAGCGGGTGCGAGACCTGCTGCGAGCAGGAAGACGCCGAATACCAGAGCCTTGGGGAACATCGCCCAACCCTTGAATCGGCCTACGGCTGGCCAGGTGCCGACCCCGGGACGACCCCACCGAGCTTACACTGACTCATTGCAAAGATCGTTGCAGTAGACCCTGAGCTTCTTGACAGCCGTGGATGCTCCTAGTCTACTGAACCGTAGCGCGCGATCGCTCCTGCACCTACCTATCGTCACACGACTACTCAACCCCGCCATGAGCACAACCGGCATCCGTAAAGTGTCTCCAGGTGCGTTGCACCGCTTCCTCCGTCCGGTGCTACGCGAGGAACTCGGCGGCGTGTCTCTCGTAGATCTTTCGGCGGAGCTACTTGCTCGTCTGGCTTCCGGCCAGCGCTATGAGACAAACGAACAGGCTGTCCTTGGACAGCAGCTCAGTGAATCTCTAGCGGCGGCCCTCGACGTTCACGAGAACCGGTTCGCTCCACACCGGTATGCCGACCTACTGCGGCCGATAATTGGCAGGATGCCAACCGCGGAGTTCCGCGGGACAACGATCGTCGATCTCGGGTGCGGGTCGCTGAACCCCTTCACCTTTTCGTTCCTGTTGCTGATGCTGGGCGCGCGGCGCGCGTACGCAGTAGACCTTGAAGCCGTCCAGGACCTGGGTGTGGCGGTTCGAGCCATGGCCACGGCGGCCACTTGGCTGCTGCTCGACTCCAAACGTATCCTGGGTAGCGAGGTCATCGCACCAGAAGAGATCATCCGGAACCTTGACGGGTTCCAGCTGCCGCTGCTCTCTGCAGGTAATCTTGATGGCATTGCATCAGATCGCTTGTTGCACCGGATCGAATCCATCGATGCCTTGTCGGTTGCCGACTGCGAAGCCGACGCCGTGTTCTCCGTCTCTCTTTTCGAGCACGTCGAGCGAGTGGACGACGCGCTCGACTCGCTTCACAGAATCACCAAGCCCGGTGGTATCGGCAACCACGTCATCGATTTTTCAGACCACCGGATCTACGCGGGACAGGTCAAGAGTCCGTTTGAGTTTCTCAAGATCGACACGCGCGAACCACTGGTCTATGGCAGCAACCGAATCCGCTGCGACGAGTTTTGCCAGATGTTCGAGCGACACGGCTTCGCCGTTGAGCAAGTCCACACGGAGGGGCCGTACACGGTGGAGCTCCGAGAAGAAGAGCGGGCGCAGTTCGTTGAGCCGTTCAAGTCGATGCGTCGCGAAAACCTCTCCGCCGTCGGTGCCCGCATCGTCGTTCGTCGGCGCTGAGCCGCAGTCGAATCCAGCCGGAGAATTCGGTCGGATCGTACGCCCAATGGCTTCCGCCAGCTACGCGTCGGCGCTCAACTGCCATCGATGAGGGACGTCGAGCACCGCCTCCCGGACGGATTCGCCAACGATCACCAGTGGGCATCCCGGCGTATGGACGCCGGCGCCGATCGTGGCGGCTTCCGAGTGTGGTACGACGTCGACTCCGTAGTGTCCCGAGTTGAGATCGAGCCGGTCCAGAATCAGCACCATTCGCCCGCGGGACGTCGCCGGAGCGCGCGACGTATCGATGCCGTCGGTTACAAGATCACAGCAGACCAAGCCATCTTCCCGCACCACGCGGACGCGGAATCGCGGGGTGACAGGCGCGTCCTGGGCCTCGAAGTCGATCGCCACCTGGAGCGGCTGACCTGAACGAAACTCCCCTAGCGGGTGCCCCGTGCCGTCGAGCAGGCCGACGGCCACGATGCGCACGCCCCCGGCGGCAGGACCGCCCTCTACGGGAGCCACGGCGAGTTCGGGCACCACGGCAGCGGCCGCGACCGCTGGCGTCGCGGGCAGACTCGGGACGTCCGGCGCGGCCACCGCCTCGACGACCAGCTCCGGCTCCATGCTGTAGCCGACGTGTGCTTCGTACTGGCGCACCACGTCGCGCACGGGCCCATGGGCCATGAGCCGTCCGCCGTTCATCCACAGCACTTCGTCGCACAGTTTCTGCACGACGGCCAGGCCGTGCGACACCAGCAGGATCGAGCAGCCGTTGGCCTTGAACTCCTTGATGCGGGCCAGGCACTTGCGTTGAAAAGCGGCATCGCCCACGGCCAGCACTTCGTCGATGAGCAGCACGTCGGGGTTGGTGTGCACGTTGATGGCAAACGCCAGGCGCATCTGCATGCCGCTGCTGTAGGTGCGCATCGGGTTGTCGATGAATTTCTCGATCTCCGAAAAGGCCACGATCGCATCGAACCGGCGCAGTACTTCTCGCCGCGACAGGCCGTTCAGCACGCCGGCCACGATGACGTTCTCGCGCCCCGTGAGGTCGCCGTGCAGGCCGGATCCGAGGTCGAGCAGGGCGCCGATGCGGCCGTTGACGCGCACGCGCCCCGAATCCACGCTGCCGATGCCGCCCACCAGCCGCAGCAGCGTCGACTTGCCGGAGCCGTTGGTGCCGATGATGCCCACGGCGCGTCCGCGCGGCACCGAGAAGCTGACGTCTTGTAGCGCCCAGAACTGCTCGCTGGTGCGAAATCCCTTGAGCCCGTGGGCCAGCACTTCCTGCAGCATCATCGGGCGGTCGGGCCGGTACCTGCGGAACGACTTGCTGACGTTCGAGACTTCGATGGCGAGGCTCATCAGAGTTCGTCCGCGAAGTGGCGGCTGGCGCGCCGGAAGCCGGCGAGGCTGATGAGCAGCAACCCGGTTGAGGCGGTCAGCAGCGGCAGCCACGTCTCCCACGGTGGCACCACCCCGCGCACGAGCACGTCGCGGTAGCCATCGACGATGCCCACCATCGGGTTGATGGCATACAGGTAGCGAAACTGCTCAGGAACGGTCTTCGCTTCGTAGAACACGGGCGTGAGGAAGAAGAGCAACTGCAACCCGACCTTCAGGAAGTACTGGGTGTCGCGAAACCACACGTGCAGGGCCGCCAGCGGGTACGCCAGCGCCAGGATGAAGACGAACTGCACACCGATGAGCAGCGGCAGTACCAGCACGGCCGGCGTCACCGGCACGCCGGTGATGAGCAGCAGGGCGAAGAGCACCGGCAACGACAGCAGGAAGTGAAGCAGCGTGCTCGCCACGCTGATGATCGGCAGCACGGGGAGCGGCACGTTGGGCCGGCGGATGAGATCGCGGTTGCTCACCACGGCCACCGTGGCCGAGAAAAGCGCCGACTGGAACCACGTGTAGACCAGCAGGCCGGTGAAGAGGAAGGCGGCGTAGTTGGGGATGCTCAGCGGCAGCACCGACCCGAAGATGAAGTAGAGCACCGCCAGTTCGGTGATCGGGTTCAGCAGCGTCCACGCCATGCCGAAGTAGGAGCCGCGGTAGCGCAGCTTCACGTCGCGCGTAATCAGCTCCCGCAGGACGTCGCGCACATGCGACCACTTGCGGAGCGAGAGCCACGGAAGGTGTTCGGTGGTGGGCAGCGGTGTCGCGACGGCGCCAGGGGACATGCTGCCCGCCATGATATCCGGGCGCCGGGCCTTCGGATGCATCATGATGACGAAGCCGATGTTCATCCGTTGCCGCGACTTGCACCAAT
>JANNIB010000073.1:0-12305 GCA_031404695.1 Acidobacteriota bacterium
CAGCTCAAGGCCATCCAGGATCGCTACTCGCACCTGAAGATGACCGATCCGGCGCGCGGCAAGATGAACGAAGAGGTGATGGCGCTCTACAAGTCCAAGGGCGCCAACCCGGCCAGCGGCTGTCTGCCGATGCTGTTGACGCTGCCGGTGCTGTTTGCGTTCTACTCGCTGCTGTCGCAGGCCATCGAGATGCGCGGGGCGCCGTTTGCCGGATGGATTACCGACCTGTCGCAGCGCGATTCGTGGTACATCACGCCGTTGCTGATGGGCGCGACGATGTTCTGGCAGCAGCGCCTGCAGCCCAGCACCGGCGATCCGGTGCAGCAGAAGGTGCTGATGTTCATGCCGGTGATGTTCACGGCGATGTTCCTCCCGGCGCCGAGCGGGCTCGTGATCTACTGGTTCGTCAGTAATCTCTGGGCGATTGGCCAGCAGTACTTCACCAACTGGATGATCGGCCCGCCGAAGGCCGTGGCAGGAGTCAAGCGATGAGTGCGACCGACCCGATCGTGGAGTTCGTGCAGGATGTAGTGGATGCCATGGGTCTGGATCTGACCGCGGCGGTGGAAGAAGAAACCGACGGCATCCGCATCAACCTGAGCGGCGATGACGGCTCGGTGCTCACGCGCCGCCAGGGCGAGGCGCTGCAGGCATTGCAGCAGATCGTCGGCGCCGCCTTCCGCGCCGACCGCAGCGACGAGCGCCGGCTGGTGGTGGACTGCAACGGCTATCGCCGCGACAAGGACACTGAGCTGCATCAGATGGCGATTTTCCTGGCCGGCAAGGCCAAAGACACCGGCCTGGCGCAGGAGATGGGTCCGCTCAATCCCTACGAGCGGCGGATCGTGCACATGGCGGTGGCGGACATTCCGTCGGTGGGCACCGAGAGCATCGGCGACTCGTTCGAGAAGACCGTCATCATCTCGGTCAGCAAGTAGGTTCGGGACCTCGAGGTCCCCGCGGAGGCGCGAGGGCGGCCGTGTTCTCCACAGACGACACCATCGTGGCCGTGGCGACACCGGCCGGGCACGGCGGCGTCGGGGTGGTACGCCTCAGTGGACCGGCGGCCGCCGCGGTTGGCCACGGACTCACCGGGCGCACCGGCCCCTGGCCAGCACGCCGCGCGGTTCGCGCCGCCGTCACGGCTGACGACCTTCGCGCCGACGCGCTCGTGACTTTCTTTCCGGGTCCAGCCTCCTATACGGGCGAAGACGTGCTCGAGGTGTCGGCCCACGGCAGTCCGGTGATTCTCGCGGCCATCGTCCACCGGGCCGTCTCGCTCGGCGCGCGGGCGGCCAGGCGCGGCGAGTTCACACTGCGCGCGTTCGTCCACGGCAAGCTCGATCTGGTGCAGGCGGAGGCCGTCCGCGATCTCGTGGACGCGGTGTCGCCGGCCCAGGTGCGCGCCGCCGCGGCACATCTCGACGGCTCGCTGTCGTCGGCTCTGCAGTCCATAGCCGGGGAGCTTCGACGCCTGGAGACGCTGCTCGAGGCGTCGATGGACTTTCCGGACGAAGGCTATCGCTTCATCGAAGCCGGAGAAGTTGGCGTGGCGCTCGCCGCCATCCGCGATCGTGTCCACGCGCTCGTCGCCACGGGCGGACGAGGTCAGCTCGTGCGCGACGGCGCGCGTGTCGTGATCGCGGGCGTGCCGAACGTCGGCAAGTCGAGCGTGTTCAATGCGCTCGTGGGCGCCGACCGCGCCATCGTCACGCCCATGGCTGGCACGACGCGCGATCTGGTCAGCGAGCGGATCGTGATCGACGGCGCGCTCCTGCTGTTGATCGACACGGCGGGTCTGCGCGACGGCGCCGACGAGATCGAATCGGAAGGTGTGCGGCGCGCATCCGGGGCGATGGACGCCGCGGACGTCGTGGTGTTGGTGCTCGATCGGTCCCGGCCGATCACGGAACCGGAGCGCGCGTTGCTGCAATCGGTCGCAGCGCGCGCCGCGGTCGTCGTCGCCAACAAGGCCGACCTGCCGCCGGCGTGGGACGCGACGACGACGGGTCCGCGTGCCCTCCCGGTGAGCGCCCGACTGGGACACGGCGTCGCGGAGCTGGGGGCCTTGATTGCGAGCAGTATCGAAGCCCTCGGCGGCGATGCAGAATCGGTGCTCGTGACCAACGAGCGGCATCGTGCGTTGCTCGCGCAGGCGCTCGGCTACTTGGACCACGCGCTCGAAGCGATGGGCGCCAGCGGTAATCAATTGCCGGAGGAGTTCGTGGCGGCGGACCTGCGCGCGGCGCTGCGGTCGCTCGAAGAGGTGACGGGCCGTCGCACGGCAGACGCCCTGCTGGATGAAATCTTCAGCGCCTTCTGCATCGGTAAGTAGTAATACATAAGCAAAACGCATTAATTATGCCTTCTCCAGACTTTGACGTGATCGTCGTCGGTGCCGGCCACGCCGGTTGTGAGGCCGCGTGGGCCGCCGCGTCCATCGGCTGTAGGGTGGCGCTGTGCACGCTGTCGGAGGCGACGATTGCGACGATGCCCTGTAATCCCGCCGTGGGAGGCACCGCCAAGGGCCAACTGGTCCGCGAGATCGATGCACTTGGCGGTCTGATGGGCCAGGCGATCGACGCCACGGGTATCCAGTTCAAGGTGCTGAACCAGAGCCGAGGACCGGCCGTGTGGGCGCCCCGGGCCCAGGCCGACAAACAGCGGTATGCCCATTGGGTGGCCCAGACCCTCAGGGCCGTGCCGCAGATCAGCATTATCGAAGGCCAGGTCGCCAGGCTCACGCTTACTGGGGGTTCGGCCTCCGGCGTCGCGTTACTGGACGGGTCCGAGATTAGCTCGGCGGCGGTGGTGGTCACGACCGGTACGTTCCTGAACGGCGTGGTCCACGTCGGCGACGTGCGCCGCCCGGCCGGCCGGGTGGGTGAGCCGCCATCGGTCCACCTTGGCGAGCAACTCCGGGCCTTGCAGTTCACCGTGGGCCGGCTCAAGACCGGGACCCCGCCACGGCTCTCGGCTGCGTCGATCGACTTCGGTCGGGCTGTCAGCGCAGGGGTGTTCCACGTGGAACACGGCGACGAGCCAGCCACGCCGCTGTCGTTCATGACCGCGGAAGCGCCTCGCAAAACCGTGGTGTGCTGGAAGCTGCACTCGACGGCTGACAGCCACGCGGCCGTCCGGCGGCACATCGCGCGATCGCCGCTCTATAATGGCCAGATTCAGGGAATCGGACCGCGCTACTGCCCCTCGTTCGAGGACAAGGTGATGCGGTTTCCAGAGCGGGACCGTCACTTGATTCACCTCGAACCAGAGGGGCTCGACGTCGACGAGATCTACGTCAACGGGATGTCGATGAGCCTGCCGGAGGACGTGCAGCGGGAGCTCATCGGCAACCTGCCAGGACTGGAACGCGCCACCTTCCTGAGGCCCGGCTACGCCGTCGAATACGACTTCGTGCAGCCCACGGAGCTCCGCCACACGCTGGAAACGCGCCGATTCCCTCGACTGTTCCTGGCCGGGCAGATCAACGGCACCTCGGGCTACGAAGAGGCCGCCGGCCAGGGCCTGCTCGCCGGCGCCAACGCCGCGCTGGCGGTGCGGCAGCGCGATCCCTTCGTCATCGGCCGCCACGAAGGCTACCTGGGTGTGATGGTGGACGACCTGGTGACGCGGGGATGCCTCGAGCCCTACCGGCTGTTCACCTCGCGGGCTGAGCACCGCCTGCACCTGAGGGCCGACAACGCCGACCTCCGGTTGACGGCCCGTGGCCGCGACGTCGGCCTGGTCGACGACGCTCGGTGGGCCGCGTTTCAGTCGCGCCGGGCCCGGCTCGACGCCAATCGCCTGGTACTGAAAAGCCGATCGGTCACCGCGCCGTCAGGTGCTCGCGTCACGGCCGAAGACGCCCTGAAATGGCAGGACGTCACGGCCAAAGGCCTTATGGAGGCCGGGATTCCCCTGGAACAGGCGTCCGCTGGCGGGTTCGACCTGGCGACGCTTCAGACCGAGATCAAATACGGCGGCTATCTGCGACGGCAGGACGCCGAGATGCGGCGCGCGCTCCATGCCGAGTCTCAGCGAATTCCTGACGACTTCACCTATCGGGGCCTTCCGGGGCTGTCCGCGGAACTCGTCCAGCGCCTCGAGGAGGTGCGTCCGTCATCGCTTGGCCAGGCCAGCCGCATTCCCGGCATGACCCCGGCCGCCACCGTGTTGCTGAACGGCGTGCTTTCCCGCCGAAACAGCGGAATAGACGGGGTAACATCGGGCCCGTGAGCGCCAAGCGGCTGCGCGAACGAATCGCGCGACGGGCACGAAATGTCGGCCTCGACCTCGCGCCGACCCTCGTGGACGGCCTCGAAGCCTACTTTCTCGAACTGGCGCGCTGGAATCGCAAGATCAACCTCACGGCGTTCCAGATCGACGACGACGGCACCGACGAGGCGGTTGACCGGTTGCTCGTCGAGCCGGTCCTCGCCGCGAAATACATCCCGGCGAACGCCAAGTCACTGCTCGACATCGGATCCGGTGGCGGCTCGCCGGCCGTGCCGATGAAGCTGGCCCGGCCAGATCTGTCGCTGACGATGGTCGAGGTGAAGGTGCGAAAGTCGGTGTTCCTCCGCCAGGTCGCCCGCCTGCTGCAGCTCACGAAGACCGAGGTCGAGAACACCAGGTTCGAAGAGCTGCTGGCGCGTCCAGCGCTGCACGAAAACCTGGACGTGGTCTCCATCCGGGCGGTGAAGATCGACACGTCCACGCTGCTCAGCATCCAGGCGTTCATCAAGTCGGGCGGCCATCTGCTCAACTTCGCCGCCGGGTCCGAGCCCGTGAACCCGCCCCCTCCGCTGCGTCTTCGCGCCATTCACACGCTGATTCCAGAGAACCAGAGCCGGCTGGTCGTGATTCAGAAACATCGGGTCGGCGCACGTTCCACGTGAAACACCCCCTTCGCGCTTGACCCCGTCAGCCGGCCACGGTACGCTAGCCACCCAGCCAACGAAAGAGTTATTGGTCATATGACACAAACCGGGCGTGTCATCGCCGTCACGAACCAGAAGGGCGGCGTCGGCAAGACCACGACAGCCATCAACCTTGCTGCCGCCCTGGCGCTCGGCGGACACCCGACGCTGCTGGTCGACCTCGACCCGCAGGGCAACACCACCAGCGGTCTGGGCCTGAAGCAGCGCGCCAGCGAGGCGCGCACGGTCTACCACGCGCTGACGACCGATCCGATGGGCGCGCCGGGGCAATACGTGATGCTCACGAGCGTCGACCGCCTCGCCCTGGTGCCGGCCACCCGCGATCTCACCGGAGCCGAAATCGAACTCATCTCGATGCCCGACCGCGAACGCCGGCTGAAAGACCTCGTCGACGGCCTGCGCGACAAGTTCGAGTACATCGTCATCGACTGTCCGCCGTCGCTCGGTCTGCTCACGCTCAACGGGCTCGTGGCCGCCGACAGCGTGCTCATTCCGCTGCACTGCGAGTTCTTCGCGCTCGAAGGCCTCGCGGATCTGGTCGGCACGATGCGCCGGGTGCGCGGCGCCTACAACCCGACGCTCGACATCGAAGGGGTGCTGCTCACGATGTACGACGAGCGCACCAACCTCGGTCAGCAGGTGGCGCGCGACGTCCGCGACTTCTTCAAAGACAAGGTGTTCACGACCGTGATTCCGCGCAACGTGCGCCTCGGCGAAGCGCCGAGCCACGGCGTGCCCGGCGTGGTCTACGACGCGCGCTCGCGCGGCGCCGAAGCGTATGTCGCGCTCGCCCGCGAAGTGGTCGAACGCACGACCCGGCCCACCGCCGCCTGATCGCATTCCGGAGCCTGTCCATGGAGAAACGTCCCGCCCTCGGCAAAGGCCTGAGCGCCCTCATCCCCGACTTCCCGGCGGTGGCCGGCCCCGCGCGCTCGCCGGTGGAACTCGACGTCGACTGGCTCGAGCCCAGCGAGTTCCAGCCGCGGCTGCACATGGCCGGCGCGGCGCTCGACGAACTGGCGAAGTCGATCGTGGCCAACGGCGTCATCCAGCCGGTGGTCGTACGCAAGGTCGGCGCCGAGAAGTACCAGATCATCGCCGGCGAGCGGCGGTGGCGCGCCGCGCAGCGCGCCGGCCTCACGAAGGTGCCGGTGGTCGTCAAGGACACCAGCGGCACCACGCGCGCCCAGATCCTCGAATGGGCGCTCATCGAAAACGTGCAGCGCGAAGATCTGAATCCGATTGAAGAGGCCACTGCGTATCAGCGCCTGGCGCAGGAATTCAGCCTCTCGCACGAGGATATCGCGGCGCGTGTCGGCAAGGACCGGTCGAGTGTCGCCAACATGATTCGTCTGCTGCGGCTGCCGGCGGAAGTGCGTGCCGAGGTCGCCAGCAAGGCGCTGACAATGGGGCACGCGCGGGCGCTGGTCTCGCTGCCGGACGACACCGACCAGCGACGCATTGCCCGCGAGGTGATCGCGCGCGGGTTGTCGGTGCGCGAGACCGAATCCCTCGTGAAGCGTGCGCTCGAGCCCGGCGCGAAGACGGCGGCGGTGCCGAAGCCGAAAGACGTGCACACGCGTGCGGCCGAAGATGCGATGCACCGGGCGATTGGCGCGCCGGTCGAGATCGTGCGCAAGGGCCGGGGCGGCAACGTCGTCATCAAGTTCTCGTCGGAAGACGAGTTGCAGCGTCTCTACGACTACTTGACGAACAACGAACGCTAGCCGCACGCTGCCGGTCATGCGCACCGCCCATCGCGCCTTCGCCTGGATCCGGCCCGCCCTGGTCGTGCTGGCCCTCGCGGCCACGCCGGCCACACAGACCCGGATAGCAGGCGAGTGGCCCACCTACGGCGGCGATCTCGCCAGCAGCAAGTACTCGCCGCTCGCACAGATCGGCGGGGACAACATCGCCGCGCTGCGCATCGCCTGGCGCGCGCCCTCACCCGACGGCCAGTTGAGCGTCACCACGCCTGGCGGCGGATCGTGGAGCGGTCCGCCGGCCGCGATCTTCGCCGAACTGCAGCGTCGCGATCCGAACCGCTGGCGCGACAACGAGCCGCCCAACGTCAACAACTACAAGGCCACGCCGCTCATGGTGAATGGCCTGCTGTACGTGAACACGCCCACCTCGGTCGGCGCCGCCTACGACGCCGCCACCGGACGCCTGCGTTGGACCCACGACCCGAAGAGTTACGAAGCCGGCACCACGACGATGAGCCTGCGCTGGAATCAGCGCGGCGTCGCCTACTGGCGCAGCGGCGATGAGGCGCGGGTGTTGTGGGGCACCGGCGACGGCTATCTCATCGCCGTCGATGCAAAGACCGGGCAGCCGGTGGCCGGCTTCGGCGTCAACGGCCGCGTCGATCTGATGCAGGGTTTGCCGCGCGCGACGCGCGGGTCACGCGACTACCTGAACGCGCTCACCTATTCCGTGCAGTCGCCGCCGATTGTCGTCGGCGACGTCGTGGTCACACCGGCCTCCATCTCGTCGCTGGTCGTGCACAAGGAACAGATCCCGGGATGGATCCGCGGCCACGACGTGCGCACCGGCAACCTGCTGTGGACCTTCCACACCGTGCCGCAGCCCGGCGAACCCGGCCACGAGAGCTGGGTGGGCGACGCGTGGCGGGACGCCGGCAAGGTCACCGTGTGGACGGCGATGAGTGCCGACGCCGAGCTCGGTTATCTGTACGTGCCTACGAACACCACTGCGCCCGACTTCTACGGCGGCCATCGCCCGGGCGACAATCTCTACGCCGAGAGCCTGCTGTGCCTGGACGCGCGGACCGGCCGGCGCGTGTGGAGCTTCCAGACCGTGCATCACGGCCTGTGGGACTACGACAACCCGGCGGCCCCGAATCTGCTCGACGTCACCGTCAACGGCCAGCGCGTGAAGGCCGTGGCGCAGGTGACCAAACAAGGCTTCGTCTACACGTTCGATCGGGTGAACGGGCAGCCCATCTGGCCGATCGTCGAACGGCCCGTGCCGCCGTCTGACGTGCCCGGCGAGCGCGCCGCGGCAACGCAGCCGTTTCCCACCAGGCCGGCGCCGTTCGAATACCAGGGCGTCGGCATCGACGATCTCGCGAGTTTCACGCCGGCCATCCGCGAGCAGGCCACGGCAGCGATCAGGAACTTCCGCACCGGCCCGCTCTTCACGCCGCCGTCGCTTCAGGGCACGGTCGTGCGCCCAGGGTCGGTGGGCGGCGCCAACTGGGGCGGCGCCGCCGTCGATCCCGAGACCGGCATGCTCTACGTGCCGTCGCGTAACGGCTTCAGCGTGAGCACGCTGGCGGCCCCCGATCCGAAACTCGAGAGCAACCTGCAGTTCATGCAGGTGCCGGGCCGCAGCCCGCGCATGCCCGACGGCGTGCCGCTCTTCAAGCCGCCGTACTCGCGTCTCACCGCGATCGACATGACGAGCGGCGACCACCGCTGGATGGTGCCGGCCGGACGCGGCGAGCGCATCCGCGCGTTGCCGGCGCTGAAGGATCTCGATCTTCCGGCGCTCGGCGGCGACAGCACCTTCAGCGGACCGCTGCTTACGAAGACGGCGCTTTTCTACGCGCTCACGACCGGTGGCACGACCGGCGGCCCGCGCCTGGTCGCCTATGACAAGTCCACGGGCCGCGAACTCGGCTCCACCGATCTCCCCGGCGCCGCGATCGGCACGCCGATGACCTACCAGATCGGCGGCCGCCAGTTCATCGCGCTCACCGTGCAGGGACCGACTCGCGACGCCGTGCCGGAGCTGGTGGCGCTCTCGATTCCCGAATAGGGGCTGGGGGCTGGGTGCTGGGGGCTGGCGCGTTCAACGTCTCGGATTCGCATCGCTCCACGCTCACGCGATGCACGCGCCCTGGCTCTTGGTGCGTCATTTCGCAGACGGGACGCTGCTCGCCCTAGCACCTAGCCCCCAGAACCCAGCCCCCAGTCGCGAGTAAGATCCCCTCATGCCGAGCGAAAAGAAGCGCCTCACCGAGATGGTGAGCTGCGCTGGTTGAGCGAGCAAACTCGCCGCAGGCGAGCTCGCTCACGTGTTGAGCGACATACCTCCACAGACTGACCCCCGTGTCCTGGTCGACTTCAGGACGGCGGACGATGCCGGTGTGTTCGCTTGGGAATCTGGGCCGGCGCTGGTGCAGACGGTGGATTTCTTCACCCCGATCGTCGACGACCCCTATCTCTATGGACAGATTGCCGCCGCCAACTCACTGAGCGATGTCTACGCCATGGGCGGACGGCCGCTGACGGCGCTGGCGATTGCGGCGTTCCCGGAAGAGGGGCTCGACACCGCCACCATCCGCCAGATCTTCAAGGGCGGCGTGGACGTGCTGCGCGAAGCCGGGGTGGCGCTGCTCGGCGGCCACACGGTGCGCGACCGCGAGATCAAGTTCGGCTACGCGGTGACCGGGGCTGTAGACCCGGCGCGGATGTGGACCAACGCCGGCGCGAAGCCCGGCGACGTCCTCTTCCTGACCAAGCCCATCGGCACCGGCATCGTCGGCACGGCCATCAAGTTCGGCCGCGCGCCAGAGGCCCTGGTCGCGCAGGCCGTGGCGTCGATGCGTACGCTCAACAGGGCGGCGGCCGAGGCGCTGGCCGGCCTGGCGGTGCACGCCTGCACCGACATCACGGGCTTTGGCCTCATCGGCCACAGCTGCGAGATGGCCACCGCCAGCGGCGTCACCATCGAGCTCGACGCGGCGGCTATTCCCCTGTTCGACGGGGTGGTGCCGCTCGTGGCGGCCAACCGGTCGGGCGGGCTGTCGAGCAATCGGGCCCACTTCGGCGAGCGTGTGCACCTGGCGTCGGCAGACGCCGAAGCGCTCGCGGACCTGTTCTTCGATCCCCAGACCTCCGGGGGGTTGCTGGTCGCCGTCGGCCCCGAAAGCGCTGACGCCACGGCGGCGGCGCTGGCCAGCGCCGGGGTTCGAGCCGCCCGGATCGGCCGTGCCGCGGGGCCATCCAAGCACGCGCTTACGATTAGGTGACAAGCCAGAAAACCTGGCGTCCCTTGTGGGGAGGCCAACAGGGATGGTATAAAAGAGCGTTTTGGCCCGCCATGTCGTGCGGCGCCATCGGAGGCTCCATCCAGTGATTCCGGACCTGTCGGTCCTTTGGGTCATCGCGCTATTGATGCTCTGCGTGTTCGTGCTGAACACGTTGATTTTCAAGCCCATCCTCCATGTCATCGAGTCGCGTGCCGGCGCCGTGCGCGACGCGCGCGAGCTGGCCGCGTCGGCCGCGCAGCAAGCCACGCAGGCGACCGAGCAGTTCGATCGCACGCTCACGGCTGCCCGCGCCGACGTCTACAAGCAGATGGACGACGCCCGGCGCACCGCGCTCGACAAGCGTGCCGCCGTCATGGCCGACACCAAGCGTGAAGCCGAAACCGCCCTCTCCGACGCCACGTCCCGCCTGACCACTCAGGCTTCAGCCGCCCGTGCGGCGCTCGAAAGCGAGGCGAACAACCTTGCCGGCGAGATCGTCAACCGGGTGCTGGGCCGTACGGCGTAACCGCATCATGACCGTTGCTGCCATCCGCCCCACCGTGACTGCCCCCCGGGCTTGTGAATTAAGGCGCAAGCTCACCGCGCGTCTGTTCCTGGCCTTTGCGCTCGCCTCGCTGCTCTTCACGCGTGGCCTTGCGGCCCAGGCCGCCGACACGCATGCCCCGGCGCAGCCGGCCGCGGCCGAACAGCACCAGCCCGCCGCCGCCGGACACGAGCCGGCCGCTGGCGAACACGCCGGTGCCGAAGAACACGGCTACCTGGCGGGCCTGATGTGGCCGGTTGCCAACTTCGCCATCCTGCTGTTCGTGCTCAACAAGTTCCTGCGCGCGCCGCTGACGGAATATCTGGCCGGCCGCTCGTCGCAGATCCGCAAGGACCTGGTGGAAGCCGCCGCGCTGAACACGTCGGCAACGGCGCAGCTGGCCGAGGTCGACAGGAAGCTGCAGGCGTTGCCGGGCGAACTGGCGGCGCTCAAGACCCGCGGCGCCGAAGAGATCGTGGCCGAAGAAGAGCGCATCGCCAGTGCGGCCGCCGCTGACCGCGCCCGCCTGCTCATGCAGACCCGCCGCGAGATCGAGGTGCGCCTCCAGGCCGCGCAGCGCGAGCTGAGCGATCATGCGGCGTCGCTGGCCCTGCAGCTGGCCGAGCAGAAGCTCGCGACGGACATGACGGCCGCCGACCACACGCGCCTGGTCGCCCGCTACGTCGACCAGGTGAAGGAGCGCTAGACCCATGTCGACCCGCACCTCCGCCACCCGTTACGCCAAGGCCCTGCTCGACGTCACCTCGAGCGACGAAGACGCCGGCAAGGTCGAGCGCGACCTCACGTCGTTCGTGGACCTCCTCCACGACAGCAGCGAGCTGCGCCAGGCCCTGCTCTCGCCGTCGGTGCCGGCCAGCGGCAAACGGGCCGTCGCGACCGTGGTCGCCGAACGAATCGGCATGGCGCCGACCGCTGTGCGCCTGCTGCAACTGCTGGCCGAGCGCGATCGACTCGGGATGATGCACGACCTGCTCGCCGTGTATCGCGAGCGCCTGCTCGATCGCCGCAAGATCGTCCGCGCCGAAATCCGCTCGGCGGTGGCACTGGCGCCCGAGGCCGTGACGGCCATCGAGTCGCGGCTCGGCGAGGTGACCGGCAAGAACGTCGCGGTGGACGCGGTGGTGGATCCGGCACTCATCGGCGGCGTGCTCGCGAAGGTGGGCAGCACCGTCTACGACGGCACCGTCAAGTCGCAGCTCGAGAAGCTGCGCAGGCAACTGGTAGGGGCTGGGGGCTAGGGGCTGGGGGCTGGGGCTCGTACGAGCTCCGCCCGGGACCCGGGACCCGAGACCCGGGACCCGATTGAGATACAGAGCATGGACATCAGAGCTGACGAAATCTCCAAGATCATCCGCGACCAGATCGGCGGCTTCGCCGTCGACGTCGACGTCGCGGAAGTGGGCACGGTCATCTCGCTGGGCGACGGCATCGCCCGCGTGCACGGCTGCGAGCGCGCCATGGCCGGCGAGATGCTCGAGTTCCCGCACGGGGTCTACGGCATCGCGCTGAACCTCGAGGAAGACAGCGTCGGCGCGGTGTTGCTCGGCGACTACCTGGCCATCAAGGAAGGCGATCCGGTCAAGCGCACCGGCCGCATCATCTCGGTGCCGGTGGGCGAAGAGATGCTGGGCCGCGTCGTCAACGCGCTCGGCCAGCCGATCGACGGCAAGGGGCCGATCCTCACCAAGACGTTCTCCCCGATCGAGACCCTGGCGCCGGGCGTGGTGGATCGCCAGTCGGTGCGCGAGCCGATGCAGACCGGCCTCAAGGCCATCGACGGCATGGTGCCGATCGGCCGCGG
>JANNIB010000074.1:0-12889 GCA_031404695.1 Acidobacteriota bacterium
GGCTGGTGGATTCGTTTCGGCAATTCGAACAGCCCCCCAAGTCGTGACGCCGCTCACCGTGCGGGTGAGCCCGGGCACGCACGTGCTGCAGGTGCGGGCCGGCAGCGCCGAGCCGCGCGTGATCCCGCTGCAGATCCGGGCCGGCGTGCAGACCGCGCAGTACGTCGAGCTGCAGGGCGTGGCCACGACCGGTGTGCTCGAAGTGCGCAGCGAGCCCGCGAAGGCGCGCGTGACCATCGACGGCCGCGAACGGGGGTCGACGCCGCTCACGCTGCGCGACGTCGCGCCCGGCGACTATCAGGTGGTGCTCGAGCGGGCCGGGTGGAAGTCTACGCAAGTGGTGCGGGTCGAGCCCGGCGGGATTGCCCAGCTGGTGGTGCCGATCCGATGAAATTCTGTGTAGGGGCGCTGTGAGGGCGTGGGTTACAATTCCGCCTTTCAAGGAGAACCACGCCGCATGATTCGCCACGCGCTCATCACTATTCTGATGGTTGGCATCGCTGCCCCCGCCTTCGCCCAGGGCAAGGCGCTCGCCGAGGCCCTGACGCGCATGCATGCGGGTGTCTCTCGCAACGCGGTCGAAGCCGCGGAGAAGATGCCCGAGGCCGAATTCGCCTTCCAGCCGTCGAAGGAGGTGCGGACGTTCGGCGGCTTCATCGGTCACATCGCCAACTCGGAGTTCGGCTACTGCGCGCGCGCCAAAGGCGAGGCCAACCCGAACAAGGAAGACTTCGAGAAGGTGTCCGGCAAGGCGGCGCTCGTCGCCGGCATCAAGGCCGCCGTCGCCTACTGCGACAGTGTCTACAAGGCCGCGACCGATGCGTCGCTGAGCGAGATGGTGGCCATGGGCCAGAGCCAGCAGCCGCGCGGGCAGATTCTGGTGCAGAACATCAGCCACACCAACGAGCACTACGGCAACCTCGTCACCTACATGCGCCTGAAGGGCCTCGTGCCGCCCTCGACCGAGCGCGCCGCCACCCCGGCCCGGCCGGGCGGCCGCTGACCCCGCGGTTGCCGACACGATGACGCCGCGCACACAGATTCTCGTCGGACTCACCAGCCTGGCCCTGAGCGCCGGTCTCGCCGTGGTGCGCGACCAGCTGCCGGAGAACACCGGCAACGTCCTCACCGACGCGCCGCGACGTCTCGCCGACGTCCTGCTGCCGCGCGATTCCGACGTCATCTCGGCGGTGGTGCCCAATGGCACCACGGTCGCCGGCATGCTCGGCAAGCACCTGCTGCCGGAATCCGAGCTCTCGGCGCTGGTGCAGGCGGTGACGTCGAGCTTCGACGTCCGCAAGCTGCGCGCCGGCAACATCTACCGGATCGAGCGCCTGTTCGACGGCCGCATCCGCTCGTTCGAATACGAGATCGATCCCACCCGCGCGCTGCGCGCCTCGCGCCGCGACGGCGACATCGGGCTGTTCGACGCGGAAGTGGTCGAGCTGCCGCGCACCACCACCGAGGTGGTGGTGGAAGGCCGCATCGACCGCGATGCGCCGTCGATCAGCGAGTCGCTCGAACGCGCCGGCGAACGGCTCGATCTGGCGCTGGCGATGGCCGACATCTTCGGCGGCGAGATCGACTTCAACAGCGGCCTTCAGCCCGGCGACGCCTATCGCCTCGTGGTCGAGAAGTCGGTCCGCGACGACGGCATGTTCGTGGGCTACGGTCCGGTCCGCGCCGCCGAGTTCGTGAACGACGGCCGCACGCTGGCGGCGATGCGGTTTGCGTTCCCCGACGGCAAGGCCGGCTACTTCGACACCGAGGGCCGGTCGCTCAAACGCTTCTTCCTGAAGTCGCCGCTCAAGTTCGAGCCGCGCATCACCTCGCGCTTCTCGCGCTCGCGCCTGCATCCGGTGCTCAAGTTTGCCCGCGCCCATAACGGCGTCGACTACGGGGCGCCGTCAGGGGCGCCGGTGGTGAGCGTGTCGAGCGGCACGGTGAGCTTCGCCGGATGGACCAACGGCGGCGGCCGCACGGTGCGCATCCGGCACACCAGCGGTTACGAGAGCGAATACATGCACCTGTCGGCGATCGCCGGCGGCATCAATCCCGGCGCGCGCGTCGGTCAGGGCGATCTCATCGGCAACGTCGGCCGCACCGGCCTGGCCAGCGGCCCGCACCTGCATTACGGGCTGCGCCGCAACGGCGCTTACGTGAATCCGATCACCGAACACCAGAACCTGCCGCCCGGCGAGCCGGTGCCGGCGGTGCTCAAGGCCGCCTTCGAGGCCGAACGGGACACGCTGTTTGCCACGCTGCGCCAGCCGGCGCGCACCCTGCACGCCAACGAAAACTGAGGCGCTCGCCCCCGGAGGTCAGTGCGATGTCTGCTCCGGCCACCGCCCGCATCCGCGCCTTCCACGCCCTGCACGCGGCGGGGTGCTTCGTGATGCCCAATCCGTGGGATCCGGGCAGCGCGCGTGTGCTTGCGGCGATGGGCTTCCAGGCCCTGGCGACGACCAGCGCCGGCTTCGCCTGGACGCTCGGCCGGCGTGACAGCGAGGTCCCGCTCGAGCTGATGCTGGCGCACCTGACCGCGATGGCCGCCGCGGTCGAAGTGCCGGTGAATGCCGACTTCGAGGGCGGCTTCGCGGTGGAACCAGGCGGCGTTGCGGTGAACGTCGGCCGGGCCGTGCTGACCGGGATCGCGGGCCTGTCGATTGAAGACGCGACCGGCGACGCTGCGGCCCCGCTCTTCGACCGCGCCCTGGCGGTGGAGCGCGTCCGCGCCGCCCGCCGCGCCATCGATGCCAGCGGCACCGGCGTGCTGCTGACCGCGCGTTCCGAGGGGTTCATCGTCGGTCGGCCCGATCTGGCCGAAACCGTCGCGCGCCTGACGGCATTCGCCGGCGCCGGCGCCGACTGTGTCTATGCGCCGGGCATCAGCAGCGCCGACGAGATCGCCGCCGTCGTCGAGGCCGTCACGCCCACGCCGGTCAACCTGCTCGTGCACGCCCCCTTCATCACGGTGCCAGAGGCGGCCGCGCTCGGCGTGCGGCGCATCAGCGTCGGCGGCGCGCTGGCGCGCGTGGCCTGGGCGGGCGTGCTCGAGACGGCGAGTGAGATCGCCGAGCACGGCACCTTTACCGGCCTGCAGCTCGGCGCGCCGTCGGCCGACCTCAACCGACGCTTCGGCCCACCCTGAGCGGACGCGTCCATCCATCCCGCCGAGAGATGCGTTGCAGTTGGTCCCTTGACGTGTAGGATGCTGCGAACTGTTGCATCCACCATGACCAAGACTCCCATCGCGCTCCTGTTCTGTGTTGTCGTCGCCTCGCCGGTGCTCCACGCCGACACCCATCGCTTCACGCCGACGCGTTACTACCACACCTACTCGTTTGCGCACCCGCCGGCGCTGCGCCTCAAGCCGGGCGACCGCGTGATCACCGAGACCGTGGATGCCGGCGGCGTCGATCGGCACGGGAAGAACGTGACGCCGGGTCCGAATCCGCAGACCGGCCCGTTCTACATCGAGGGCGCCGAACCGGGCGACATCCTGGTCGTGAAGATCGAGAAGATCGAGACCAACCGCACGACCGCCTACTCGGGAAGCCTGCTGGCCCCGTACAGCGTGGATCCGGCATCGATCGCCGCCCGCCAGGCGCGTGACCCGAAGCGCGTGAACTGGGAGATCGACAAGGCGGCCGGGGTCGCACGGCTCGTCGATCCGGAGGTGCAGCCCTCGCTGATCCTGCCGCTGAAGCCGATGCTCGGCTGCGTCGGCGTGGCGCCGGCGCGCAAGGAAGCCATCACCACGCCGACGCCCGGCGCCTTCGGCGGCAACATGGACTACGCCGGTCTCGTCGCCGGCGCCACGGTGATGCTGCCCGTGAACGAGCCCGGAGCGCTGCTCTTTCTCGGCGACGGCCACGCGCGCCAGGGCGAGGGTGAGGTGGTGGGCACCGGGCTCGAGACGTCGATGGACGTCGAGTTCAGCGTCGACCTGATCAAGAAAAAGGCGGCTGGCTGGCCGCGGCTCGAGAACGACACCTACATCATGGTGCTCGGCAGCGCCCGGCCGCTGCTGCAGGCCCTGCAACATGCGACCAGCGAGATGCACCGCTGGCTGATGGCCGACCACGGCTTCTCGGAACGCGGCGCCTCGGCCTTCATGGGACAGGCGCTCGAATACGAGATCGCCAACGTCGTCGATCCGAACTTCACCGTGGTCGCGAAGGTGCGCAAGGCGCTGCTGCCGCCGCGCTGAGCGAGAGAGTCTCCGCACCGAGGGCCCGGATGGCGGCCGACGAGTTCCTCATCGCGTGTGAGCTGCACGACCCGCAGCGCCTCGCGGCCGCGCTCGACGGCGGCGTGGACGCCGCGGCGCCGCGCGACGGCAAGACGCCGATCGCCTGGCTGCTCGAGATGTACACGCGCTCGAATCGCCTGGCGGCGTGTGTACGCGTGCTCCTCGACCGCGGCGCCACCCTTGACGATGCCCGCCTGACGCCGGTGCTGCTGAACGACCCGGCCGCGACCGCGGCGGCGGTGGCGGTGGATCCGGGCCTGGTCGCGCACCGCACCACGTTGCCCTCGGCCTTCACGCCGCTCGACGGCGCGACGTTGCTGCACGTGGCCGCCGAATACGGGCATCTCGCGGCTGCGCAGGCGCTCATCGCCGCTGGCGCCGACGTGAACGCCAGGGCCGGCACCGACGCCGACGGACTGGGCGCCCACACGCCGCTTTTCCACACCGTGAACAGCCACGCCAATCGATCGCGTCCGGTGATGGACCTGCTGCTCCATGCCGGCGCCGACGTCGCCACCCAGGTCGCCGGGCTGGTCTGGGGTCGCACCTTCGAGTGGGAGACGACGTTCTTCGACCTGACGCCGATCTCGTACGCGCAGCTCGGCACGCTGCCACAGGTGCATCGCGAACCGCTCCACATCGACGCCGTCGTCCGGGCGCTGCTGGCTGCGGCGGGCCGTCCCGTGCCCGTGATGCCGAACGTGCCGAACCGCTACCTGGCCGACCGCTGACGATTTGTAACGAGGTCTGTCATTTGTAACGGGGTCTGTCACGGTCACCGATTGTCACGGGTTGGTGACCGTGACAGACCCCGTTACAAATCGCCTACGGCGACAGGTCGGGCCGGTATTCGCCGATGAACTCCATCACCGAGGCTGCCTCGGCCATGTCCTTGGCTCGGAAGCGCACCGAGTGTGCGCTCGAGCGTTCGAACATCGGCAGGTAGGCCAGCACCTCCGCCGGCAGGTAGTGCTTGAAGGTCACCTCCACCATGATCGGCCCCTGCGGCTTGTAGGGCGGCAGCGACGCGCGTCTGGCCAGCCCGGCCTTCACGGCCGGGCCGATCATCGCCTGCACCGCCTGCGGCGTGAGCGTCAGGGCCGAGTGGAAGCCGAGTGACCGCTTGGTCTCGACCCCTTCGATGTTGCCGACGATCTTGCGGATTTCGGCGATCGCCGCGTCGTCGCCGGATGCCATCACCACCGGCACGTTGAAGTGGCCGGCGATGGCCGCGTTCCACGACCCTTCCGACATCTCGACCCCGTTCAGCGTGACCTTGGTGAGTGTCGCGCTCGAAAACGTGTGCGCCCGCACGCCGGTGACGTTGCTGGTCGAGGCGTGATAGCCGATGAAGACGGCGGCGTCGAAAGTCTGGTCGAGGCCGCCCATCATCTGCAGCTTGCGCGGCCACGAACGCACGATCCTCACGTCGGCGGGGAACTGCTCGACCAGCAGGTTCTCGCCGTTGCCGTGCGCGTCGGCAACGACGATCTCGGTGGCGCCGGCTTCCTTCGCGGCGGCCACGGCCGCCAGCGCTTCTTTGGTCATGAACTCGCGGAAGCGGCCGTACTCGAAGCCCTGCGGCCCGATCTGATCGCCGGTGACGACCCCGGCGATGCCTTCCATGTCGACCGAGATGTGCACCTTGAGGCCGCGCGACTGCATCTGCGCGGGTTGGACGGCGAGGCTGATGACGGCAAGAGCGGCGATGAACAAGCGCATGGACACGACCTCCTGAGGGCACGCGGCAGCATTCCCGCGGCATGGCCACCATCGCGAATTGTGGGGGGCGAGTTCGACGACTCGGCACTGATGAAGGCGTTCGGGGAAGCCGGCACGGCGGTGTTTCCAGCGCCGTCAGCCATCGCCACACAGGTCTGCCGTCACTACGGTGTCACGGTCGTGTGGGCGACCGATGCCGTCCGCGAGCGCTACTACGCAATCTCAATCGAACGACGGGTGACCCATCCCGGTGTCGTGGCGCTCTCGAAGGCCGCGCGAGCCGAGCTGTCGCCCCCAGTGGCGCTCAGGATGCCTGCCCCCGCCTAACGCCCCCGACGAGGGGCGGTGCGCTTGCCGCGCGTGATGGCGGCCGGTGGCGTCGTTGCCGCCGCCGGCAGCGGCACGGCGGAGCGCGGCCGTCGTGCCGCGGGTACGGCCATGGCGATCAGCGCCCGCACGGTCTGGTGCGCTTCCACGGCATGCCGCAACGGCTGGTCCTGGGCGATTTCGTACTGGTTCTGGCGTCCGGCCCGGCGTCGAGTCAGATAGCCCGCCATTTCCAGGTCGGCGATGATGCGCTGCACGGCGCGTTCGGTCACGCCGACGAGGACCGCGACGTCACGCAGGCGCAGTTCCGGGCTCCGAGCCAGGCACAACAGCACGTGCGCGTGGTTGGTCAGGAAGGTCCACCGCATCGTCCGGACGTCTTGCTTCCGCATGAGATATAGACTACACCTAAAACGTGTATTCTAAAACGCGATACACATTTCGTGTAATATAAGTCTTATGTCTAGCGTTTCGCCAACGCCGCCCGACCCGGCCCCGTCCGTCGATGCTCGCGCGGTCCGGGCAGTGGTGCAGTATCTGGCCAACGCCCACGGCCTGGAAGTCGATCCTGCGGCGCTCGACGCGACCACGAGGCGGGTCGGGCGTGGCCCGGGACCGCTGGCGATGCTCCAGCTGCTGGCAGCGGAAGTCGGCCTCATCACAGTGGTGGTGAGGCGACCGCTGACTGAGGTTCTGTCCGACGCCGACCCGGCCTACCCGTGGCTGGCGCTGCGCACGGGCGCCAACGGCCAGCCCGAGGCGATTGCCGTGCTCACCGCCGCACGTGGCGGAGCGCTCGTGGCCGTGCCGGGGACGCAGACGCGCCCAGCCCGGTGGTCGATCGCCAGTGTCCTCGACTGGCTCGGCGTCGACGATCCAAACGTGCCGGTCGAGTGGATCATGGCCGAACCCGCGGCCCCGCTGTCGGCGATGCGGTCACGAGACGGGGAGGCGCCGCTGCACCCCTATGCCCGGCTGCGGGCGCTGCTCCTGGGCGAGCGGCGGACGCTGTGGGTCGCGGTCATCTACTCGGTGGTGATCGCGCTGCTCGCGCTGGTCGTCCCGATCGCCGTGCAGTCACTGGTCAACACCATCGCGTTCGGATCGGTGCTGCAACCGCTGGTCGTGTTGACCCTTCTGGTGTTCGTGGCGCTCGGCTTCTCGACGGTGATGAACGCGCTGCGGGCCGGTGTCGTCGAGATCATCCAGCGCAGCATCTTCGCCCGCGTGGCCACCGACGTGACGTGGCGACTGCTGCGCGTGCGGGTCAGTGCCTTCGATCGCTACCACGGCCCGGAACTGGTCAACCGCTTCTTCGACACCATCACCATTCAGAAGTCGGCAGCGCTGCTGCTCATCGACGGCCTCAGCATCCTGATGCAGACCGTCATCGGCATGCTGCTGCTGGCCCTCTACCACCCGTGGCTGCTGGCGTTCGACGTTCTGCTGGTCGTGGCCATGGCGGTCATCATCTTCGTCCTCGGTCGCGGTGCCCTGGCCACCAGCATCAACGAGTCGAAGGTGAAGTACGCGCTGGTTGCGTGGCTCGAGCAACTCGCCGCCAACCTGGTCACCTTCAAGTCGGCCGGCGGCGCCGAGTACGCGATGGAGCGGTCTCATCGCCTGCTCGAACAGTACCTGTCGTACCGCGCGAAGCACTTCCGCATTCTGGTCCGGCAGATTGTCGGTTCATTCGCCCTGCAGGCCGTCGCCAGCTCGGCCCTGCTCGGGATCGGGGGCTGGCTGGTCATCAGCCGGCAGCTCACACTCGGCCAGCTCGTCGCGAGTGAGCTCATCGTCGCCGGGATGTTGAGCGCGTTCACCAAGTTCGGCAAACAACTCGAAGTGTTCTACGACCTGTGCGCCGCCATCGACAAGCTCGGCGTACTGGTAGATCTCCCGCTCGAACGCAGCGGTGGAGTCGTGGAATCGCCGCCGCGCGGTCCGATGCAGTTGACGCTGCGAGACCTGCGCGTCCACTACGAAGACAGCCCGCGAGCCGCACTGGCGATCCGGTCGTGGGATATCCCGGCGGGGGCCCGGGTCGGTGTGACCGGGCCCAACGGCGCCGGCAAGAGCACGCTCGCCGACGTGCTGTTCGGCTTGCGTGAGCAGGCCACCGGCTCGTTGCGCGTCGATGGCATCGACCTTCGCTCGCTGCCGCTGCGCAGCCTGCGCCGTGACGTGGCGCTGGTGCGCGCCGTCGAGCTGTTCCCGGGGACGGTGTCCGACAACCTCCGGCTCGGACGCGAAGACTTGTCGTTCACCGACATCACTCGGGCGCTGGAAGACGTGGGGCTGCTCGAAGAGCTGCTCGCGATGCCCGGTGGCCTCGACACCGAACTGCACCCGCACGGACGTCCGTTGTCGTACCGCCAGGCCTGCCGCCTGATGATTGCCCGTGCCATTGCCGGTCGGCCGCGCCTCATCATCATCGACGGCGCTCTCGACCAGATTGACCGTCGCGACGACGACCAACGCCTGACCTCGGTGTTGTTTGCGCCCGACGCCCCATGGACGCTGGTGTGCGTGACAGACCGCCCCGACCTGCTGGCCCAGTGTTCGCGGGTCGTGCTTCTCAAGGACGGTGAAGTTCGCGACGCCTCCCCGGAGGAGTTCAGACGATGAGTGGCCCGGAGATCTCCCCGGCGACTGGCTGGCAGATGAGCCAGCGCCTCGCGCTGCACAACGTTCAGGCCCCACGCTCGTCACGTCTGCTGGCGCGACTGCTGGTGATCCTGCTGGTGGTCACCGCCGTCGTTCTGATCCTGACGCCGTGGCAGCAGAACATCCCCGGCTCCGGACGAGTCATCGCCTTCAGTCCTGAAGAGCGCCTGCAGCGGGTCGAAGCAGTGATCGAGGGGCGTGTCGTCAAGTGGCACGTCGTCGAAGGCAGCACCGTGCGCCGCGGTGATCTGATGGTCGAGCTGACCGACAACGATCCGGCGATTCTGGATCGGCTCGGCGAGGAACGCGACCAGAACCTGCGCTCTATCGAGCAGGGCGAATCGCGCGCCGGTTCTCTCGACAGTCGCGTCGGCAGCCTGATCGAGACGCTGACCAGCAGCGTGGAGGCGGCGGCACTGCGCGAGCAGATGGGCCGTGATCGCGTCATCGCCGCCGAACAGGCGCTCACCGCCGCACGGGCGGCGAAAGTCACGGCCGACCTGAACATCGACCGCCAGCGATCGCTGATGGCAAAAGGGCTCACCTCGACACGCGGCGTCGAGCTGGCCGAGTTGGAAGCCGCCACCCGCACCGCCGAAGTGGACCGGTCGATCGCCACGCTGAACGCCGCGCGCAACGAAGCCGCCTCGCTCAAGGCCGAACTGCAACGGACCCGCGCCGACGCCGACGCCCGCGTGGACGAGGCCCGCGCCGCCGCGGCCGCGGGGGTGGCGGCGGCCGGCGCCGCCGGGCCCGCGCCCCACGGCGAGGTGGCGAAGTCACGCGGTGAGCTGGCCAAACTCGAGGTGCGGGTGGCTCGTCAACGGACACAACGGGTCACCGCCCCGATTGATGGCACGGTGTTTCGAGTGCTGGCGCGGCAGAGCGGCGAATTGCTCAAAGCCGGTGCGCCGCTCGCCGTCATCGTGCCCGCATCGTCCAAAGATGTGGTCGAGCTATGGGTCGACGGCAACGACATGCCGATGCTGGCGCCGGGAAACACCGCGCGCCTGCAGTTCGAGGGCTGGCCGGCGCTGCAGTTCACGGGCTGGCCGGCGATCGCGGTCGGCACCTTCGGCGGACGGGTGTTGCTCATCGATCCGACCGACAACGGCAAGGGCAAGTTCCGGGTGCTGGTCGAACCGGATCCGAAGGACGATCCGTGGCCGTCGCGGCGCTTCCTGCGTCAGGGCGTAAGGGCCAATGGCTGGGTGCTCCTCAACATCGTGCCGCTCGGCTACGAGCTCTGGCGGCAGTTCAATGGCTTCCCGCCGGTGGTGTCGATGGACGAACCGAACGCGTCCGCCTACGACCCGGCCGGCAAGGCCGTGGCCGCCGACGAGGGTGCCTCGTCCGACAAGGGCGACGAGAAGTGATGACGCGCCTGTTGTGTCGAGTGCTCGTCGCAGTGGCTGGGGTGCTGGTCGCGGCCGACTGGGCCCGACCCCAGTCGTCGACGCCGGGTGAAACGCCGCTCACCACGACCGAGCTCCTCGCCTCGGTGGAACGCGCCCTGCCCCTGCTCGAGCGGGCACGCCAGGACGTCGCGATCGCGGAAGGTGAGTTCCTTGAAGCGCGCGGTGCGTTCGATCTGTCCTTCAAGGCCTCGGCGACGACCGTGCGCGGGTTCTACGACAGTGAACGTGTGTCGGGAATATTCGAGCAGCCGCTGACGGTGCTCGGAGTGACCACCTACGGAGGGTATCGACTTGGCCGAGGAGTGTTTGCACCCTACGACGGCAAGCTGCAGACGCTGTCGGAGGGCGAGTTCACCGGCGGGGTGCAATTGCCGTTGCTTCGCAACCGGGCGACCGATGCTCGTCGCGCCGGCCAGCAGGTAAGCGAACTCGGCGTCGAGGTCGCGGCGCGCGGTCTGGACAAGGCGCGGCTCACGTTCTTCAAGCAGGCACTGTCGGAGTACTGGGACTGGGTCGGCGCCGGGCAGCAGCTCCGGGTGGCTCGCGACCTGCTGGTGCTGGCGGAGGCTCGCGACCAGCAACTGGCTGATGCCATCACCCTCGGACAAATCCCGGCAGTCGAACGCACAGATAATCGGCGGGCCATTCTGCAGCGGCGGTCCGCGCTGTTGCTTGCCGACCGACAACTGCAGATGAAAGCCATTGATCTCTCCCTCTACCTGCGCGGGCCGGATGGCCGGCCTGTCAGGCTGGACGAGCAGCGCCTGCCCACGCTGCCGGGGCCCGTGCTGTCACCCGCACCTGACGAGATCGAGACCGTGCAGCGTGCGCTCGAGCGCCGTCCCGAGCTGAAAGCCTTGCGGCTCAAGCGCGCTCAGCAGGAGGTCGAGTTGCGTCTCGCCGAGAACACGGTGTTGCCCACCCTCGATCTCTTCTCCGAGGTGTCACGAGACGTCGGGAGCGGATCGGCCAGCCGAGCCGGGGAGGGCTTCGAAGCAGGCGTCATCTTTCAGCTGCCGTTCCAGCGTCGCAGGGCGACCGGCAAGACCCTGCAGGTTCGCGGCAAAGTGGCGGCACTGGATCAGGACCTGCGCTGGGCCGAAGACGAGATTCGAGCTGAGGTGCAGGACGCCCTGAGCGCCGTGCAGGCCGCCCGCGACGTGCTCGCCGTGGTCTCGGAGGAACTGACGGTCGCCCGGGAACTCGAGGCGCTGGAGCGCGACCGCTTCGCCCTCGGCGACTCCACGCAGTTCCTGGTCAATCTTCGGGAGGTTGCCACGGCCGATGCGGCACTGCGGGAAGTCAAGGCCCGCGCGGATCAGCAGAAAGCGCTCGTGGCAGTCGACGCCGCCACGGCACAACTCCTCGAGTTGCCGATTCGCCCCTGACCCGCTGACGATTTGTAACGGGGTCTGTCACGGTCACCGTTTGTCACGGGTTGGTGACCGTGACAGACCCCGTTACAAATCGCCGTGCGATAGCATCACCTACGGCATGGCCACGATCGCTATTGGCGACATCCACGGGCAGGTGAAGCCGCTCCACGACCTGCTGGAGCGCGTGCGGCCCAACATCGGCGCCGGCGACACGGTGGTGTTCCTCGGCGACTACATCGATCGCGGCAAAGACACCAGGGCCTGCATCGACGCCATTCTCGACTTCAGGGCGTCGGTGCCGGCCACCATCGCGTGCCTGCGCGGCAACCACGAGGAGTGGATGCTCGAGACACGCGACGACCACACCAGGCATGCGTGGCTGCTGGGAATGAACGCGCTCACCACCATCCGCAGCTACTCGATGGAGGCGGCCGCCGCGATCCAGGCGGCATCGAAGGACGCGCGCGCGTCTCTGTACGGCGGCACCGTGGCCCTGCCCTACGAACACTTCTTCGATGCCCTGCCGGCCACTCATCGCGACTTCTTCGACTCGCTGCATCTCTTCCACGAGACGCCCGAGTGCGTCTGCACGCACGGTGGCGTCGATCCGAAGAGTGACAGCCTGACCGTACAGGACGAGGCGCTCGTCTGGGGGGCGCCGGGCTTTCCCGAGGCCTACACGGGTGCGCGTCCGGTCGTCTACGGCCATCACAACAACGCCGACATCGACGAGGACGACTGGCCGCATCCGCGCATCATCGGCGCCACGTATGGACTCGATACGATCGCCCACGGCGTGCTGACCGCTATACGATTGCCCGGTCCCTACGTGCTGCAGAGCGCCCGCTACGAACGACGCCGGGGCTGAGGCGGACATCGGCGTCCGCAAAGGAGCGAGATGTGATGATGCGACGACGTGCCGTGCTGCCGGTGCTGGGCTGCCTGACGCTGATGGCCTGCGGCGAGCCGCCAGCGCCGACGGCCACCGCTCCAGCGACGCCCTTCGGCGTCGTTGAAACCGACATCGCGACGATCCAGGCGGCGCTGCGTGACGGCCGCGTGACCTCACGGCAGTTGACCGCCCGCTACCTCGAGCGGATCGCCACCTACGAAGATCGGCTGAA
>JANNIB010000075.1:0-3124 GCA_031404695.1 Acidobacteriota bacterium
CCGCCGTCGTGGCCGCCGCCACGTGGACGGCCGAAGTGTTGGCGCCGGAAGAAGCCGCCGATCCGCTGACCGAACAACAACAACAGCAGCAACAGCAGTAGCCATATCCTTCGGGAGCGGCTCGGCACCGAAGGGCCGGGGAGACGACTGATGACGCGCACCACCTGGACAGGACTGATCATGGGGCTGGCGCTGCTGCCAGCAACCGCGTTCGCACAGGCGCCGGCGGGACAGCCCGCCACCCCCCCGCGCCCCCAGCTCACGCTGACGACGACGGCCTTCCCCGACGGCGGCGTGATTCCCAACAGGTACACGCAGGTCGCCGAGCAGGTGTCGCCGGCGCTGGCGTGGACCAACGTGCCGGCCGGCACGCAGAGCTTCGTGCTGCACATGCGCGACCCTGACGTGGCGCGCAACAAGACCACCGAAGATCAGGTGCACTGGCTCGTGTGGGGCATCCCCGGCACCTCCACCGGCATGGCGGAAGGCCAGCCGAAGGGCCCGACGCTGCCCGACGGCAGCCGGCAGACGAGCGCGAGTGGTGAGGTCTACCGCGGCCCCGGCGCGCCGGCCACCGGGCCGCTGCACCACTACACGTTCGAGCTCTTCGCGCTCGACACGAAGTTCGACGTCCCCCATGGCGCCGATGCGTGGGCCTCGCGCACGGCCGTCTACAACGCCATGCAGGGCCACATCCTCGGCAAGGCCGTCTACGTCGGACTCTTTCGTCGCCCGCAGTAGGCCATTGCCCGTCACAATGGGACGATGATCGCTGTAGGTATCGGAGGCGGGCGGCGCAGCGGCGCTGCCGCCGTGGTCAACGCGGGGCAACTCGCCGGCGTGTGTGCCCAGGAGCGCGTGACGCGCGCGCGCGACGCCGGCGTGAACGCGTCGGGAGTGCCCGACGAGGCGCTCGACCTGCTCCTGCAACGCCTGGGGCTGTCACGCGCGTCCGTCGATCGGTGGCTGGCGGCCGACGGCGACGGCGATCGGGCACCGGCGCCGGTCGAACAGGTGGACCACCATTTCGCCCACGCCGCCACCGCCTATCTGACCTCGCCGTTTTCGTCAGCGGCCGTGGTCGTCTGCGACCGCGACGCGCCCGAGGTGAGCGTGTGGGTGGGTGACGGCACTGTGCTGCAGCGCGTGCCCTGGCCGTGGCAGGGGCCGGGGTTCGCGCGCGTGCTGTCGCGATGTGGCGCCGCCCTGGGGCTCAATCCGGCGGATGCCGCCCGGCGCCTCGCGGCGCTCGCCCAGTTGCAGCCGTCCACACGAGACGTCAGGGTCGACCCCTTGATCGCCCGGACTGCTGACGGTCTTGCGGTCGCCGCCGACCTCCAGCAGCAGATCCACGGTCTGGCCCAGGCCCAGGGCGGGGGACCGGTGCCCGCGGCCCTGGCCGCTGCCCTGCAGGCCCGGGTCACCGATTTGCTGGTGGAGCTGCTGAGCGAGGTGCGCACCCGCACCGGCGTGTCGCAGCTGTGCCTGGGGGGCAGCCTCTTCCACAGCTCGGCCGTGAACACGCGCGTGAAGTTGTCCGGGCTCTTCTCGAGCGTCTTCGTCCCGCCAGACCCAGGTGACGGCGGCAACGCCGTTGGCGCGGCGCTGTCGGCCAGCGCCACGCGGATCGATTGCACCTCGCCGTTTCTCGGACCGGCTTATTCGCCACAAGAGACCAAAGAAGTTCTCGACAACTGCAAACTGCAGTACGAATGGGTCTCGGAAGAGGGCGCCATCGCGGCGGCGCTCAAGGGCATCGAACAGGGATTCCTGATCGGGTGGTTCCAGGGCCGGATGGAATGGGGCCCGCGGGCGCTGGGCGCCCGCAGCATCCTGGCGAATCCGCAGGCGCCGTACGTGCTGGAGAACCTCAACCGCTTCCTGAAGCAGCGCGAAAGCTGGCGCGGCTACGCGGTGAGCGGCTTGCAGGAGGCGGTGAGCACCTATTTCGACGGCCCGGACGAGGCGCCGTTCATGGAATGTGACTATCGGCCACGCGATCCCGCACTCTTCCGCCACGTGTTGCCGGCGCCCGACGCCGCGCTGCGCGTGCACACCGTGGCCCCAGACGCCCACCCGATGTTCCGGCGCCTGCTCGAAGCCGTCGGGCACTCGAGCGGTCTGCCATTTCTCGTGAACACGTCCTTCAACGGCTTTCACGAGCCGATCGTGTGCAGTCCCCGCGATGCGATCCGCGTGTTCTACGGCTCCGGGCTCGACCTGATGGTGTTGAATCAGTTCGTGGTCCGCAAGTAGCCGGTTCGAGCGCCGTCCCGCGCGTGTGTCAGGCCCGCGTCAGCGGCGTCTTGCTGATCGGCAGTTCGCGTACGCGCACGCCGGTGGCGGCGTAGATGGCGTTGGTGAGCGCCGGCGCCAGCGGCGGCACGCACGGCTCCCCCAGGCCCCCGAGGGGCGCGGCCGACCGGATGAAGACGGTGGTGACTTTCGGCGCGTCCTTGAGGTGGATCATCGGGTAATCGCGGAAGTTCGACTCGACGACGCGGCCCTCGGCGATCGTGATCTCGCTCAGCAGCGCCGCCGACAGCGCGAAGATGATGCCGCCTTCGACCTGCGCGGTGGCGCCGTCCAGATGCACCACGTCGCCGCAATCGACCGCCGCGTAGACATGCAGCACCTTCAGCGTCCCCTCGGCTGACACCGCCACGTGTGCCACCTCGGCCACGATGGTGCCGAAGCTCTCGCAGATGGCGATGCCGCGGCCTTCACCGGCCGGCAGCGGCGTGCCCCAGCCCGACATCTCCGCGGCCTTCTCGAGCGCGGCCTTGAAGCGCGGCTGTTCGTTCAGCAGGGCGCGGCGGAAGCCGAACGGCTCGGCGCCGGCGGCGTGTGCCATCTCGTCGATGAACGACTCCTTGAAGAAGCCGTGCTGGGAGTTCAACACCGATCGCCACTGACCGGCCCGGACCGGGTGCTTCGAGGTCTTCTCGTCGGCGTGCTGTTCGGCGATGGCATACGGCATCGCCACGGCTTCGGAGTTGCCGCCGCCCGTGTAGTACGAGTGAGCGGCCAGCGGCACGCCGCTGGCGTCGAGCGCTCCGGCGTGACGCGACAGCGCGGCGCCGCGGTAGTAGTCGTGCTGGATGTCGTTTTCGCGCGTCCAGAT
>JANNIB010000076.1:0-16144 GCA_031404695.1 Acidobacteriota bacterium
GTGTTGAGGTCGCCCAAACGTCGATCGCACTTCGTGGTTTGCTCAGAAAATTTATGAATTCGAAGAGCCAAGATCGGTTGGTAGCGGCAATCAATCGCGAATTCACTGCACTCGAAGAGTGCAGTCGATTTGCAACGGCAGTTGTGTTAACTTATCTCAGCCACAAACAACGCTTATTGGTGACCAATGCGGGCCATCCGAATCCATTGTTTTTCAGCAAGTCGTCTGGAAAGTGGATTTTCCTTTGCGACCGAGCTACTTCGGACGAAGCGGAATTTGAGGAGTCGCCAAGCAATCTTCCGCTCGGCGTCTTGGATTCGACGGCATACACCAAGTTCTCGTTGCCGATTAGCGAAGGCGACATGTTAATTCTTTACACTGATGCATTCGTAGAAGCCATGAACTACAAAGGGACGCAGTTTGGTGAAGCTGGTCTGAAAGTGACGGTGGAAGCGATTCCCGCAGAGCTGTCGTGTGCCGAATATGGCCAGCGACTTCGACAGGCGGTCGCTGAATACACGTCCGGTGTTTCTAGCCAGGTTCTGCAAGCACTGCGGAGCGTCGATTTCTGGGGCGACGTCATGACGCCGGCCCGCGTAATCGTGAGGCTCATGGCACTGGTCGCCGTGCTGGCGTCCTCGATACCGGCGGCCGCCCAGGTGGCCATGCCCGACGCCCGCCAGATGTCAGGCGTGCCGCTGCCGGCGACGGAACTGCCCGATGGCACGGTGACCGTGCGGGTGGTCCGCGAGCGCATGGGCAACAACGTCCCCGGTCAGGAGGTCGGTCTCACGACGCCTGATGGCAAGGTGACGGCAGTCACCGATGCGCAGGGACGCGCCGAGTTCACCAGCGTGCCGGTCGGCAGCCAGGTGACGGCCGAGACGACCATCGACGGCGAGACGCTGCGCTCGCAACCGTTCGCGGTGCCGGGCCGTGGCGGCGTGCGCGTCGCGCTCGTGGCCGGAGCCGCCAGAGTGGCCGCGGCCGAGTCGAAAGCCAATGAGGTCGCCGCCCAGGCGCCGGCCCGCACCGGCGCCGTGGTCTTCGGCCCCGACACGCGGATCGTGCTCGAGTTCCAGGACGACGAGCCGACCTTCTTCTATATCTTCAGCGTCCTCAACAACGCGCGGACGCCGGTGAATCCGGCCACGCCGCTCGTGCTGACGCTGCCCGACGACGCCGAAGCGGCGTCGCTCGTGTCGGGCCCGCCGGGGCTGGCCCGCATCGCCGACGGCGCGCTGACGCTCTCGGGCCCCTTTCCTCCCGGCCAGACCGCGTTCCAGATCGCTTTCCGCGTGCCGCTGGCCTCGACGCTGCGCATCCGGCAGCGATGGCCGGCGCCGGTCGAGGGCATCCTGGTCGCGACGGAGAAAGCCGGCACCCTCACGCTCAGCAGCCCGCAGCTCTCGGGCGTGCGCGAGGGCGACTCGAACGGGCAGTCGTTCATCGTCGGCACCGGCGGACGGCTCGCCGAAGACCAGGTGCTCGAGGTCACGTTCTCGAACGTGCCGGCCCACCCGGCCTGGCCGTACTGGACGGCGTCCATCGTCACCGGCGCCGGCGTGTTGTGGGTGGTGTGGGCGATCCTCAGCAGCGCGCCGGATCGGTCGCGTGAGACCAAGGGCCTGCTGGCCGAACGCGAGCGGCTGCTCGGCGCCATCGCCGCCATCGATGCCGAAACCCGACTGAAAGGCGGAGACACGAAGCGCGATGCCCGGCGCGAACGCCTGATGGCCGCCGTGGAGCAGGTCTACGCGCAGCTCGACGACGCGGCGGGCGGCGCGGGAACGGCGGCGTGAGCGATTTCGACGCGGTGAGTGCCGACCGTGTGGGCCGTCACTACGCCCGGCGGCGCGCCCTCACCGACATCTCGTTCACCGCGCGCGCCGGCGACATCGTCGGCCTGCTCGGTCACAACGGCGCCGGCAAGTCCACGCTGCTGTCGATTCTCGGCACGCTGCTCGCGCCTTCGACCGGCGTCGTGCGCTACGGCGGCAGGACCGGCGCCGAGGCCGGCGCGGCGCTGCGCGCCCGCATCGGCATGCTCGGACACGATCTGTTCCTCTATCCGGAACTGACGGCCCGCGAGAACCTCGTGTTCTTCGGCCGCCTCTACGACATGCCCGACGCGGCGGGTGCCGCGGCAGCGGCGCTCGAGCGAGCGGGTCTCGCGGCGCGAGCCGACGATCTGGTGTCGTCGTTCTCGCGCGGCATGCGGCAGCGGGTGGCGCTGGAGCGGGCGCTGCTGCACGGGCCGCGCCTGCTGCTCCTCGACGAGCCGTTCACGGGCCTCGATCAGGCCTCGGCCGTGGCCCTGGTGGCGCGGCTGCGCGAGGAGCAGGCACGCGGTGTCGTCACGGTGCTGGCGACGCACGATCTCGACGTCGTGGACGGTCTGCTGAACGAGGTCGTGTTCCTGCAGGGCGGCAAGCGGGTGGCGGCGCCCACGTCACCAGGGACGCTGCGGGACCGCTACCGCGAGGCGATGCACGCGTCATGAACGCTTTCATCGAGCAGATGCGCCGCCTGCGCGACGAGGCCACCGGCTTTCTCCGCGTGGCGGCGCTCGTCGTGCGGAAGGATCTGACCGTCGAGGTGCGCAGTCTCGAGGTCGTCTCGACCACGCTTTTCTTCGCCATCACCGTCGTTCTCATCTTCGCCTTCGGCTTCGTCAAGGAAGGTGTGCCGATGGACGGCGTCGCCGCCGCGATTCTGTGGATCACCGTCGCCTTCTCCGGCACCCTGGCTCTCGGCCGCACGTTCGAACGCGAACGTCAGGCCGACACGCTCCGCGCGCTGATGCTGGCGCCGGCGGACCGGCCGGCGCTCTACGCCGGCAAGCTTGCGGGCATGCTGATCCTCATGGGCCTGGTGGAGCTCATCCTGGTGCCGCTCGTGGGCCTGCTGTTCCAGGCGCCGGTCTTCGCGGCGCCGCTGCGCCTGGCCGGCCTGCTCGCCGCCGGCACGCTGGGCTTTGCCGCCATCGGCACGCTGTTCGCCGCCATGCTGGTGCGCGCCCGCAGCCGCGACGTGCTGCTGCCGGTGCTGTTGTATCCGATGACCGTTCCAGTCATGATTGCCGGGGTCCGGGGCACCGCGGCGCTCTTCCAGGCCGAACCCGACCTCGGGATGGCGCAGTTCTGGTTCGCGCTGCTGGTGTTCTTCGATGTCGTGTTCGTGACGCTGGCGCTCTGGACGTTCGAGCCGCTCATGACCGACTGAGCGGGGCAGGACGAAAGAAGGACGACGTGACGACGGCAGTCAAAGCGCAACTGGGAATCGCGGCGCTCATGTTCGCGGCCTCGCCGTGGGTGATCAACGCCGCGCCGCACGAGGCCACGATGGGCCTCGTTTACAAGATCTATTTCTATCACATGCCGTCGGCGTGGATGTTCATGGTCGCGGCGATCGTGGCCGGCGTCGCCAGTGCGCGCTTCCTGTTCACCAAACGCGCGGCGTCAGACGCCACGGCGGTGGCGGCGGCGGAACTGGTGGTCGTCTTCGGCCTGCTGGCGCTCGTCACCGGGCCGCTGTGGGCGCGCAAGGCGTGGGGCGTCTGGTGGGTCTGGGACGCGCGGCTCACGTCGAGCCTGATGCTGTTTCTCATCTTCGTCGCCTATCTGCTGCTGCGCCAGTTCGGCGGCCCCGGCTCCGAGAAGCTCTCGGCCGGCCTGGCGCTCTTCGGCATGGCCAACGTGCCGTTCATCTACGTCTCGGTGAACTACTGGCGCACGCTGCATCCCAAGACCTCGGTGGTGCCGACGCTGCCGGTCGAGATGGGCATTCCGCTGTGGTTCTGCGTGACGGCCTTCCTGCTGCTGTTCCTGGCGCTGCTCTCGCTCCGCGCGACGCTCGAGAGACATCGCGCCCGGATCGATACGCTCTACCTGTCGCACGACGAGGCGTGATGCGATACCTGCGATTGCTGTTCCTGGTGGTGGCGCTGCTGGTGCCCGCGGTGGGCGGAGCGCAGCCGACGCCGTCGCCCGACGAGTTCGTGCCGATGTCCGAGGTGCCGCCGGAAGAACAGATCCCGGCCATCAACCTGGTCGCCGCCGCCTACGCCTTCGTGTGGATTGCGCTGTTCGGCTACGTCTGGTCGCTCGGCCGGCGCCTCGGCCAGGCCGAAACGGATCTCGCGCGTCTCGAGCGGAAGGACCACTGAGGTGGACTTCGGCACCCCGAGCGCGGGGCACTTCATCTACATTCCGGTCATCCTGCTGTTCGGGGTCGTCATCGGCTGGGTGCTCGGCTCGCGCGCGGCGGCCGACGCGATGGCGATGGAGCAGAAGAAGCGCGACGAACGCGCGCAGCGCAAGGCCGCGGGCGTCTAGCCGGCGGCCATCCCCGCGCCTAGCGTCCGATCGCCAGCCGCTGCGCCAACGCTTCCGGCAGGCCGGCCTCACGGATCCGGGCCTGCGTGCGTTCGATCGGATAGGGCGTGCGGTAGATCTCGACCACCTGACTGGCCGCGTCGTAGACGCCGAACCCGGCCCGCGGATCGCCGTCGCGCGGCTGGCCGACCGAGCCCGGGTTGATCAGGTAGTGGCCCTGGCTGATGGCGATGTGCAGCGGCCGGCGGATATCGGCCGTCGCCAGCGTCAGTGACTGGTTCGCCAGCCGGTAGCCGACCTGCACGTGGGTGTGGCCGAAGAGGATCAGCCGCCGGTCGGCCGCCTGCATCGAGCGCAGCACGTCGGCGTCGTCGAAGACGTACATGTCTTCGTCGAACGGCGTGCCGTGGCAGATCTCGAGCAGCTCATCGACGACCAGCGGGCCCGCCGGCAACTCCGCCAGCCAGTCGCGGTTGTCGTCACTGAGCGCTTCGTAGGTCCAGCGGATGGCGGCCCGGGCGACGGCGTTGAAGGCGTCGGAAGGTTCGAGCCCGGCGCCCACCTTGTCGTGATTGCCGCGGATGACGGCGTGCGGCTGCAGGCCGCGGATGCGATCGACGACGGCGTTCGGGTCGGCGCCGTAGCCCACCAGATCGCCGAGCACCAGGATACGCTCGTAGGGAATCTCGCGGGCGGCGTCGAGCACGGCCTCGAGCGCCTCGAGATTCGCGTGGATGTCACTCAGGACCAGGTAGCGCATCAGTGTTCCAACCAGTCGGTGACGTGATCGACGATCTCGTCCACGCTCGCCCTCGACACGTCGAAGCGGGCGTGGGCTTGCGAATAGGCCGCCAGCCGCTCATTGTACAGCCGCTCCATCTCGGCACGGTTGGCCGCCAGCGGACGGCGGCCGTCGGCCGGCACGCGGCCGGTGACCGTCGTGAACGGGGCGTCGAGCCACGCCACCACGCCGTCCCGGGCCATGAGCGCGCGGTTGGCCGGATCGACCGGCGTGCCGCCGCCGGTGGCCACGACCACGCCGCGCGCAGGCAGCAGATCGGCGAGGGCCTGACGTTCGAGGGCGCGGAAATACGGCTCGCCCGACTGCCGGAAGATCGCCGCGACGTCGCGGCCTTCGGCCCGCTCGATACGCTCGTCGACGTCTTCGAAGCGCCAGTCGAGACGTTTGGCCAGGGCGCGACCCACCGTGGTCTTGCCGGCGCCCATGAAGCCCACGAGGTAGACCTTGTCGGCCTTCATGCCCGCAGCCGGTCGAGCAGGTCGTAGAAGCCGGGAAACGACACCGCCGCCACCTCGGCGCCGTGAATCTCGGTGGGATGGGTGGCGCCGAGCGCGGCGACCGCAAAGCTCATGGCGAGGCGGTGATCGTGACGGGCGTCGACGATGCCGCCGGAGAGGCGCCGCGATCCGCGCACCGCGAAGCCGTCCTCGAATTCGTCCACATCGGCGCCCATGGCGCGCAGGCCGGTCACCAGCGCGCTGATGCGATCGCTCTCCTTGACGCGGAGCTCGGCCGCGCCGCTCACGAGCATCGATCCGCCGAAGGTGGCCAGCGCCGCCAGCGCCGGCAGTTCGTCGATGAGCAGCGGCACTTCCTCCGGCGTGATGACGATGTCGAGACGGCTGCCGGTGGCCACTGACACGCGGCCGACCGGCTCGCCGTGCCAGGTGTCGGTCTCGGTCGTCGTCACGTCGGCGCCGGCGCGGCGCAACACGTCGAACAGGGCCGTGCGCGTGGGATTGAGGCCGACGTCGTCGATGTCGATACGGGAGTCGGCCAGGCCCGCGGCAGCCACCGCGAGAAACGCCGTGGCTGACGGGTCGCCCGGCACCCGCAAGGTGAGGCCGCCGGCGAGGGGCGCGCCGCCCGGCAGGCTGATGTCGCCATTGGCTGATCGCGTCACCGGCACCCCGAAGGCCGAGAGGCCGCGTTCGGTGTGGTCACGCGTGCGGGCCGGCTCGCGCACCGTCGTGGTGCCCTCGGCGCGCAGTCCCGCCAGCAGCACCGCGCTCTTCGTCTGCGCGCTGGGGACTTCCGGCGTGTAGGTGATCCCTCGCAGCGGGCCGCCTGTGACATGGAGCGGTGGCCGGCCGCCGTCGCCGGCGGCGAGCTCGGCGCCCATGAGCGTGAGCGGCGTCATCACGCGGCGCATCGGACGCGACGACAGCGACGCGTCGCCGACCAGCACGCTGGCGAAGGGCTGTGAGGCGAGCAGACCGGCCATCAGGCGCATCGTGGTGCCGGAGTTGCCGCAGTCGAGCGGGCCGCGTGGCGCGGCGAAGCCGTGCGGACGTCCCGTGATGCGCACGTCCTGGCCGCCGGCCGTGGCGACGCGGGTGACGGCGACGCCCAGGGCCTCGAGCACGCCGAGGGTCGACTGGCAGTCGGCGCCGGTGGAATACCCGGTGATGGCGGTGGGGCCATTCGCCAGAGCGGCAAACAGCGCGTAGCGGTGGGAAATCGACTTGTCCGGCGGCACGCGCAGCCGACCGCGCACTGCCCGCGCGGGCCGCACCAGGGTCGCGCGGGAGACGGTCATGGGGGTTCACTATAGCGATCGGCGGGCCGATGCGCCAATGCCTGCGCGCCCCGCGTATACTGGTGGCGATGCCAGGGGCACTGGTGGCCCGACACGGGGCCGCATGACACGCGCCAGCCATTCCGTCCGATTGGATATCGGCAGTGCGTTCGACATGCTCGACTTCGTCGAGGTCGTGGGCGGACACATGTCGCGGCTGGTCGGCTTCGACGACGACACCCTGCACTGGATCAGCATCGCCGTCCGCGAGTCGGTCGCCAACGCGATGAAACACGGTAACAAGGGCGACGAGTCCAAGCGCGTTGCCGTCGAGTTCATCGCCTCGCCGGCCGAACAACCCACGGAGCTCGTCATCCTCGTGCGCGACCAGGGCGACGGCTTCGATCCGGAAGATGTCGCCGACCCACTGGCCCCGGAGAACCTGTTGAAGTCGAGCGGCCGCGGCATCTTCCTCATCCGCAGTTTCATGGACGATCTGACGCTGCGCCGCGCCCCCCAGGGCGGGATGGAAGTGCGGATGGTCAAGCGCCGGCCGGACGCGTCGGCCTCGTGAGCGCCCCCGATCCACGCTATCTCGCGACCGCCATCGAGGTCGTCACCGGCGCCGGCGCCCTGCAGAAAGCCCGTTTCGGCTCGGTCTTCACGGTCGACAAGAAGGGCACCATCGACCTGGTGACCGAGGTGGACGTCGAAGTCGAGCGCGCGGCCCGTGCCCTCATCGGCGCGCGTTTCCCCGGTCACGACATCCTGGCCGAGGAACTGGGCGGCGAGCGCTCCGGCGCCTCGCACCGCTGGGTGTTCGACCCGCTCGACGGCACCACCAACTTCGCGCACGGCATTCCGATCTTCTGTTCGTCGCTGGCCCTCGAGATCGACGGCGAGGCGGTGGTCGGCGCGGTGTTCGACCCGATGCGCCAGGAACTCTTCACCGCCGAACGCGGCGTCGGCGCCTGGCTCAATGGGGCGCCGCTCAAGGTGTCGTCGGCCGAGCAGCTCATCGACGCGGTGCTGGTCACCGGCTTCCCGTACAACGTGCACAGCACGCTCGACGAGGTGATCGGCCTGTTCTCGGCCTACGTCGGCCAGGCGCGCGCCATCCGCCGTCTGGGCTCGGCCGCCGTGGACCTGTGCTGGGTCGCGGCCGGCCGCATGGACGGGTTCTGGGAACGCGGCCTGCAGCCGTGGGACACCCGTGCTGGCGCCTTGCTCGTGCAGGAAGCCGGCGGCACGGTCAGCGGCCTCGACGGCGGGCCGTGGGATCCGGCCGGGGGGCACCTGCTGGCGTCCAACGGGCGCCTGCACCAGCAGATGGTCGAGGTCGCGGCGCGCTTCAACGAGCGTCGCCGAAACAAGACGCCCTGACCCCGGCCACCCGGCCCGGCCCCGCGCCTCCCGCAGGATTCCACACGAAATCGCCAATCGGCGATCTGGCATTGCCCGTGCAGTAGTCGTCTGCACACGCGCCAAGCCGTGCCGCGGGACTTCACCCGCGAGTTTCAGTGGGAGAGTGCGATGCGGATCGTACACATGACGCGCGTCGTAGTGATGGCAGGTCTGCTGATGCTGCCGACGCCCGCACAGGCGCAACAGGCCATCAGTCTGTCGCTCGGCGGCTTCGCCGTGACCGGCGCGGACGCCCGCGTCGACGGCGACGTGCTGTTCGAGAATCGCGACATCCTCAGCTTCGACGTCTCGGACTTCAATACCGGATCGGTCGGCCTCGACTGGCTGCTGCCGGTGGGTGAGTTCTTCGAAGTGGGTGCCGGCATCGGCTTCACGAGCCGGACGGTGCCGACGATCTACTCCGACTTCGTGAATCGCGACGGAACGGAAATCGAACAGGATCTCAAGCTCCGAATCGTGCCGATGTCGGTGACCGCGCGAATTCTGCCGTTCGGCCGCTCACGGGCCGTCAAGCCCTACATCGGCGGCGGCCTCGGCATCTTCAACTATCGCTACAGCGAGGTCGGCGACTTCGTGGACTTCACCGACCGCAGCGTCTTCAACGACCGCTTTGTCGCCTCCGGCACCGAACTGGGCCCGGTGGCGCTGGCCGGCATCCGCTTCCCGCTGGGCGACACCTTCTCGCTGGGCGGGGAAGTGCGCTACCAGAAGGCCGAGGCTGACCTCTCGGAGGACTTCCTCGGCTCGAAGCTGGACCTGGGCGGCTTCCACTACCTCCTGACCGTCCACGTGAAGTTCTAGCCGCTGCCGCCGACGGGGTGGGCGTGCCGATCCGGGCACAGGGTATACTCTGACGGATCTGGCCGCCCGCCCCGAATGACTCCAGAGCTCTCCCTCGTCATCCCGATCCGCAACGAGTCGCCCAACATCCGGCCGTTGTACGACGAGCTGATGCAGGTGCTCGGGGCCTCCGGCCGCCGTTTCGAGGTCATCGTCGTCGACGACGGCTCGACCGACGACTCGTTTGCGCAGCTGGCCGCGTTGCAGGCCAGCGACCCGCGCCTGCGGGTCATCCGCTTCCGCAAGAACTTCGGACAGACGGCGGCCTTCGCCGCCGGCTTCGCCCATGCCCGCGGCCGGCTCGTCATCACGAGTGATGGCGATTTGCAGAACGACCCCCGCGACATCGAGGCGATGGTGCAGCTGGCCGATCGCGACGACGTCGACATCGTGTGCGGCTGGCGCAAGCGCCGTCAGGACACCTTCGTCAACCGCCGGCTGCCGTCGATCGTCGCCAACTGGATCATCTCGAAGGCGACCGGCGTGGCGCTCCACGACTACGGATGCTCGCTCAAGGTGTTCCGCGCTGAAGTCGTGAAGTCGCTGCGCCTCTACGGCGAGATGCACCGCTTCCTGCCGGCGATTGCCAGCGAGCAGGGCGTGCGGATTGCCGAGGTGGCGGTGAACCACCGGGCGCGTCAGGCAGGCACGACGAAATACGGCATCTCGCGCACGGTGCGCGTCGTCCTGGATCTCGTGACCGTCAAGTTCCTGCTCAGCTACTCGACGCGGCCGCTGCAGATCTTCGGGCTGTTCGGCCTGGTGAGCGGCGGCTTCGGCGCGCTCATCACCGCCTATCTCGGCTGGGTGCGCCTGGTGCAGCATCAGTCGATCGCCGACCGGCCACTGCTGCTGCTCGGGGTGCTGCTGGTCTTTACCGGCGTGCAGCTGGTGACCTTCGGCCTGCTGGCCGAGGTGATGGCGCGCACCTACTACGAGTCGCAGAGCAAGCCCACCTACGTCATCCGCGAGATCCGGCAGAGCGAGCCGCCGGCCGAGCCGCCGGCACTCGCGGCGGTGCGCTGATGCCGCCCGGCGATCGCCCGCACGACCCGCGCATCACCGTCATCCAGCAGGAACTCTTCGACGAGAAGAAGTCGAAGGTCGCGAAGTACCAGGACCTCGTCGTCGGCCGCTCCGGACTCGGCGCGCTGGTCGCCTACGAGCTGGTGATGCTGCTGGCCTCGTGGGTGCCCGGGGCCCTGGGACTCTTCCTGCGCGGCACGCTCTATCCGTTGATTCTCGGCCGCGTCGGCAGGAACGTGGTCTTCGGCGCCAACGTCACCCTGCGCCACCCGCACAAGATCGCGATCGGCGACAACGTGGTCATCGACGATCAGTGCTGCCTCGACGCCAAGGGCACCGACAACCGCGGCATCGTCATCGGCAGCGGCGTCTTCGTCGGCCGCAACACCATCCTCAGCTGCAAGAACGGCGACATCGTGCTCGACGATCGCGCCAACCTCGGCTTCAACTGCGAGATCTTCTCGGCTTCGACCGTGCGGGTCGGCTCCGACGTGCTGATGGCCGCCTACACGTATCTGGTCGGCGGCGACCATCTCTACGACCGCGTCGACATCCCGGTGCTGCAGCAGGGCCGCACCGCGCGCGGCATCGACGTCGGCGCCGGCGTGTGGCTGGGCGCGCACGTGGTCGTCACCGACGGCTCGCGCGTGGGCCGCGATGCGATCATCGGCGCGGGCGCCGTGGTGGTGGGAGAGATTCCCGAGTTCGCGATCGCCGTCGGCACGCCGGCCAGAGTGATCCGGGATCGACGCGCCGAAAGGGCGTCGATGAGCCCCAGCCCCCAGCCCCCAGTCCCCAGCCCCTAGCCATGTGTGGTATCGCCGCCATCATCGAACGCGACCCGACCCGGATGACGCCAGACGGCGACATCGCCGGGATGGTGCAGGCACTGCTGCACCGCGGGCCTGACGAAACCGGCCGCGTGTGTCTGCCCGGCGCCGCGCTCGGCATGCGGCGGCTGGCGATTGTCGATGTGGCCACCGGGCAACAGCCGATCTCGAACGAGAGCGGCGAGATCCACATCGTCGCCAACGGCGAGATCTACAACTTCCTCCAACTGCGCCACGAGCTCGAAGCGAAGGGGCACCGCTTCAAGACGCGGTCGTCCGACATCGAGTCGCTGCTGCATGCGTGGGAAGAGTGGGGCGAGGCGTTCCCCTCGCGGGTGCGCGGGATGTTCGCGGCCATCATCTGGGATGCGCGCACCCGGACGCTGTTTGCCGCCCGCGATCGCGCCGGTGAGAAGCCGCTCTACTGGACCTCGACCGAGCGCGGCCTGCTGCTGGGCTCGGAGGTCAAGGCGTTGCTCACGCGTCCCGAGGTCTCGCGCACGCTCGACCTCGAGACGCTGGACCAGTTCCTCACCTTCGAATATGCGATCGCGCCGCGCACGATGTTCCAGGGCATCCACGCGCTGCCGGCCGGCTCGTGGCTGCGCGCGCACGGCGGCGCCGTCGCCGTGCAGCGCTACTGGGATCCGGCGGCGGTCGCGGTTCGCGCCTGGAAAGACGACCAGGCCGCCGACGCCGTACGCGAGACGTTGCAGCGCGCCGTCACCAGCCAGCTGATGTCGGAGGTGCCGCTCGGCGCGTTTCTCTCGGGCGGCATCGACTCGAGCGCGCTGGTCGCGCTGATGAGCCAGGGCGCACGCCTACCGGTGCGCACCTTCAGCATGGGCTTCGAAGACGGCTCGTACAACGAGCTGCCGTATGCGCGCGAAGTGGCGACGCTCTTCGGCACTGCACACACCGAGCAACTCGTGACGGCCGACCTGCTCGATCTGTTCGACCGGCTGGTGCCGCACTTCGACGAGCCGTTTGCCGACGTCTCGCTCTTTCCGACGTATCTGGTGTCGCAGGTTGCGCGCGCACACGTCACCGTGGCGCTCAGCGGCGACGGCGGCGATGAGCTCTTCGGCGGCTACGACACCTACGAGGCGCAGGCACTGGCCGCGCGCTTCCAGTCGGTGGGCGCGCCGCTGGTGCCGGTGCTGGCCGCGGTGGGGGCGGCACTGCCGCCGGCCGGCCAGAAGAAGGGGCTCGTCAACAAGTTCAAGCGCTTCATCGGCGGCGTCGCCACGGCGCCGGCCGACCTCGAGCACTACCGGTGGATGGTGCATCTCGATGCGCGCCGCAAGACGCGCCTCTACGGCGGCGCGCTGCAGGCGGCCCTGGCAGCGAGCGATGTCTATCAACCCGTGCGCGAGGTGCTGGCACACGCCGGTGGCGACGACATCCTCAATCGCCAGCTCTACGCGGACCTGATGATCTATCTCGCCAGCGACATCCTGGTGAAGGTCGATCGCATGGCGATGGCGACCTCGCTCGAAACCCGCGCGCCGTTTCTCGATGTGGACGTGATGGAGCTGGCCTTCTCGATGCCGGGGCATCTCAAGATCCGCGACGGCCAGCGCAAGTGGGTGCTCAAGCGGGCGATGCGCGGCTTGCTGCCCGAGCGCATCCTGCACCGCAAGAAACAGGGCTTCAGCATCCCGCTCAAGAACTGGCTGCGCGCCGAGCTGCAGCCGCTGATGCGCGAGCTGCTGGCCCCCGCGCGAGTGGCGCGCCGCGGCCTGTTCGAGCCGGCCGAGGTGCAGCGCCTCGTGGACGCCCACGTCGCGGGACGCGAAAACCACGCCCACACGCTCTTCCCGCTGATGGTGTTCGAGCGCTGGGCCACGGCTCACCTGCCGTAGGCCTCCGCGGCTGCACCCGGGAGCTAGAGCGGCGGGAACACCGCGTCGAACGCCGTCGTCTCGCGGGCGATGCGCGCCTGGTCCCAGCCGAGTTCTGCCGCCAGCACGGTGGCGGCGGCCTCGACGGCCGCCCGGCCGGGATGTCCCGCGGCGCCGGCGCTGGTGCGCCTGAGCAGCACGTCCGACAGGGAGGCCGCGCACTCGTGGCGCACGGCATGCGCGACCTCGGCGAAAGTCGTCTGGCAGGCGGGGGAGAGCGGCGCCGCGAGGTCCGGCGACTGGTCCATGATCGCCGCGACCTCGGTCCAGTGGCTGCCGTAGGCGCGGGCGAGCCGCTCGCGCACCTCGGGTGTGGTGGCCGGCACGTCGCGGCGGCGCGCCGCGCTCACCAGGTCGGCCACCGTCGCAAAGCCCGCCGAAGACATCCGAGCCGGGGCCGGGTCGTCCGCCAGCGGCGTGCCGAGCACGCGGCCCACCTGGGTTACCGCCTCGTGCGCCGTGTGACGCGCGGTGGTGTAGCGGACGCTGAAGATCGAGACCAGGCCGGCGCGGCCATCGCGCGCGTGATCGACGACCGCGCTCTCCTTGAGCAGCGACACGGCCGATCCCGACGCCGAGACCATCGGCAGCAGGCCGCGGTGCACGAGCCGCACCGTGTCACGCGTCAGGCCGGCGCGTGGGAAGGCCAGCTGCGCATCGCGCAGCAGTTGCGCCACGTGGGCCGGCGTGCCGTAGGGCTGGTCGGCGTTGCCGTCGTGCGGGTCGTGGCTGGTGCCGACGATCGAGACGTCGCGCCACGGCACCATGAAGAGGTACCGGCCATCGACGACGCCGCCGCAGGCGTGCGTCTCGGTGAACCGCGGCACGACCAGATTCATCGCTCGCGATAGGCGCAGGGCCGGGGCGGTCGAGCGGCCGCCCGTGAGCATCGAGGCGAGCGCGCCGGCCCACGGGCCGGTGGCATTCAGCACGGCGCGCGAACGCAGATGAAAGGCGCTGCCGGTGCGGCGGTCGCGCACGTCGAGTCCGTCGATCTTGCCGCCCGACGTTGTCAGTGCCACCACCTCGACGTCGTTGGCCACCACGGCGCCGGCATCGGCGGCCGAGCGCACCGCCGACAGCGTGACGCGCTCCGCCTGGCGCATCTGGTAGTCGTACCAGACCGCGCCGCCGGTCACCCCCGCATAAGCAATGAGCGGGTTCAGCCGCAGGCACTCCGGCGTCCGGATGACGCGTCCGCGCGGCAGCCGCAGCGGCTCGTCCACGATGCCGTGATTTCGGTCGTAGCCCACCGCGTCGGTCAGCGCCAGCGCCACGCGCAGCGCCACGGCGTTGCGGGTCGGGTGCCGGTAGGTGGGGATGCAGAAGGGCAGCGGGTCAACCAGGTGCGGCGCCATCTGCGCCATCGCGCGCCGCTCGCGGATGAACAGGCGCATTTGCCGCAGGTTGAGCGATTGTAACGAGCGCAGGCCGCCGTGCAGGGTCTTGTGGCTGTTGAAGGAGGTGGCGCCGCCGAAGTCGCCGCGGTCGACCAGCGCCACCGTCAGCCCGCGCCGGGCGGCTTCCCAGGCGGCGAGCGCGCCGTAGATTCCGGCCCCGGCTACGACCAGATCGAACGGCGTGTCGGCCAGGCGGCTCAGGTCGCGCTGCATCTTGCTGGTTGGGCATTGTACGATAGGGGGCTGTGACGACCGAGGCGATCCGCCGCTACTGGAACGAGCGCATTCACGATCTCGAGATGACGTCCCACCCGGTGGGCACGCGCGAGTTCTTCGCCGATCTCGACGACTACCGCTTCGACAAGCTGCGCTACCTGCCGGAGCTGGTGGACTTCGCCGGCTTCAAGGGCCAGCGGCTGCTGGAGATCGGCTGCGGCATCGGCACCGACCTGGCGCGGTTTGCCGCCGGCGGCGCCGAGGTGACCGGCGTCGATCTGTCGCAGACGGCGATCGAGCTGGCGGGGAAGAACTTCGCGGGCCTCGGCCTGACCGGAGACCTGCGGGTCGCCGACGGCGAACGCCTCGACTTCCCGGACGCCTCGTTCGACGTCGTCTACGGACACGGCGTGCTGCAGTACGCCGCGGCGCCCGAACGCATCATCGGCGAGGCGCACCGCGTGCTGAAGCCCGGCGGCCAGGCCGTGTTCATGGTCTACAACCGCGTCTCGTGGCTCAACGCCCTGTCGAAGGTCATGAAGGTGGCGCTCGAGCACGAAGACGCCCCGGTGCTGAAGAAGTACTCGATCGGCGAGTTCAAGACGCTGCTGGCGCCCTTTGCCGAGACCCGGATCGTGCCCGAGCGGTTCCCGGTGAAGTCGCGCCTGCACCACGGTTGGAAGGCCCTGGCCTTCAACAGCGTGTTCGTCGGCACCTTCAACGCCCTGCCGCGGGCCTGGGTGCGGCCGCTGGGCTGGCACCTGATGGCCTTCTGCCGCAAGGGCGGCGGAGCCGCGGGCGCGGCCCGATAGGCGGGTCTGCCGCCCCGGGGAACGGCGCGGCGCGGCCCCCTGGACGCGCGGCTGGGCTGGGTTGGCTCTCGGCGGAAAAGGGCGTAAGATCAGTCACTTAGATGGCACAGACTTACGCAGCACGGTACCTGGCCAAGGCGGCCCTGAGCGCCCCCAAAGACCTGGTCAAGGCGATGGTGGCGAAATACACGCCATTGCACCCGACCGTCTTCATCTTCCACTGCACGTTCGTGTGTGATGCCCGCTGCGAGATGTGCAGCAACTGGACGCGTGGCAACCGCAAGGAAGACATGTCGCTCGAGCAGATCGAGCGCGCCTTCAGCTCGCCCCTGTGGAGCGAGATCGAAAACGCCAGCCTCTCGGGCGGCGAGCCGACCACCCGCAACGACATGGTCGACATCTGCCGGCTGATGATCGACAAGTTCCCGAAACTCCGCAAGCTCACCATCAACACGACCGGGCTGACGCCCCAGCGCGCCATCCCGATGCTGACCAAGGTCGTCGAGATGTGCCACGCGCGCAACGTGATCTTCTCGACCCGCGTGTCGATCGACGGCGTCGGCGACATGCACGGCGATGTGCGCAACGTCCGCAAGGCCTTCGAGAAGGCCGGCAAGACCATCGCGGCGATGCAGGAGCTGCAGAAGAAGTACCGCTTCAACTTCGGCATCTCCTCGACCATCTTCTCGAAGAACCTGTCGGACGCCGACAACATCCTGGCCTGGGCGAAGAAGGAAAAGCTCGACATCGTCTTCAACATGGTGCGCTTCACCGACGCCATGCTGGGGAACCAGGAGCTCGAGGGCACCCTCAA
>JANNIB010000077.1:0-38973 GCA_031404695.1 Acidobacteriota bacterium
GCAACGACCTGCCCGACCGGGTGCTGCTGTTCCAGCGTCCGATCGAAGACGACGCGGAAGAGGACGGCGACGTGGTCGGCGTCATCGGCGAGACGCTCATCCACGAACTGGGCCACTACTTCGGCCTGAGCGAGGACGAGATCATGGCGATCGAAGAGCGCTACTGGCGCGGGGAGCCGGAGCCCGACGACCCGGAGGGCGCCGCGCGGTGATACACGCCCGCAAACGCTTCGGACAGCACTTCCTCGAGCCGGTGTGGGCGGCCCGGGTCGCCGACGCCTGCCAGCCGCAGCCCGACGATCAGATGGTCGAAATCGGCCCCGGCACCGGCGCCATCACCCTGCCGCTGGCGCCTCGGGTCGGCCGGATGCTGGCCTTCGAGGTCGACCGTGATCTGGCGGCGCGCCTGGTCGAGCGACAGATCCCGGGCCTCACCGTGCATACCGGCGACGTCCTCGAAGACGACGTGAACGACGCGCTCGACCGCTGGCTCGCCGCCGGTCCGCCTGGCTGCCGCTTCCGGGTGGTCGGCAACCTGCCGTACAACATCTCGTCGCCCATCCTCTACCTGCTGGTGCGGTGGTGGCGGCAACGTCCGGGCCTCGTGGACGCCACGGTGATGCTGCAGGCCGACGTGGCCGACCGCCTGGTCGCCAGGCCCTCGACCGGCGAATACGGTGTGCTCACGCTGCTGACCTCGCTCTCGGCCGAGGTGACGCGGGTGCTGGAACTGCCGCCGGGGGCGTTCCGCCCGCGGCCGTTGGTGCGCTCCACCCTGGTCCGGCTCCGCTTCCGCACCCCGTCCCCACCGGTGCCGCACCCGGAGGTCGTCGACAAGCTGGTGCGCGTCGCCTTCACGCAGCGCCGCAAGACGCTCGCCAATACCTTGAAGGCGGTGGCGGGCCAGGAGGGGCTCGAGATCGGGGCGGTGCTGGGCGCCGCCGGCCTCGACGGACGGCGGCGTCCCGAGACCCTGCACCTTGTTGAGTTCTCAGCACTTGCAGACGCCTGGCAGGCCGCGACGCACCCGCCGCCTGTGCTATAGTTTCGCCCAACCCGCCTGTTGTTCTTTCGGGGCGTCCCAGCGTCCTGAGCGTCGGTGATCGTGGGTCGGTGGCGCAGCCATCGACGACCGACAAAGCACGGATGCGCCTTCGCCAGGAGGTGCCCCCGGCTTCACGCGTCTCCGGACACTGTTCCGGCTGGGATCCGTATGTCCGCGTCGAGTGTGCCGCCGGTCGATCTGGCGGTGGATGTCGTGCCCCTCGGGGGTCTCGGCGAGTTCGGCCTTCACATGATGGCCGTCTCGTGTGGGGAGACGACTATCCTCATCGACGCCGGCTCGATGTTCCCCGAAGCCGATCTGCCGGGCGTGGACCGCGTCATCCCGTCCTGTGAGTACCTCGATTCGCGCGGCAAGGTCGACGCCCTCATCCTGACCCACGGCCACGAAGACCACATCGGCGCCGTGCCGTACGTGATCTCGCGGGTCGAGGGACCGGTCTACGCGACGCCCTTCACGCACGCGATGCTCGACGGCAAACTCGACGAACACGGCGTCGACCTGGCCGACCGCCGGCGCGAGGTGAAGCCGGGCGACCACGTCACGGTGGGGCCTTTCCGGATCGAGTTCATCCGCGTGACGCACAGCGTGCCCGACTGCGTCGCCATCGCGATCCACACGCCGCAGGGCGTCATCATCCACACCGGCGACTTCAAGATCGACTACACGCCGCTCGACGGGCAGCCGACCGATCTCGGCCGCCTCGCCGCGCTCGGCGCCTCGGGCGTGCTCGCGCTCTTCGCCGACAGCACCAACATCGACCGGCCGGGCGTGACCGGCTCCGAGTCGGACGTGAAGGACGCCTTCGACGAGGTGTTCGCGACCACCAAGGGCAAGCTGGTCGTGGCGTCGTTTGCGTCGAGCGTCTACCGCATGCAGCTGGTCGTCGATATGGCGGCGCAGTTCGATCGCCAGGTGGCGTTTGTCGGCCGCGGCATGGTCGAGAATTCCGAGATCGCGCAGCGCCTCGGCTACCTGCGGGTGCCGACCGGGATGTCGGTGAAAGACAGCGACATCAGCAGCCTGCCGCCGGGCGACGTCGTGTGCCTGGTGACCGGCTCGCAGGGCGAACCACAGGCGGCGCTCTCGCGCATTGCCATCGACGACCACCGTCACGTCTCGCTCGGCCACGACGACACGGTCGTCTTCTCGGCGCGCGCGATTCCCGGCAACGAGAAGGCGATCGGCCGCGTCGTCAACCACCTGGCGCGGCGCGGCGCCGACGTGGTGACCGCCGATCAGCGCCACGTCCACGTCTCCGGACACGCCAGCGCCGAAGAGCTCAAGCTGGTGCTCTCGTTGGTGCGGCCGCGCTACCTCGTGCCGGTGCACGGCGAATACCGCCAGCTCACACGTCATGCGCGGGTGGCGCGGGCCGTGACCGGCGGCCTGGCCTCGCCGACCACCGTGATCCTTGCCGAGAACGGCCACCGCATCCGCTTCGACGCCGAGGGCGGCCGGGTCGTCGACAGCGTCCCGACCGGGCGCGTGCTCATCGACGGGACCCGATCGGGCGAGGTCGACAGCGAGATGATTCGCGATCGCCGGCACCTGGCCGCTGACGGCCTGGTCGTGCCGGTGGTGGTCATGAACCGCCAGAAGGGCGTGCGCGAAGGCCTGCCCGAGATCGTCGCGCGCGGCTTCGTGCCCGAAACCGAGGCCGGCGACGTGCTGGCCGATGGCGCCGTATTCATCGCCGGCATCATCGACGAGTGTTCGGCCGGCGAACGGTCGGATGAAGGCCTGCTCAAGGAACGGATTCGCGGCGAGTTCCGTCGCTTCCTCAAACGTCGGACCGGCCGGCGTCCGATGGTGTTGCCCGTGGTGATGGAGATCTAGGGATCGTGGCAGTCAAACAGGCGTCCTCCGTGGTGTTGTCGTCAGGGTTCGCGTCGCCGGTGTCCCGGCGCGTGAGCGAGATCGTGGGCGTGGCGCTCTTCGCGCTGAGCCTCATCTGGCTGATCGCGCTCGCCAGCTACGATCCGAATGACGCCGCCTGGTTCTTCGCCGCCGGCGCCAACGACGTGCCGTCGAATTTCATCGGGCCGGTGGGGGCGTTCCTCGCCGAGCTGTCCTTCCAGGTGATGGGTTTCGCGTCGTACCTGCTGCCGGTGCTGGTGGCCGCCGCCGGGTGGCACTATTTCTGGTGCCGGAGCGTGGACGCGCTCTACACCAAGATCACCGGCCTGGTCCTGCTGCTCGGCTGCACCAGCGCGATGCTGAGCCTGCTCATCGGCGCCGCCAGCTCGGGGGCGCGCACCTACGAGGCCGGCGGCTTCGTCGGCGCGGTCATCGCCTCGACGCTTACCGCCTACCTGAATCGCACCGGTGCGGCGATCGTGCTGTTGACGCTGCTGTGCCTGGCGGCGGTGCTCACGACACAGGTCTCCTTCGGCCGCCTGTTCACGCAGGGCGTCGAGCTGGCCGGCGTGGCCGGTCTTGCCGCGCGCGGCCGCGTGCTGACGTGGCTCGACGAGCGGCGCCGCATGAAGCAGCGGCGCGATGTGCTGGCGAAACACGCCGCCAAAGACGGCACCGTGCCCGATCCGGCGGCGCCGCGGCCCAAAGCCGACGCTGCCGAACTCGCTGCCCCGCCGCCTCGGACCCGCGTCGGCGCACCCGAGACCAAGCCGGTGGCCGAGCCGCCGATGGCGTCCGCCCCGCCGATGGTGGCCAGGCGCCCGGCACCGAAGCCTGCGATCCCGATGGCCCCGTCGCTGCCGCTCGGCGACGCCGAGCCGATGCCGCCGGCCGCGCGCCGTCAGGGCGTCTTCACGCTGCCCCCGGCCTCACTGCTCGACGCCGCCAAGGGCCAGAGCAAGGTGGACGAGCGCGAACTCATGGACGCGGCCCGCCATCTCGAGGAGAAGTGCCGCGAGTTCTCGGTCGAAGGGGCGGTCGTGCAGATCCACCCGGGCCCGGTCGTCACGACGTTCGAGTTCAAGCCCGATGCGGGGGTGAAGTACAGCAAGGTCACCGGGCTTGCCGACGATCTGTGCCTGGCAATGAAGGCCGAGTCGGTGCTCATCGACCGCATCCCCGGCAAGTCCACCGTCGGCATCCAGATCCCGAACCCCAACCGCGAGGCGATCTCGCTGCGCGAACTGCTCGAATCGGAAACCTACGCCCGCTCGGCCTCGAAGCTCACGATCGCGCTCGGCAAGACCATCCACGGCGAGCCGTTCATGGCCGACCTCGCGACCATGCCGCACCTGCTCATCGCCGGCTCGACCGGCACCGGCAAGTCGGTGGGCCTGAACTCGATGCTCACGAGCATCCTGTACCGCGCCACGCCCGACGACGTGCGGATGATCATGATCGACCCCAAGCGCCTCGAGCTCGGGATGTACGAGGACATTCCGCACCTGCTCACGCCGGTGGTCGTCGATCCGAAGAAGGCCGCCAACGCCCTGCGCTGGGCGGTCCGCGAAATGGAAGAGCGCTACAAGCACCTGGCGACCTTCGGCGTACGTAACATCGAGCAGTCCAACCGCAACGTGCGCCACATGCTCGAAGAGCCGGGCGCCGCCGAGAACCCGGAGACGCCGAAGCTCCTCCCGTTCATCGTCGTGGTGGTGGACGAGCTCGCCGACCTGATGATGGTGGCCGGCAACGAAGTGGAAGAGTCGATCTGCCGGCTGGCGCAGATGGCGCGCGCCGTCGGCATCCACCTGATTCTCGCGACGCAGCGGCCGTCGGTGGATGTCATCACCGGTCTCATCAAAGCCAACCTGCCGGCGCGCATCTCGTTCCGGGTGTCGTCGAAGATCGACTCGCGCACGATTCTGGACGCCAACGGCGCCGAGCAGCTCCTCGGCAAGGGCGACATGCTCTTCATGCCGCCGGCGACCTCGCGCCATATGCGGCTGCACGGGCCCTATATCTCGGAGCAGGAATCGGCGCGCCTGGCCAGCTTCCTGCGCAAGCAGGGCCGGCCATCGTTCGACGACACCATCACCGCCGACGACAAGGCCGACAAGGCCGGCGGCATCGAGTACGAGAAAGACGAACTCTACGACGAAGCGGCCCGCATGGTGGTGCAGACCGGGCAGGTCTCGATCTCGTCGCTGCAGCGCAAGCTGCGCATCGGGTTCAGCCGCGCCGCCCGTCTGGTGGACATGATGGAGGCCGACGGCATCGTGTCGGGTGCCTCCGGCAGCAAGCCTCGCGAAGTGCTGGTCGATCGCGGCTACTTCGAAGAGGTCGACGAGCATCTGCGGTGATGACGCTGCCCCACGCCACGCGCGTCTCGATCGTCGCCCTGACACTGGCCGTGTCGGTGGCCGGCCTCGAGGGCCGCGCGCCGAGCGCTCGCGACCGCTTCGACACGGCGCGCGGCCGTGAGGCCGAGGCGCGCGCGGACCTCGAGAGGGTCGAGGCGAGCGCGGCGACCGCCGAGCTCGACCGCGTCGTGCGCCCAGCCAGGCGTGTGGTGGCCGACTACGAAGGTGTCGTCCGGCGCTTCCCCACCAGCGGCTACAGCGACAACGCGTTGATGCAGGCAGCGTCGCTGTCAGAGTTCCTCTACAGCCGCTTCGGACGCGCGGCCGATCGGGTGGCGGCTCAGAAATACTACGACTGGCTGGTGCGCGAGTATCCCGCCAGCCCGCTCAGGCAGCAGGCCCGCGCCGCCGTCCGCGGCCTCGGCAGGATCGTACCGGCCTCCGAGAAGGTGACGGCACCGGTGGTGAACACGGCCCGCGCCACGCCACCACCACCCGTGCGGCCGCTGCCGTCGACCGCGCCGCCCGCCGCTGCGGCAACCAGCGCGTCCATGCCCGCGGTTGCGACACTGCGCGCCATCGATCGCGTGGTGCTCGACCAGGCGGTGCGCATCACGCTGTCGCTCGATCGCGAGACCCCGTTCTCGCACGAGGTGCTCGATGGCCCGCCGCGCGCCTTCGTGGACCTCTTCGGCGCCACGGCCGCCGAGCCGCTGCAGGACTCGTCGCGACGCTTCGACGTCGACGCCGTGCGTCAGGTGCGCGTGGGCCGGCGGCCCGGCGCGGTGCGGGTGGTGCTCGATCTCGAGGGCGTCACGCCCGTGAGCGTCTTCACGCTCTACAACCCGTATCGCGTCGTCATCGACGCCACGCGCGCACCCGCGGCCCCGACACGCACGACCACCGCGACGGCGGCGCGCGCGTCGGCGCCGGCGCCACCCGCGCCCACGCCGGTCGTGCCGTTGGTGGCGGTCGTGCCGGTGGCGGTCGAGGCTGCGCCGCCGGTGCGCCTCATGGACGACCGCGACGTCGACCTCACGCCGCGGCCGGCGCTGCCCGACGACCCCTCGGAGCCACTGGCGGGGCCGGAGGCGGTGGTCACGCCCGCGACAGCGTTCGCCACGTTCTCCCCGCCCGTCCCGACGCCAGTGCCGTCGCCGCTGACGACGCCGATCGCGTCCGCGCCGCCGTCGGTGGTGGCCGCACCCGCCCCGGCACGTGGCGGCAGCGCCGGAGCGGCACGCGCCGCCGCCGTGGCTGCGGCCGCCGTGGCACCGCTGGTCTCATCCTCGCCGGATCCGTCCTCGGTGACGCTGCTGCCCTCGGCGCCCGCGCCCGCCGTGCCGGCCGCCAACACCGACGGCACCTTCTCGCTGGCGCGCCAACTCGGCCTCGGCATCTCGCGCATCGTCATCGATCCCGGTCACGGCGGCCACGATCCGGGCACCCTGACTTCCGGCACCACCGAAGCGCGGCTGGTGCTCGACGTGGCCCTCCGCCTCGAGAAGCTGCTGCTGAAGGACGGCTTCGACGTCGTTCTCACCCGTCGCACCGACGTCTTCATCCCGCTCGAACAGCGGCCGGCGATTGCCAATCGCGAAGGCGCCGATCTCTTCGTGTCGATTCACGCCAACGCCAGCCGCGATCCCAAGGCGCGCGGTGTCGAGGTCTACTACCTGAGCTTCGCGTCGAATCCGGAAGCCGAGGCGGTCGCGGCCCGCGAGAACGCGACCTCGGCCGGCGGCATGCACAACCTGCCGAGCATCGTCCGAGCCATCGCGCTCAACAACAAGCTCGATGAGTCGCGCGATCTGGCCGGGATGGTGCAGCAGTCACTGGCCGCCCGCCTGGCGAAGAGCAACGCCGGCCTGCGCAGCCGCGGTGTGAAGAAGGCGCCGTTTGTGGTGCTCATCGGCGCGCAGATGCCGAGCATCCTGGCCGAGATCGGCTTCATCACCAATCGGCAGGAGTCGGCGCTCATCAAGACGCCGGTCTACCGCCAGAAGGTCGCCGAGTCGCTGCAGGCCGCCGTCGTGCAGTACCAGCGCTCCCTCAAGCGGCAGACCTCGGTCGCCACGCGCTGAGGCCCGCTGCGCGCGCCGCCTACTCGCGCAGGAAGTTGTGGTTGTTGCCGCGCGCTTCGATGGTGGTGATGGCGCGTCCCTTGCGGAACCACACGTAGCTGACCCCGGCGAGCAGTCCGGCCACCAGCGCGCCGCCCATGATGAGGCCAGTCAGATGGAAGGCCGACACCGTGACGTCGATCATGCTGACTTCACGGGCCGGTGCCTGCACGCCGGTGCGATACACCGGGGTGACGGAGATCGCCTCGGGCGGCGCCGGCTGGGTGGACTGACTCACCCGTCGATTCTAGCAGCCCTCAGCGCGGCAGTTCGCCGGCCGCGAGCTCGACCAGCGTGCGGACCATGACGCCCGACGCGCCCTTGGTGGCCCACGGTCGGGCATCGTCGATCCAGGCGGTGCCGGCGATGTCGAGGTGCGCCCACGGTGTGTCGCCCACGAACTCGCGAAGGAACATCGCCGCCGAGATGGCGCCGGCGGCGCGGCCGCCGCTGTTGACCATGTCGGCGATCTCGCTCTTCATGATGTCCTTGTAGTCGGCCCCGAGGGGCAGCTCCCACACGGCTTCCCCGGCCCGCGCGGCTGCGTGTTTGACGCTCTCGACAAACGCCGGCGGTGTGCCGAAGAGCCCCGAGGTGACCTTTCCGAGGGCGACGACGCAGGCGCCGGTGAGCGTGGCGACGTCCACCAGGTGCGTGGCGCCCTTCTGCTTCGCGTACCAGAGGCCGTCGCCGAGCACCAGACGGCCTTCGGCATCGGTGTTGTTCACTTCGACGGTGATGCCGCCGGCGCCACGGATGACGTCGCCCGGCTTGAGGGCGCGGCCGCCCGGCATGTTCTCGGTGGTCGGCACCACGGCGACGACGCGGCGCGCAATGCCCAGCCGCGCGATGGCACGCACAGCGCCGACGACGGCGGCAGCCCCGGCCATGTCATCTTTCATCCGGTCCATGTTGTCGGCCGGCTTGATGGAAATGCCGCCGGTGTCGAACGTGATGCCCTTGCCGACCAGGCCGAGCACGGGCCCGTCGGTCATGCCGGGCGGTGTGTAGGTGAGGCACAGCAGGCGCGGCGGTTCCGCCGAGCCGCGGGCCACGCCGAGCAGCAGGCCCATGCCGAGCGCTTCGATCCGGTCGGGACCGAGCACTTCGGCCTGCACGCCAGGTTCGGCGGTGAGGGCGACGGCCCGATCGGCCAGTTCCCTCGGCGTGAGGACGTTGCCGGGCTCGTTGGTGAGCAGGCGCGCCGCGTTGATGGCCTCCCCGATGACGAGGCCGCGCTCCAGCTGCGCGTGTTGCCCGGCGGCGATGAGAAACGACGCCTCCGACACCGGCGGCGCCGGCGCCACGGCCTTCATGTGGCCGTGGTTGAAGTTGGCGACCACCACGGCTTCGGCGGCCACGGCGGTGAGCGCCTCGACGCCCGACGTCAGGTGCGTCAGGTCGAAGGCGATGCGGCGGCAGCGCCGGTCGCGGGCCCAGTGCGTGGCGGCGGCGACGGCGCGGCGCAGCCGGTCGGCCGTCATCGCGCCGGGTCCGGCGCCGACGACGAGCAGACGGCCGCCACCGGAGGCGCCACCAGCGACCAGCACGTGACCGGGTTCGGCGAGCGCTTCGCCGCGCGCCAGCGCGGCCGAGAACTCAGCGTGGGCAGCGGCCGGCAGCCGCGAACGGAAGGCGTCGGCTGGCTCTCCCGCATAGAGCGACACGACGAGATCGGCGGACACCGCGTCCGGCGTCGTCGTCACGGCGCGCAATACGGGCAGCTCGAACGGACTGTGCATCGAAAGACCTCATGCCTGGGGCAAACGTCCCGTAGTCTAGCATCGCGCCGCGGCCGGCAGGCCGCACCACGGCGATTCCGTGCACGTCGCTGCGCATCAGCGCGTCAGCGGCAGCAGCCAGAAGGCCACCGACACCACCACCGAGATCACGCCGAAGCACAGGGCGGCATAGCCCATGATGTCGCGGAAGCCGAGGCGGGCCGCCGCCAGCAGCGGCAGCGCCCAGAAGGGCTGAATCAGGTTCGAGGCCATGTCGCCCCACGCGTAGGCGAGGACCACCTCGTCGAGGCCCACCTCGAGCCGGCGCGCGGCCTCGATGATGAACGGCGCTTCGACCGCCCACTTCGATCCGCCCGACGGCACGAAGTAGTTGAGCGCGCTCGAATACCAGTAGAGCGCCAGCGGCAGCGAGTCGGCGGTGGCCGTGCGCGCGATCGCATCGCCGAGCACGCGCGCCAGCCCGGTGCCCTCGATGACGCCGTACATGCCGGCATAGAGCGGGAACTGCAGCACCACGCCGGCGAGCAGCCGCGCGCCCTGCTCGCCGGCCGCCATCACTGACGCCAGGCGTCCGTGCAGCACGATGGCCGCCATGAGGAAGACGAAATTCAGGACGTCGAGGGTGAGCTGCGGGCCGTTCGTCTGGACGTACCACACGAGCCAGGCGGCGCCGGTGGCGCCGAGCGCCAGCGGCAGCACGCGGGTGTGATCGCACCAGACGGCAAAGGAGCGCTTCGCCGGGACCGGGGGCGGGTCGAAACGCTCGAGGCCGTCGAGCGCCGCACCTGAGACGCTGACGACGTCGGCGGCGGCGGGATGCATCAGCCACACGACCGCCAGCATCACGACAGCGACGATGACCGAGAGCGCCAGGTTGAAGGGGGCGAAGGTCGTGGAGGCAAGCGGCACCAGCCCGGTCGTGGCTTCCAGGAAATGGCCGGGCGAGGCCATCAGCAACGGCACCGAGCCGCTCAACCCGGCGTGCCACGTGGTGCCCATGCCGAGATAGGCGGCCGTGACCAGCAGCCGGAAGTCCACGCGCGGCTGCGCGCGGGCGATGTGGCGCACGAGCATCGCCGAGCCGACCAGGCTCAGGCCCCAGTGCAGCCACGCCAGGCTCATCGAGACGGCAGCCATCAGCGTGGCGGCGCGTGCCGGCGACCCGGCCAGGCGCGCCACCGCGCGGAAGGCGCGGTCGACGGGCGGCGCGGTGGAGACGAGGAAGCCGGTGAGCACCACCAGCGCCATCTGCATGGCAAACGGGCTGAGCGCCCAGAAGCCGCGGCCCCAGGCCACCACCGTGTCGCCCGGCGTGGCGCCGGCGGCCAGGGCGCCGGCAAAGGTGACACCGGTCAGCAGGACGGCGATCGCAAACGCACTCGGGACGTAGCGCTCGGCGCTGTCGGCCAGCAGAGTCGCGAGTCGGGCGAGCACGGCGCCATTGTAGCCGCGCCGCGACGGCGACCCTGGCTTAGAGCACCGCGGACGGCTCGACGACCGGGTCGACCGACATCGGCGGTGGCGGCACTGGTGGCGGCACCACCGCCCAGCGGCCGAGTCCGGTCATGATGGCGGCGCCGAGGCCGATCGTCCAGGCGACGTATTCGATGGCGGTGCCCAGCACGAGCAGGCCGACGGCGACCAATCGGAGCGCGTCGGGCCCGACCCCGACCAGGCGCGACAGGAACGTCGGCAGCACGATCAGCGCCAGGCCGGCGAGCGCGGCCGCCACCACGCCGTCGCCGGTGCCCGTGAAGGCGCCGCCGAACGCCTGGCCGAGGCGTCCGGCGAGGCTGGTGAAGCCGAGCACCATCGTGGCCAGCATGGCCAGCACGGCCAGCGGCACGACCACGGCGACAAACGGCAGGCCCACGATGGTGATGGCCATGACGATCGCGACGACGATGAGCGCCGGCACGAAGAGCACCTGCGCCGCCAGCCCGATGAGGCCGGCGCGCACGGGCGTCGCGGCGGCCGCGGCGCCGATGCGCGAGACGCGTCCGCGGGCGAAGACGGCCAGCACTGCCATCACGAAGCCGAGCAGCAGGATGCGGGTGGTCGTGCCGGCCAGCGGCAGCCAGCTGGCGGCGCCACCGGGCTCGAACCACGACCAGCCGACGGTGGGCCACGACCACCGCGGCCACGAGGCGCCCGCCGCGTGGTGCACGGCCCCGGCGTGGCGCGCGCCCTCGGCGATGGTGAGCTGTCCGCCCACAATCGTCAGGTCGCCGCGCACGTCCGCCGTCGGCGTCAACTCGAGGTCGCTGCCGACCACGACCACCCCGTCGCGGACGCGGCCTTCGATTCGCACCGAGCCGCCCACCGAGAAGACGCCGTCGGTGACCTCCTCATCCGCCGCGATGACGATCGGCTTGGCCAGGCCGAGGCGGGCTCCGGTGCGGCGGTAAACGGGCGCGGCCTCGGCGGGTGATGGCCGATCGAAGACCGGTGGGGCCGCAGGAGCGGCGGGCGCCTCAGCGGCCGGCGCGGCGACGACCGGCGCCGGCGCGGCGGGCACCACGGGCGCCACCACGACAGGTGCCGCAAACAGGCGGCGCAGGGCCTCGTTGTCGAGGTAGGAGAGGCGCAGGACCAGATCGGCGTCGGCGCCGAAACGGCGCCGGAGTTCGTCGCCCGACAGCGGCACGCCCTGGCTGAGCACGACGCCGCGGTCGATTTCGATGCGGCGTTCGGCGGTGCGGCCCGACAGCGCGATGCCGTCCCGAAGCGGCACCACGTCGAAGCGCGCCTCGACCTGGCGCTTGAGCGCGGTCTCGACCTCCGGCGGGGCGGGCTGTTCGGCCGCCCGCACCGAGATGACCGCGGAGAGCGCGACCAGCGCCAGCACCACGCGGACGGCGCGGCTCACCTTCTGCGATGTCCCAGCTGGCATCTCGCCTCCCGGCGGGTGGGCACCACCCGTCTTGTCACGTACGGACGAGGCTGAGCGCGACGAAGTTCCCGTCTACGAGCTGCCAGACGGCGATGGCCGGCGCCGGCGCCAGGCCGACGATGAGGTAGAAGAAGTCGGGTGCGGCTTCGGCGCTGTCGGTCGGCGACGGTTCCGGACCACCGTGTGGATGCGAGTGCCAGGCGCCGATCACCTCGAAGCCGTCGCGCCTGGCGGCCCGCAGCGCGGCGAAGTGGTCTTCGGGCGCGATGGTGTAGCGCGCGGGCGAGGGATCGCTGTTGGCGGCCGGCACCACCCGCACGACCTCGCGGCGGCGTCCCACGAGCAGGCCGCACGCCTCGCGTGGCGCCGCGTCCACGGCCGCACGCAACATGGCGTCGACGAACGGCTCGGCGATCCGGAGCGGCGCGTCGTCGGCAGCCACGCGTTGAGTGGTCAGGAGCCCGTGGTGAACGTCCCGGCGCAGCACCGAGACCGCCGAGGCGCGCCGAGCGCAAGGCGCGACGACCGATGATATCCAGCAATATTCGAGGGAGGAGCAACGCCGTGATCGGCGATGCATCGTCGGTCGAATGCCGTCGGGACGTTCACCACGGGCTCCTAGAAGGTGCCGAGCGGCCCGCTGGTCGTGAGCGGCGCCGCGGTGGCGGCGCGGACGGCGTCTTCGGTCGTGCCCTCGGCCACCTCACGCAGCACGAGACCGGCCGGCGTCACCTCGATGACCGCCAGTTCCGTCACGATGAGGTCGACCACACCCTGGCCGGTGAGCGGCAAGGTGCAGCGCGGCAGAATCTTCGAGCTGCCGCCTTTGGTCGTGTGCTCCATGGCGATGATGACGCGTTTGGCGCCGGCCACCAGATCCATCGCACCGCCCATCCCCTTCACCATCTTGCCCGGCACCATCCAGTTGGCCAGGTTGCCCGCCGCATCGACTTCGAGGGCGCCGAGGACGGTGACGTCGATGTGGCCGCCGCGGATCATGGCGAACGAGTCGGCGCTGCTGAAGTAGCTGGCACCGGCCAGCTCGCTGACCGTCTCTTTTCCGGCGTTGATGAGGTCGGCGTCGATCTCGTCTTCGGTCGGGTACGGGCCCACGCCGAGCATGCCGTTCTCGGAGTGCAGCGTGATCTCGATGCCCGGCGGCAGGAAGTTGGCGACCAGCGTCGGCATGCCGATGCCGAGGTTGACGTAGTCGCCGTCCTTCAACTCGCGGGCCACCCGCCGCACGATCCGTTCACGGATATCCATCAGGCCCTCACCGTGCGTTTCTCGATCTTCTTGCTGTAGGGCGGCCCCTGCAGGATCCGCTGCACGAAGATGCCGGGCGTGTGCACGTGGTCGGCGGCGATCTCGCCGGAGGCGACCAGCCGCTCGACCTCGGCGATGGTCGTCGTCGCCGCGGTCGCCATCATCGGATTGAAGTTGCGGGTCGTGCGCCGGTAGACGAGGTTGCCGGCGGTGTCGCCGGTCCACGCCTTCACGAAGGCGAAGTCGGCGGTGAGGCCGCGTTCCATCACGTAGAGGCGGCCGTCGAAGTCGCGGACGTCCTTGCCCTCGGCCACGATGGTGCCGACGCCGGTCGGCGTGTAGAAGGCAGCGATGCCGGCGCCGCCGGCGCGGATGCGTTCGGAGAAGGTGCCCTGGGGCACCAGCTCGACCTCGATCTCCTGTTGGAGGTACTGCCGCTCGAACTCCTTGTTCTCGCCGACGTAGGTCGCAATCATCTTGCGGATCTGACGCGCCTTGAGCAGCACGCCGACGCCGTGTTCGTCGGTGCCGGCGTTGTTGCTGATGATGGTGAGATCCCGCACGCCCTTGCGGTGCAGGGCGGCGATGAGGTGCTCGGGCACGCCGCACACGCCGAACCCGCCCATCATGATGGTGGCGCCGTCGTGGACGGGTTCAACCGCCGCGTCGGCATCGCGCACGACTTTCTGCATGCCCCGATTATAGCGGCGGCAGGCGGCGGCGGCCGGCGTTGGCGTTTCGGAAGAGCGTTCGCACGGCATCAGCATCGGCGTCGTCGAGGGCGTCGGCCAGGGTCTGCAGCCTCGCCGCCGTCTCGCGCACGAGCGGCGCCAGCAAATCGGCATTGGCTGCGAAGACGGGCTGCCACATGCCCACCGGGCCTTCGGCGATGCGCGTCGAGTCGCGCAGCCCGCCGGCGGCGGCCGCCAGGGCGGCATCGTCGACAGCGTCGGCCACCGTGGTCATGAGCACGCCGGCGACTGCCTGCGGCAGGTGACTGATGGCGGCCACCGTCTGGTCGTGTGTATCCGCATCGACGTCCACGACGGGCGCGCCGCAGCCGCGAGCGAGGGTGCGGACAAGGGCCACGGATTCCGGGGGCGCCTCCCCTGCCGTGAGGAACCAGACGCGGTCGTCGAAGAGGGTCGCGCGCGCGTGTTCGGGACCGGGCCGGGAGCCGCCGGCCATCGGATGCCCGCCGACGAAGTTGGTGAGCCCGACCGCCGCCGCCTCGGCGTGCGGTCGGCGCTTCACGCTGCCCACATCCGTCACCGCCCGGCCCGGCGCCTCAAGGGCGAGACGCCGCATCCAGTCGGCATAGGCATCGACCGGGACCGCCAGCACGGCGAGATCGAACGCCGGCAGCGGCGCATCGGCGCTCAGATGCAGGTCGAACGGCGCGTGCGTCCGTGCCGCCACGTCCATCGCCGTCAGGTGCACCGCCGGCCAGCGGCGTCTCGCGGCCAGCGCCACCGAGGTACCGAGCAGGCCTGCGCCGATGACCAGGAGGCGTCCGAACGGCGCCGCCGTCATCGGCTCAGCGCGCCCAGCCGCGGCGTGCCATCGGCTCGAGGCAGATGCTGCGGCCGATGGCCGGGGCGATGATGCGCAGCTCCGCCATCAGGCGTTCGAACTGCACCGGGAACATCGACTGCGCGCCGTCGGACCAGGCGTGATCCGGGTCGCAGTGCACCTCGATGAGCAGGCCATCGGCGCCGGCCGCGGCGGCCGCGCGCGCCATCGGCGCCACCTTGTCGCGCCGTCCCGTGCCATGGCTCGGATCGACGAACACCGGCAGGTGCGACAGCTCCTTGACGATCGGGATGGCCGAGACATCCAGGGTGTTGCGGGTGCTGGTCTCGAAGGTGCGGATGCCGCGCTCGCACAGCATCACGTTGCTGTTGCCGCCCGAGAGCACGTACTCGGCCGAGAGCAGCCATTCCTCGATGGTGGCGGCGATGCCGCGCTTCAGCATCACCGGTGTGCGGCCGCGGCCGAGCTCGCGCAGCAGCGTGAAGTTCTGCATGTTGCGGGCGCCCACCTGGAAGATGTCGGCGTACTTCGAGCACACCTCGATCTGCGAGATGTCCATCACCTCGGTGATGAGCTTGAGGTCGTGCGCATCGGCGCCGCCGCGCAGCATCCGCAGGCCCTCTTCGCCGTGGCCCTGGAAGCTGTAGGGTGAGGAGCGCGGCTTGAAGGCCCCGCCACGCAGCACCTTGGCGCCGGCGCGCTTGACCGCCGCGGCCGTGGAATGCACCTGCTCCTCGGTCTCGGCCGAACACGGCCCGGCCATGACGATGACCTCGTCGCCGCCGATCTTCACATCGCCGATGGTGATGACCGTGTCTTCGGCCTTGAACGTGCGGCTGGCGAGCTTGTAGGGCTCGGTGATGCGCAGCACCTCGTGCACGCCGTCCATGAGCCCGACCAGGCCGCGGTCGACCGTGCCCGAGCCGACCACGCCGAGCACGACACGGGCCGCGCCCGACGATCGATGCACGTCCATGCCGCGTTCGACCAGGTGCGCGATCACCGCCTGCACCTCGGCGTCCGACGCCCGTTCCTTCATTACGACGACCATGACTTACTCCCCTTGCCCTGTTGCGGCCGGGGCGTGGCTGCCACCGGACGCGTCCGCCCGCGCCGCTTCAATCCGCTGGATACGGCGCGCTTCATCGATGACCCGTTCGAACAGCCGCACGATCGCGTCGTCGTCGAGCGGCCCGCCGAGCGCCTGGTTCACTTCGCGCACGTGCGAGAGCACCGACGCTTCGCGCGCCGGCTCGTAGACCGGCTTGCCCTCGGCGCGCTTGACGCGGCCGATCGCATACGCGCAACGCGCGCGGCTGTCGAGCAGCCGCACGATGACTTCGTCAATCTGATCGATTTCGGCCCGCAGGGCCTCGACACTCAGCTCCGCAGCCATCGCACGTACCGTTCGACTTCCCCGCCGAGGTCCGGGTTCCCGGCGTGATCGGCGACTACCTGCACCAACGCTGAGCCGACCACGGCGGCATCGGCCCACTGGCCGACCGCGCGCACGTGTTCCGGCCGTGAGAACCCGAAGCCCAGCACGAGCGGCCGCGCCGTCTCGGCGCGCACGCGCGCCGCCAGGAGTTCAGCCGAATCGGCGACCTCCGAGCGGACGCCGGTGACGCCCAAGCGGGAGATCCCGTAGAGGAACCCGCCGCCCAGTTCGGCGGCGCGCCTGATCCGCGGCACGGAGGTCGTCGGGCTCAACAGGAAAATTGTATCAAGCCCTTCAGCCGCAAACGCCGCTCGCGCCTCGCCTGCCTCTTCCGGCGGCAGGTCCAGCACCAGCACCCCGGCGATGCCGGCTTCCCGCGCCCGGCGCGCGAAGGCCGGCAGGCCCATCCGCACCACCGGGTTCGCGTAGGTGAACAGGACCAGCGGCGCCCGCACCTCGGCGCGCAGGCTCGCCGCGAGATCGAGCACCTTCGCGAGCGTGGTGCCGGCCGCCAGCGCGCGTTCGGTGGCGCGCTGAATCACCGGCCCGTCGGCCAGCGGATCCGAGAACGGCACGCCCAGTTCGATCACGTCGGCGCCGCCGCGATCGACGGCGCGAATGACCTCGGCCGAGCGCGCCAGATCCGGATCACCGGCGGTGACATAGACCACGAGGCCGGTGCGTCCGGCGGCCCGCAAGCCGGCGAAGGTCTCATCGAGACGGCTCATGCCCGGCCTCCAGGGAGATTGGCGACCGTCTGCACGTCCTTGTCGCCTCGACCCGACAGGTTCACCACAATCAGCCCGTCGGGTCCGAGTTCGCGGCCGAGCGTCGTCAGGTGCGCGACGGCGTGTGCGGACTCGAGCGCCGGCACGATGCCCTCGAGCCGGGCCAGCGATTCAAACGCCGCCAGCGCCGCGCGGTCGTCGGCCCACGCGTATTCGGCGCGGCCGATCGAGTGGAGCCAGGCGTGTTCCGGTCCGACGGCCGCGTAGTCGAGCCCCGCCGAAACCGAGTGGGTGGCCGTGACGTTGCCGTCGTCGTCCTGCAGCAGCCACGTGCGCGTGCCCTGGAAGACGCCTTCGGCGCCGCCGGCAAAGCGCGCCGCATGGCGGCCCAGGGTGATGGCTTCGCCGCCGGCTTCGACGCCGATGAGCCGCACGCCTGCATCGTCGACGAAGGCGTCGAAGATGCCCATGGCGTTGCTGCCGCCACCCACGGACGCGACGACCGCATCGGGCAGGCGCCCGGCCTGCGCGAGAATCTGCGCGCGTGATTCGCGGCCGATGACGCTCTGGAACTCGCGCACCATCAGCGGGTAGGGATGCGGGCCCAGCGCCGAGCCGAGCAGGTAATAGCTGTCGCCGGTCGTCGCGACCCAGTCGCGCATCGCCTCGTTGATGGCGTCCTTGAGCGTCGCGCTGCCCGAGTCGACGCCGCGCACCTCGGCCCCCAGCAGGCGCATGCGAAAGACGTTCAGGGCCTGGCGCGCCATGTCTTCGGTGCCCATATAGACCACGCACTCGAGACCCAGCAGCGCCGCCGAGGTGGCCGATGCCACGCCGTGCTGCCCGGCGCCGGTCTCGGCGATGAGGCGCCGGGCCCCCATCCGTTTCGCCAGCAGCGCCTGGCCGAGGGCGTTGTTGATCTTGTGGGCGCCGGTGTGATTGAGATCCTCCCGCTTCAGGAAGATGCGGGCGCCGCCGCACGCGGCACCGAGTCGCGACGCTTCCCACAGCGGGGTCGGCCGCCCGACGTAGTGCGTGAGCAGCCTGGTCAGTTCGGCGCGAAACGCCGGATCCTGTCGCGCCTCGAAGTAGGCCGTGGTCAGCGCCTCCACCGCCGAGACCAGGGTCTCGGGCACGAAGCGGCCGCCGAAGGCGCCGAAGTAGCCGCGCGCGTCGGGGTCGCGGGCGCCGAAGTTGTGGGTGGGGTCGATCGACGGTGTGGTCATACGGCAGCTGTGGGACGGGTCTGGCGGACGGCCTCGACGAAGGCCTTCATCCGCACGGCGGACTTGATGCCCGGTGTCGCCTCGACACCGGAGGAGACATCGACGGCGTAGGGGCGGACCTCGGTGATGGCACGGGCGACGTTCTCGGCCGTCAGCCCGCCGGCCAGCACGAGTCGCCGCTCCCGCTCACTGATGCGACGCGCGCGCGTCCAGTCGATGGTGCGGCCGGTGCCGCCATGCCGCGCCGGATCGTGGGCATCGAGCAGCAGCGTCGTGCCCGCCGGCGTCACCGGGTCGGCAGTCTCGTCGGCGAGTGAGGCCGCCCACAGGATGGGCACACCCAACGCGCGATACGGCGTCGGGTCGTCCACGCCGTGGATCTGGATCGCGCCGAGGCCAACGCGGCTGATGGCCGCGCGGACGTCCTCGAGCGGCGGCGCCACGAACACGCCGACGCGCACCGTGAACGGCGGCAGACCCTCGCAGAGTGCGGCGGCCTCCGCAACGCCGACCGCCCGGGGGCTGCCCGACCACAACACCACGCCGACGGCGTCGACCTCGAGGTGACCGGCAAGGCGCGCGTCCTCGATCCGCGTCAGCCCGCAGATCTTGATCCGGACACTCATGACGCGGCCTCGGCGTCAATGAGCCGGCGGAGATCGGCGGCCGGGTCGACCGAGGTCATGAGGCGCTCGCCGATGAGAAAGGCGCGATAGCCGAGCCGCTGCATGCGAACGACGTCGGCGGCGCTGCGGAGCCCACTCTCGCTTACCGCGATGACCTCTCGGGGCATCCGGGCCGCGAGGCGTTCGGACACGGTGGTATCCACGGCGAGCGTGCGCAGGTTGCGGTTGTTGACGCCGACGATGGCAGCGCCGGCCGCGAGCGCGACGTCGAGTTCGGCTTCGTCGTGCACTTCCACCAGCACGGCCAGGCTGCGGGCGGTTGCCGCCGTGTGGAGACGCGCCAGGTCGTCGGGCGAGAGGGCGCTCACGATGAGCAGCACGGCATCGGCGCCGGCCGCTATCGCCTCGAGCAGCTGGTAGTGGTCGACCACGAAGTCCTTGCGCAGCAGCGGCACCGATACCGCCGCCCGGACCGCTTCAAGGTGCGCCAGCGCGCCGTCGAAGAACGACGGCTCGGTGAGCACCGAGATGGCCGCCGCGCCGCCGCGCTCGTAGGCACGCGCCTGGTCGGCCGGCGCATACGCGGCCGCCAGCACGCCGCGCGAGGGCGAGCGCCGCTTGCACTCGGCGATGATGTTCACCGAGTCGGCGCGGCCCAGGCGGGCCGCGAACCGCGCCCCGTCGGGCTGCCGCGCGTTGGTCGCCCGCGCTTCGAGCGCCGCGAAGGGTTCAGCGGCCATGCGCACGGCCAGGTCGCGCCTGGTCGCGGCGACGATCGCCGCCAGCAGGTCGGGGCTCGCCGTCCTCATGCCGTGGGCCTCGTCGCCGCCACGAGCGCGGCGAGCGTGCGGGCGGCGCCGCCGTTGTCGATGGCGCCAGCTGCGCGCGTGATGCCGTCGCGCAGCGACGCGACGTTGCCGCAGACGAGCAGGGCCGCACCGGCGTTGAGCAGCACCACATCACGCGCCGGGCCGGTCTCGCCTGCAAGCACGCCGCGGATGATGGCGGCGTTGTCGGCCGCCGCGCCGCCGGCCAGGGCGCCCGCCGCGGCCTTCGGCAGGCCGAGGTCCGACGGATGCACGTAGAAGGTCCGGACCACGTCGCCGTGGCACTCCGACACCTTGGAGTAGCCAGTGGTGGACAATTCGTCGAGGCCATCGGCGCCGTGCACGACCCAGGCGCGGGTGGCGCCGAGCTGCTGCAGCGCGCGCGCCATCAGTTCGGTCAGCTCCGGCCGCGCGACGCCGACGATCTGGAACGACACGCGGGCCGGATTGGTGAGCGGGCCCAGCAGGTTGAAGGCCGTGGGCACGCCGAGTGCCCGCCGCGCCTCACCCGCATGACGCATCGCCGGATGGAAGGTCGGGGCGAAGCAGAAGCCGATCCCGGCCTCGTGCACGGCGCGCTGGACGGTCGCCGGCGGCGCGTCGACGGCCACGCCGAGCGCTTCGAGCACGTCGGCGCTCCCGCAGTGGCTCGACACGCTGCGGTTGCCGTGTTTGACCACCGGCACGCCGGTGGCCGCGACGACCAGCGCCGCCGCCGTCGAGATGTTGAACGTGCCGGCGCGATCGCCGCCGGTGCCGCAGGTGTCGACGGCCCTCGGACCGGCATCGATATGGACGCCGTGCGCGCGCATCGCCCGGGCCAGGCCGACGAGCTCGGCCGGCCGCTCCCCCTTCCTCGCCAGGCCGATGAGCAGCGCGGCCACCTGGGCCGGATGGGCCTCGCCGCGCATCACCACATCCATCGCCGCCGCGGCTTCCTCGGTGGTGAGGTCGTCGCGACGCAGCAGCCGGGTGAGGAGGGCGGCGAACATCACACCTTCTCCAGGAAGTTGCGCAGCATGCGCCGACCCTCGCCGGTCAGGATCGACTCGGGATGGAACTGCACCCCGAACACCGGGAACTGTTTGTGACGCAGGCCCATGACCGCGCCGTCGTCATCGGCGTGCGCCGTCGCTTCGAGCGCATCGGGCCAGCCCTCCTTCGACACCACCAGCGAGTGATAGCGGGCCGCTTCGAATGGGCTGGTCAGCCCCTGGAAAATCCCACGGCCGTCGTGGGTCACGCTCGACGTCTTCCCGTGTTTGGGGGCCGGCGCGGTCGTGACCGTGCCGCCGTAGGCGTGACCAATGGCCTGATGCCCGAGGCACACGCCCAGGATCGGCACGCGGTCGCCGAGCCGCCGGACCAGGTCCACCGAGATGCCGGCGGTGGTCGGATGTCCGGGGCCGGGCGAGATGACGATGCGCGTCGGCGCCAGTGCCTCGACGTCCTCTACCGTGAGGACGTCATTGCGCCGCACCTGCAGCTCGGCGCCGAGCTCGCCCAGGTACTGGACGAGGTTGAAAGTGAACGAACCGTAGTTGTCGAGGACCAGCACCATCGCTACAGCCCCTGCCGCGCGAGTTCGAGGGCCTTGAGCATGGCGCGGGCCTTGTCGCGCGTCTCGTCGTATTCGGCCGTCGGATTCGAATCGGCGACGATGCCGGCGCCGGCCTGCACGTAGGCTTTGCCGCCTTCAAGTATCACGGTACGGATGGCGATGCAGAAGTCGAGGTTGCCGGCGAAGTCGAGGTAGCCGACCGCGCCGGCATAGACGCCGCGCGGGCCCGGCTCGAGCTCGCTGATGATCTGCATGGCGCGTACCTTGGGCGCGCCCGAAACCGTGCCGGCCGGGAAGCAGCTGGCGAGGGCATCGAGGCGGTCGTTGCCGTCGGCCAGCTGGCCTTCGACCACCGACACCAGGTGCATCACGTGTGAGTAGCGCTCGAGGCTCATGTAGGTGGGCACGCGCACGGTGCCGTAGGCGCTGACGCGGCCGATGTCGTTGCGCCCGAGGTCGACCAGCATGACGTGCTCGGCGCGCTCCTTCTCGTTGCGCTTCAACTCGTCGGCGTAGCGCTGATCCTCGTCTTCGGTGCGGCCGCGCGGCCGGGTGCCGGCAATCGGATGGGTCACCGCATGCCGGCCTTCCACGCGCACCAGCATTTCGGGCGAGGAGCCGACGACGCTGCGCGGGCCGCTGCGCACGAAGAACATGTAGGGCGACGGATTCACATGCCGCAGCGCCCGGAAGACGGTGAACGGGTCGGTGGCAATCTCGGCCGTGAAGCGCTGCGACAGGACCACCTGGAAGATGTCGCCGGCGGCGATGTGTTCCTTGGCCTTGCGCACGGCGGCTTCGTACTGCTCCTGCGTCTGGTTCGACTCGAGCACCAGCGGCCCGTCTTCGCGCGTCTTCGGCACTGAGAGCGGCCGCTCCAGTTCGCGCTCGACGAAGCCGATCTTGGCCACCGCGAACTGGTAGAGCGCCTTCAGATCTTCGTCGCCGGAGATGCGCGCGTTGGCGATGATGATGATGCGGTGCTGCACGTGGTCGAAGGCCAGCACCGTGTCGAAGAGCATGAACGCGGCATCGTCACCGGGCATCGCCGCGCCATCGGGCCGCGCCGCCGTCGGTTCGAACCAGGCCGCCGCTTCGTAGCCGAGGTAGCCGACGGCCCCGCCGGTGAAGCGCGGCAGACCCGGCACGAACGGCGATTGGTATTCGGCCATCAGCGAGCGCAGCGCGTCGGCAAATGGCACGTCGAGCGTGGTGGTCTCGCCGGAGCGTTCGACCGTGACGACCTGGCGGGCCGATCGCAGCACCAGGAAGGGATCTTTGCCGAGGAACGAGTAGCGGCCGACATGTTCGCCGCCCTCGACGCTCTCGAGCAGGAAGGCATAGTCGGCGTGTTCGGCCACTTTCAGGAACGCCGACACCGGCGTGAGCAGGTCGGCGACGATCTCCTTGCAGACCGGGACGAAGTTGCCGCGCTTGGCGAGATCGACGAATTCTTCGAAGGTCGTGAGTTTCATACGGTTGGAGTCGGAATGGCCGGCGCCAGGCGCGCCAGGGCGGCCTCGTGCATGCGGGAAAGGGGCGGTGGCGTGCCGGTCCACCACTGGAACTGCGCGGCCGCCTGCGCGACGAGCATCGGCAGACCGCCGATCGTGTCGGCGCCGAGGGCGCGCGCGCGTGAGAGGAGCGCGGTGTCGGGCGGGTTGTAGACCAGGTCGTAGACGAGACGGCCGTCGAGCGCGCCGTCGAGGGCGATCGGGGCACGGGACACGTCCGGCGTCGTGCCCACGGGGGTGGTATTCACGAGCAGGTCCCAGGCGTCGGCTGGCGGCGGCCACGCACCCGTGGCGGCGCCGGTCAACTGGCCAACCGCAGCCGCGGCGTCGGGCCGCCTGGCGTAGACGGTGACGCCGGCGGCGCGTCCGTGCAGCGCCTCGGCGACCGCGCGCGCGGCCCCACCGGCGCCGAGCACCGCGACGCGACGGCGCGACAGGTCACGTCCGGCCAGCGGGGCGAGAAAGCCGTCGACGTCGGTGTTGCGGGCCTCCCAGCCGCCGTCGCTGGCCTTGAGCGTGTTGACCGCCCCGAGGCGGGCTGCCAGGGCGTCGGTCGCGATCGCCGCCTGCCACGCATCCTGCTTGAACGGCGCCGTGATGGAGGCGCCGCGCACGTCGAAGGCGCGCGCGAAAGTGAGGAAGTCGTCGAAGCCGGCGGCGGCCAGCGGGACGTAGACGGCGTCGAGGCCGGCGGCCTGGAACGCGGCGTTGTGCATCGACGGCGACAGCGAGTGTTCCACCGGCCGCCCGACCACGCCGTAGATGGCCGTGTCAGCGCCGATCGCCTGCACGCGGAACTCGTCGCGCATCCGGGCCAACGGCAGTTGCCCCGGCGCCACGAGGTCACCGGCGTAGGTCCAGCGCGAGCCGAGCCGAGCGGCCAGCAGGCGCGAGGTGACGCCGGCCGGTCCCATGGCGAGCAGGACGCCGCGGCCGGCGACCTGCGCCGCCAGGTGTTTGAGCGTGACGACGTCGGCGAGACTCCGCGCGGTCACGGCGAGCTTCACGATCTCGGCGCCCGACTGCGCGAGACGCCGCAGACGTGCCTCGGCGTCGGCCGGCATGCCCTCGAAGTCGTGATAGGAGCGCACGATTCGCCGGCCGTGGACGCGCGCCACGAACGCCTCGGCCGCGCCGTCCTCGACGTCCACGAACTCGGCCCCCAGCTCCCAGGCGCGCTCGAGCATCGCCAGGCGCGTCGCCTCGTCGCCATCGAACAGGCCGCCCTGCCAGACCGGCCGGCAGGTGACGACGACCGGCAGGCGCCGGTCGGCCAGGGCGCCGGCGACGTCCACGTCGTTCACCCCGTCGAGGCGCAACTCGACCAGGTCGGCGCCGACGACGAGGTCGCGGCGGCGGCGGAGGTCGGCCATCGAGGTGGCCGTGACGGTGGCGCAAAGGCGCGTGGTGGACATAAATGACAAACGCCCCTTCAACCGGAGGTCGAAGAGGCGCTGGTCGGAAAGCGAGTCGCGTGGAATAGCTGGCTACGCGAGACCGGGGGCCCCTTCAGTGCAGCGCCAATACCAATACGAGCGGGCCGGACCCGACACATCGGTCGTGGCGGCCGCGGTAAATCGGCTGCTCGGAAAGGCGCGACGGACGAGGGTGGCCACGGCGAACAAAGTAAATGAACGGTACTCAACGGGCCGCCCCGCTGTCAATCACGGGCGACGACGCGCCTTGCGTCGCCCCCGAGAACCTCGTATAACGGTTGAACCCCACGTGATGCCCCGTCCTTCCCCCGTCCTCGCCTGCGCCGCCGCGCTCCTCGCGCTCGGCCTGCTCGGGGGTGCGGTGGCCGCCCGCGACACCCTCATGCCCGTCACGGATGTGCGTCCGGGGATGGTCGGCGTCGGTCGCACCGTGTTCAAGGGGGCCCGCATCGAAGAGTTCACCGTGCGCATCATCGGCACCCTCAAGAGTGTCCTGGCGCCGCAGCGCGATCTCATTCTCGCCAAGCTCGAAGGCGGCCCCCTGGCCGAGACCGGCGTCATCGCCGGCATGAGCGGCAGCCCGGTCTACATCGACGGCAAGCTCCTGGGCGCGGTGTCGTATCAGCTCGGCCAGTTCCCGAAGGAAGCCATCGCCGGGATCACGCCGATCTCGGAGATGACCGATGCCACGGCGCTCGGCGCGGCCCGCGCGCTGGTGCCGGTGAACGTGCCGCTCGGCTATGCCGTGCCGGCCTCGGAGCTGCTGCCGGTCTGGCGCGCCGCATTCGCCCCGCCAGCCCGTTTTGCGGCCGCGGCCGGCGACCTGCTCGGTCTGGCCGCCAGCGCCGGACTGCCCCGCCAGCTCGCCCTTGAGCTGCGACCAATAACGGTGCCGATGACTGCCGGCGGCTTTGCAGACGGCGCCATCGAGCGCCTCGTGCCGGGGCTGGCGGGCGTGACCATCGGGACCACGGCGCAGACGGTGCCTCCCGCGGCGGCGCCTGCTGCGACGCTCGCGCCGGGCGATGCCGTCGGCGTGGCGCTGCTCTCCGGCGACTTCTCGATTGGCGCCACCGGCACCGTCACCCACGTGGACGGCGACAAGGTCTACGCCTTCGGCCATCCTCTCTACAACCTCGGGCCCACCGCCTTCCCGATGACGCGCGCCGATGTCATCGCCGTGCTGCCGAGTCTCGTCTCCTCGAGCAAGCTCGCCAGTCTGGGGGCCGTGGTCGGCACGATCTCACAGGACCGCGCGACCGCGATTGCCGGCCGGCTCGGCGCCCCGCCTCCGCTGGTGCCGGTGAGCGTGACGCTGAACTCGAAGCGCGCGCCCAGCCGCACCTTCAGCTTCCAGGTCGTGAACGACGAGCTCTTCACGCCGCTGCTGACGTACCTCGCGGTGGCGAACGTGTTGACGTCGTACGAACGGCAGACCGGCGCCGCGACCTACCTGCTCACGGGCAATGCGCGCATCGCCGGCCAGCCGCCGGTGCGCTTCGACGACGTGTTCGTCGGCGATCAGGGCGCCGCCAACGCCGCTGCCTACGTCGCCGCGCCGCTGACCGTGCTCTATCGCAACGCCACCGAACGCTTCTCGCTCGAGGGCATCACGCTGGCGATTGAGGCCGACGAAGAGACGCGCACCGCCGAAATCGGCCGCGTCTGGATCGACGAGCCGGTCGTGCGCGCCGGACGTCGCGCCCGCGTGCAGGTGCAGCTGCGCACCTTCCAGGGCGAAGATCGCCTGGTGTCGCAGGCGATCGACATCCCGGCCAATGCCACCGGCTCGCTGCAGCTGGTCGTGAGCGATGGCCCGCGCCTGGGCATGCAGGACGCGCGCGGGCGGGCCGAACTGCAGTCGGTGTCGCAAATCGTGCGCGCCGCCAACCGCCAGAAGCACAGCCACCGGGTTTATCTCCGGCTCACGTCGAGCGCGCCCGGCGCCGTCATCGACGGCGAGGCCATGCCGGGCCTGCCGCCGTCGGTGGCCGGCATCATCGATGCCGACCGCAGCGCCAGCGGCAGCACGGTGCTGCGCACCACGCCGCGCGGGGAGTGGGCGATCGCCGTCCCGTTCGCCGTGAGCGGCTCGCGCCAGATCACGATCGCCGTCGAACCCGACTGACCGCCCCGGCCCGGGGCTTCCGCGTGACCACGATCCCGATGCCCAGACTTCTCTCGTCGTTCGCGTTGTTGCTCGTGGCAGCGGCCACCTCCCTGTCGGCGGGTCCTGAGGTCTGGCGCGCCGCCACCCAGGCCGAGTTCCTCAAAGGCGATCTCGAGCAGGTGTCGGTGGACGAACACGGCCGCCTGACGCTCGGGCCCGCCATCACGCGCCTCCACGAGACCGGCGCCCCGTTCGTGTGGACCGCCGTGGATGACGGCGCCGGCGCCACGTATCTCGGCACCGGCAACGACGGCAAGGTCTTCAAGGTGGATGCGGCCGGCCGCGGCACGATCTTCCACGATGCCCCCGAACTCGAGGTGCATGCGCTGGCGATCGCGCCCGGCGGCGGGCTCTATGTGGGCACTTCGCCCGATGGGCGTGTCTACAGGGTGGACGCCGCCGGCGTGGCGACGCCGTTCTTCGATCCCGAAGAGAAGTACATCTGGGGGCTCGCCACCGACGCGGCGGGCCAGATCTATGTTGCCGCCGGCGACCCGAAGGGGCGGGTCTACCGCGTCACGCCCACCGGCACCGGCACCCCGATCTTCACCTCCACCGCGACGCACGTGGTGGCCATGACGTTCGACCGCGAACGTCGCCTCGTCGTCGGCACCGAGTCGCCAGGGCGCGTCTTCCGCCTCGAGTCCGACGGCCGGCCGTTCCTGCTGCTCGACACCAACCTGCAGGAAGTGCGGGCGCTGCGGCCCGATACGCGCGGCCGGATCTTCGTCGTGGCGCAGGCGCGCCGCGGCGGCGGCGATGCCGCCAGCAGCGACAACGTCACCCCGGCGCCCGACTCGACGCGCGCGCCGGTGCCGAACGTCACCGTGTCGATCTCGTCGATCTCGGTCGTCGAGACGCCGGCCGCGGCCGCCGCCAGTGGCGCGGCACCGGCCGGCGGCGGCGCCGTGACGGGCGCGCTCTTCCGGATCGACGCCGACGGCGCGTCGGAGCAGATCTGGGAGCTGCGCGACGAGACGCCGTACGACGTCGCGCCGCTCGACGGCGGCGCCCTACTCGTGGCCACCGGACATCACGGCAAGCTCTATCGGCTCGACGGCGATCCTCTCCGCGCGACGCTGCTCGGCCGGGTGCCGGGCCGTCAGGCCGTGCAGTTCCTGCACTCGCCGGCACGCACGCTGGTGGCAACGTCGAACGCCGGCGCGCTCGTGCGGATGGACGCGGCCCACGCCGCCCGCGGCACCTACACGTCGGACGTCCGCGACGCCCGCTCGGTGGCCCGCTGGGGCACGATCGCGTGGCGCGCCACCACGCCGCCTGGCACCCAGGTCGAAGTGGCGACGCGCTCGGGCAACACAGCCTCGCCAGACGAAGGCTGGAGCGGCTGGAGCCCGGCCTACACAAGCGCCGAGGGCGCGGCGGTGCAGAGTCCGACCGCGCGCTACCTCCAGTGGCGCGTCACCCTCATCGGCACGGGCGCGAGCCCGGTCGTCACTTCGGTCTCGGCCGCCTACCTCCAGCGCAACCAGCGGCCCGTCGTGAGCGGCCTGGTGGTGCATCCCCCGGGCGTGGTGTTCCAGAAGCCGTTTTCGACCGGCGAGACCGAGATTGCCGGTTACCGCGCCGAGGCCATCGAACGACGGCTCTCGAACCAGGGGCAGCCGGCGCCGTCCACCGGGGCGCCGACGCTCGGACGCCGCACCTACCAGCAGGGCCTGCAGACGATCGTGTGGAAGGGCGACGACGCCAACGGCGACGACCTGACGTTCGACGTCGGCTTCCGCCGCGAGGGCGAGACGGCCTGGACGTCACTGGCGACCGGGCTGACCGATCCGATTTACGTCTGGGACACGGCCTCGGTGCCGAGCGGCCACTACGTGCTCAAGATCGCCGCCTCGGATGCGGCGTCACAGCCGGCCGATCAGGCGCTGCGGGGCGAACTCGAATCGTCGGTCGTCGAAGTGGACGCCGTGGCGCCGGTGGTGACCGTGCGTGCGGCCACGCGCGCCGGCGACCGGCTCTCGGTCGCCGTCGAGGTGCGCGACCTCCATTCGTCCATCGCCAGGGTCGAGTATTCGCTCGACGGCGGCGCGTGGCTGCCGGTCTACCCGGCCGATGGATTACTCGACAGCCGCACCGAGACGCTGACGCTGACGTTCCCCGCCACGGCTCAGGGCAAGGCACTCGTCGTGCGGGCCACCGACACGCTGCACAACGTCGGCGTCACCGACGCAGCACTGCGGTAGCGGTCGAACCGGAACGGGCGCGGCGCTCAGCCGGCGAACGAGACGCTGGCGACCGGCACCGCCACCGGCACCGGGGCGAGCGCGACCGGCTTGGCGACGGGACGCCGGGGCCGCTGCGGGCCCAGGTCCGGTTCCGGCGAGGGCGCCAGCGGCCGCATCAGACGTTCCACATCGGCGGCGCTGCCCACCACCGTCGTGTGCGCGAGCAGCCACACCATGCTCACGGCCACCGGCGCCCCGCCGGCGCGTGCCGGCTCGAACTGCGCGCGCGACGCCGCTTCGATCATGGCGAGGACCACTTCGGGCTTCACTTTCAAAGCCCGCGCCTGCTCTGCGGCCAGCACGTCGATGCTCTGGATGCGGCCTTCGCGCGTGACCACCGCCGACAGGGCCAGGACCGCGTCTTCGCCGGCCGACGGCCAGTCGGACGACTCGTGGCGGCGCGGCACCATGGTGAACTCGTCGATGCGGGCCGGGTTCACGTTCGACCCGGGGCTGGCCAGATAGCCGATGACGCCTGCCAGCGAATCCGGCCGCTGCACGCTGGTGGCCTGCATGACGCCAGCCGAGGCCATCAGGCAGACGAGCACGGCGGAGGTGGCGCCGATCGCCGGCCACACCAGATGCATGTCGTCGAACACGTGAGCCAGCCAGGTGTGCCACGACAGCTGGCGTTCGACCTGCACCTGCTCGAGCACGTTGCCGGCCCAGCCCTCGGGCAGGGCCAGCGCGCGGTCGACCGGCGCCGTGTGGAGCGTCTCGCTCAGACGCCGCAGCGCCTGGGCTTCGTAGGCGCACCCGGCGCATTCATCGAGATGGGCGCGCACCGCCAGGTGCGTCTCGAGCGGCAGTTCGCCGTCGTGGAACGCCTCGAGATCCTGGCGTACGCCCTCGCATGGCACGAGCATCATGCGCGGCCCTCGACGAGGTCGGCGCGCAGCGCCTGGCGGGCCCGCGTCAGGCGCGACTTGACGGTGCCGACGGCGATGTCCAGCGAGAACGCGATTTCCTCGTAGCTGAGTCCGTCGAACTCACGCAGCACCACGGCGGTGCGCTGGTCGAACGGCAGACGGTCCATGGCCTGCCAAAGCCTGGCCGCGGCTTCCTTGCGGGCCAGCAGCCGGTCGGGCGCGGCGACATCGGCGCGCTGGGGCAGCTCACCGTGCGCCTGCACGTGCTGGTCGAGCGACACCTGGTCGCTCTGACGCCGCCGGCGCCACCAGCGCTGGCGGTTGCTCGCCTGGTTGATGACGATGCGGTAGATCCAGGTGCGCAGCGACGCCTGGCCGCGGAAGGCGCCCATCGTGCGGAACACGCGCAGGAAGACTTCCTGGGAGAGATCGAGGGCTTCCTCGCGGGTGCCGAGGAGGTGGTAGGCGAGCTGGTAGACCATCCGCTCGTGCGCGGTCACCAACTCTGCGCACGCCGACTGATCGCCGGCGGCACAGCGCCGCACCAAGTCGGCTTCGTCAGCGCCGACATCCGACCAACCGAGGGCTCGTGCGTCTTTCACAGCTTGGGTAGCGAACAATCGTCCCATATCAGTGTAGCACCCGCACCGGAGGTGGCGTGTGAAACGTTAGAACCCGCCGCCGTCCAAAGGTTCCCGCTCCTTGCTACCATCGGCGGGTGTCGAGGTTCCTGGGCTGGCCGTTGGCGCTGGCCGTCACCCTGATCGTCGCCGTGGCTGCCGTGCTGGCGGTCGTCTCGCTCGGGAACGAGCGGGAATACGCCCGGCTGGTCGCGGCCGGCGATACGGCGCTGGCGGCGACCGATCTCGGCGTCGCCATCGAGGCCTACACCGGCGCCATCACGCTCAACCCCGATTCGATGGCCGCGCACCTCAAGCGTGGACTCGCCTATCGCCAGCGGCGCGAGCTCGAGGCGGCGCTGCGCGACCTGCGGCGGGCCTCCGAACTCGATCCCTCAGCGCCTCGCGTGTTCGAAATCCAGGGCGATGTGAACCTCGACCTCGGCCGCTATGCCCGGGCCGCCGAGAAGTTCGAGCAGAGCGCCCGCCTCGACGATCGCCAGGCTGACGTCCACTACAAGCTCGCCGTCGCCCGCTACCGCGAGGGCCGGGCCGGCGCGGCGGTCGAACCGCTGCGGCGCGCCATCGCGCTGACGCCGGAACATGCCGAATCGCACTACCTGCTCGGGCTGTGCCTGCGCGACCTCGCCCGCCTCGACGAGGCCATCGCGGCGCTGACCGCGGCGGCGCGGCTGGCGCCGGGCCTGCTCGCCGTCCGCGAAGCCCGCGCCGACGTCTTCCAGGCGCGCGGCCAGACGGCCCGCGCGGTGGACGAACTGAATGCCCTGGCTGCCCTCGAGCCCGAGCGCGCCGAGCGCGCCGTGGCGGTCGCCGCCGCTTACGTGCGGGCCGGCCGTCACGATGCCGCCGTCCTCGCCCTCGGCCGGGCGGCGGAACGCTTCCCCGAGAGCGCCGCGGTCTTCACGACCCTCGGCAGCGTGTGGCTGAAGGCGGCTGAAGCCGGTGATGACGTCGCGCTCGACAAGGCGCTGGCGGCGCTGACGAGAGCCGCGGCCATGAACGACGCCACCGGCGAGACGCTGGCGCTGCTCGGCGAGGCGCGCCTGCGGGCCGGCGATCTGGTCGGCGCGGAGCGCGATCTGCGGGCGGCCGTGCAGCGGGTACCGCTGCGCACCGACGCCTACCGCGCGCTCGCCGACGTGCTCGAGCGCCGTCGCCAGCCGGCCCAGGCGCTTGAGGCCCTCGCCCGCTTCGCGACGCTGGCCGCCGGCACACCTGCGGCTGGCGCCGTCACGCCGCGCCTCGGCGATCTCTCGATGGCGACCGGCGACCCGCACGGCGCGGCCTACTGGTACGAGCGGGCGACGGCGGAACTCGGGCCCTCGGCCGGCCTGTTGCTCAAGCGCGCTGAAGCCGACCTCAGCCGCGGTGACCGCGATCACGCGCGGGAGATGATCGCCGGCGGCCTGGCGCTCGAACCGGGTCATGCCGGGTTGCGCGCGCTCGAACGCTCTATCGACCGTCCGCCGCCAGCGGCGGCGCGCTGAGCGGCGCGCTCAGCGTTGCGCGTGCCGGCCACGGCGCGCGGGTCGAAGCCCTCACGCCGCGCGTCGCCGAGCAGATTGAACCCGTGACGCTCAGGCGGAGAGCCCGAGCCGCGCCGCCAGCTTGGCGAGCCCCTGGCGCGTGAGGCCGAGTTCGCGGGCGACCATCGCCGGGCGGCGCCCGCAGCGATCGAACGCCAGTTGCACGAAGTGCGCTTCGAAGGCGCGCCGGGCCTCGCTCAGAGTGGGCGGCGCCTCGCGCGCCGGCCCGGCCCACAGCGCCCCGACGTCGTCGCGCGTGATGAGACCGCGGGCCGGGCCCGAGGCGGCCACCGCCGCGACCACGTTCTGCAGTTCGCGGGCGTTGCCCGGCCAGTCGTGCGCGGCAAGCGCGCTCACCAGCGACGGCGCCAGACGGGCGCCGCGCCGCAGGCGCTGCATGAGCTGTCGCCAGAAGTGATCGACGAGCGCCGGGATGTCTTCGCGTCGATCGCGCAGCGGCGGCACCACCAGCCGCACGACGTCGAGGCGGAAGCGCAGGTCGAGACGGAAGCGGCCGGCGGCCACCTCGTCGCGCAGCGGACGGTTGGTCGCTGCCACGATCCGCACGTCGACCTTGCGGAGATGGTTCTCGCCGAGCCGCCGCACTTCCCCTTCCTGCAGCACCCGCAGGAGCTTGGCCTGCGCGCGCGGCGACAGCTCCGCGACCTCGTCGAGGAACAGCGTGCCGCCGTGCGCGTCCTCGAACAGGCCGCGGCGATCGAGGGCCGCGCCGGTGAAGGCGCCACGCATGTGGCCGAACAGCTCCGCGTCGACCAGATCGTCCGAGAGGGCGGCGCAGTTGACGGCGACAAACGCCGCCTGCCGTCGCGGGCCGGCGGTGTGGACGGCGCGCGCCACCAGCTCCTTGCCGACGCCGCTCTCCCCTTCCACGAGCACCGGCACCAGCGCCGCGGCGGCGCGGGGAATCAGCTCCCGCAGACGCACCAGCGGCGCGCTCACACCGACCAGCCCGTACGGCGCCTCCTGCGGCGGTGTCAGCACCGGCGCGTCCATCGAGGCGACCAGCGGCGCGACGATGTCGGCGGCGGCCAGCACCAGCCCGCGGTGGGGTTCGACGTTGGCCGGACCGCACCACGCCAGTTGCGCCACCGGGTCGTCGCCGTAGATGACCGGCATCGCTTCGACGCCGCGGCGGCCCGGGTGCGGCAGCACGCCGCTGCCGGCGACCACCGATTGCGGCTCGTCGCGCCACACGGCCACCCCGTCGGCCCCGAGGGCGGCGCGCAGGTGACGACAGATGCGTTCCACGGCGTGGTGGTCGTTCGAGGTGGCGGACGGCACGGCGCGGCTCCGCACCGGGACGTTGCAAGGCGTGGACCGCGTCGATTTCCCGACGATTCCAGCGCCGCCCGCCAGGCGTTTAGCCGGACGCCGCAGAAAGTTCGTTTACAATTTCGAGGCAATGCTGCGGTTTCTCACTGCCGGCGAATCTCATGGCCGCGGCCTGGTCGTCATCGTCGACGGCCTCCCCGCTGGTCTGGCCCTGGACCTCGATCGCCTGAACGACCAGTTGCGGCGCCGACAGGGCGGCTACGGCCGCGGACGCCGGATGGCGATCGAGTCGGATCGCGCCGACGTCATGTCGGGCGTGCGTCGCGGCAAGACCACCGGCGGCCCGGTGTCGCTCGTCATCGAGAACAAGGACTGGGTCAACTGGCAGCGCACGATGCACACCGGGCCCGAGGTGCCCGACGACGCCGGCGGCGCCAATCGCGCGGCCGTCGTGCGGCCGCGGCCCGGCCATGCCGACCTGGCCGGCGCGCTCAAGTACGAACACGAGGACGTGCGTGACGTGCTCGAACGGGCGAGCGCCCGCGAAACCGCGGCTCGCGTCGCCGCCGGCGGCCTGGCCATCCAGCTGCTCGAATTGCTCGGCGCCCGGGTCACCAGCCATGTCACGGCGATTGGCGAGCTGAGCCTGTCGCCCGACCGCGTGGTCACCTTCGACGAGGCCGCGGCGCTGGCGGCCGATGCCCCGCTGCGCTGCGTGGACACGACTCTCGAAGCGCGGATGACGGCCCGCATCGATCAGGCGAAGGAAGATGGCGACACGCTCGGCGGATCGTTCGAGGTCATCGTCACCGGCGTCCCGGTCGGCCTCGGCAGCTACGTCCAGTGGGACCGCAAACTCGATGGCCGGCTGGCGCAGGCGGTGATGTCGATTCCCGCCATCAAAGGCGTGGGCATCGGTCTTGGCGCCGGCAGCGCCGCCCGTCCGGGATCGCAGGTACACGACGAGATCCTGCCGCCCGACGCGCACGGGCGGCCGCTGCGTCCCACCAACCGCGCGGGCGGTCTCGAGGGCGGTGTGACCAACGGCGAAGACGTCCGCGTCGTCGGGCACATGAAGCCGATTGCGACGCTCATGCAGCCGCTGCGCTCGATCGATCTGACGACCCTCGAGCCGGCCCCGGCCGCCATCGAGCGCAGCGATGTCTGCGCGGTGCCGGCCGCGGCCGTCGTCGCCGAGGCGATGGTGGCCTTCGTGCTCGCCGATGCCTTCATGGAACGCGTCGGTGGCGACTCGGTCGCGCTCATGCGGCGCCACCTGGCGGCGACCGCAGGCGCCCTGGCCGGCCGCACCACGCCGGGCGCCGGAGCCCGCTGAAGTGGCCCGTCCGGTCGTGCGTCTGGGCGCGCCGGTGCTGCGGGCGGCGGCCCGCGAAGTCGAGGCCGTCACGCCCGAGATCGAAGCGCTGGTGGACGAGATGATCGCGGCGATGTACGCCGAACGCGGCATCGGCCTGGCGGCGGTGCAGATCGGCGTCGGCCTGCGCATCTTCGTCATCGATCTGTCGAGCGGCCGCGACGCCTCGGCCCTCACCGTCTGCATCAATCCCACGTGGGGCGAGCGCGACGGCATGCAGCTCGAAGAAGAAGGCTGTCTCAGCCTGCCAGGTTTCGTGGCCACCGTCGCCCGACCGGCGCGGGCCGTCGTGCATGCGCTCGACCGCCGCGGCCGGCCCGTGACCATCGAAGGCACGGGCCTGCTGGCGCGGGCGCTGCAGCATGAGATGGATCACCTCGACGGCATGCTGTTCGTGGATCGCCTGCGCGGCATCAGCCGCACGATGATCCTGCGCAAGGTCAAGAAGCTCGAACGCGACGGGAAGTGGTGACGATGCGCATCCTCTTCTTCGGGTCACCGGAGTTTGCCGTGCCGGCGCTGCAAGCCCTCCTCGCGTCGTCGCATCAGGTGGTCGGCGTGGTGACGCAGCCCGATCGCCCGCGCGGGCGTGGCCGGAAGGTCACGCCGGGCGCCGTCGCGCAGGCCGCGCATGATGCGCACCTGCCGCTGTTGCAGCCGGCCAAGCTCTCGGACCCGGGCGTGCGCGAGGCCTTCGCCGCCCTCGGCGCCGATCTGGGCGTGGTCGCGGCCTACGGCAAGATCCTGCCGGCGTGGCTGCTGGCGCTGCCGCCGCGCGGCATGGTCAACGTGCACGCCTCGCTGCTGCCGGCGTGGCGCGGCGCGGCGCCGGTGCACCGCGCGATCATGGCCGGCGACGTCGAGACCGGCGTGACGATCATGCGCGTCGTGCAGGCGCTCGACGCCGGGGCGATGCTGGATCGGGCCGTCGTGCCGATCGGCGGCGACGTGACCAGCGACGCGCTCGAGCGCACGCTGGCCACCGTCGGCGCCGGCCTGCTCGTGCCCGTGTAGGACCGCCTCGCGGCCGGACCCTTCGGCGAGACGCCGCACGACCAGGCGGGCGACACCTACGCGGCGAAGATCACCCGTGCCGACAGCCCGATCGACTGGCGCCTGCCAGCGCGTGCCATCCACGACCGCATCCGCGGGTTGCATCCGTGGCCGCACGCGTCGTCCTCCATCGGCGGATCGCGCGTCATCCTGCACAAGAGTGCGCGGCGCGACGAGGCGACGAGCGCGGCGCCCGGCACCATCGTCGCCGCCGGTGCAGCCGGCATCGATGTCGCCGGTGGAGACGGCCACCTCCTGCGGCTGCTGGTGCTGCAGGCCGAAGGCGGCAAGCGGCTCGGCGCGGCCGAGTTCCTGGCGGGACGCGCGCTCGCGTCCGGCATGACGTTCGACCTGCCGTGATTGCCCCGGCTCGGCGCGCCGGCTTCACCGCCCTGGTGGACATCGCCCGCGGCCGGGCCGATCTCGACGACGCGCTCGAGCGCGCCCGTCAGGGCCTCGCCGACCCCCGCGACGTGGCACTGCTGCGCGAAGTGGTGACCGGCACACTGCGCTGGCAGGCCCGGCTCGACTGGCACCTGGCGCCGCTGTCGCGCCTGCCGCTGGCGAAGCTCGATCTCGAAGTGCTGGTGGCGCTGCGGATGGCCGCCTATCAGCTCGAGTACCTCGATCGCATCCCGGCCTCGGCGGTTGTGCACGACACGGTGGCGCTCGTGCGGTCGGCGAAGAAGTCGAGCGCGGCGGGTCTCGTGAACGCGGTGCTGCGGCGGCTCGCCGCGGGCGAACGCGCGGCGCTGCCGGAAGCGGCTACCGACGCGCCAGCAGCGGAGGTGGCCGCGGCACTCGCCGTGTCGACCGCGCACCCCGCCTGGCTGGTCGAACGCTGGCTGGGGCGCGAGTCTCGCGCCACCGTCGAGGCCTGGCTCGCCTTCGACAACCTGCCGCCGCCGACGACCCTGCGCGTGAACCCGCTGGCGGAGGTCACGCGCGGCGCGGTGGCGGCACGCCTGGCCGCCGACGGCATCGAGACAGCGCCATGCGCCGGAGCGCCGCTCGGCCTCGTCGTGACGGCCGGCGCCGTCGTGGCGCACACCGCGCTCGCCGAGGGGGCCTGCGGTATCCAGGACGAGGGTTCGCAACTGGCGGCTCTGGTCGCTCCGGTGATGCCTGGAGCCCGCGTGCTCGACCTGTGCGCGGCGCCTGGCGGCAAGACGCTCGCCTACGCCTGGGCCGCCGGGCCTGGCGGTCGAGTCGTCGCCTGCGATATCCGGCCGCGGCGTCTCGAGGTGCTGCGGGCGACGCTGGCCCGCGGTCGTGCCTGCCAGGCCGAAGTCGTGGCGATCGACGAACACGCCGCCCTCCCCTTCGCCGCCGTCTTCGACGTGGTGGCGGTGGACGCGCCGTGCAGCGGGCTCGGCACGCTGCGCCGCGATCCCGACATCAAGTGGCGGCGCCTGCCGGAGGACCTCGGGCGTTTTCAGACGCGCCAGATCGACCTGCTGAACCGCGCGGCGGCGGTGGTAGCGCCCGGCGGCGTCCTGGTCTACACGACCTGTTCGACCGAGCCCGAAGAGAACATCGAGGTGGTGCGCCGTCTGCTCGCCAGCGCCGCCGGCTTCACGCTGGAGCGCGCCGATGCCGGCCCCGCCGGCCAGATCCTGGCGCCATTTGTCGAATCGGACGGATGCCTGCGCACGCATCCGGTCCGCCATGGTCTCGAAGGCTATTTCGGGGCCGTGCTCAGGCGGCGTCCGGATGGACCTCCCCAGGCGCCTGTTGTACAGTAATCGGTCGCGCATGCCCTTGAGAACGCGTGTGTGGACGGCCGGGCGCCTCCTGCTCATCGCAGGGAGCCTCGTCGCCACCTATCTGGTCTTTGCCGCCATCGCCGTGCGTGTCGCCGTGCGGGCGCGCGATGTCGTCGTGCCGGACGTCATCGGCGCCAGCGTGCGCGACGCCTCGACCCGTCTCGCCCTCGACGATCTCGTCGTCCGCGTCGACACCGTCGAGCGGCCCAGCACCGAGGTCCCCGCCGGCCATGTGCTCGGTCAGGACCCGCGTCCCGGCACCTCGTCGCGCCGTCAGCGCACGGTGCGCGTATGGCTCTCGGCCGGTCCGCGCGTGGCCTACATGCCGCAACTGGTCGGCGAATCCGAACGCGGCGCCACCATCCGGCTGTCGCAGGAGGGCCTCGACGCGCCGGTGCTCGCCGAGATCCGCTCGGTCGACTTCTCGGCCGATCAGGTGGTCGCGCAGGAGCCGCCGGCCGGGCGGCCGGCCGCCACCGTGCAACTGCTCGTGAGCCGCGGCGCTGATGTCTCGACCTACGTGATGCCCGACCTCATCGGCCTCGGCGGCGACGCCGCCGCGGCGGTGCTGCGGCAGCAGGGCTTCCGCGTGAGCTTCGTGGCGCAACAGGCGTCGAGCGGGCTGCCGGCGGGCCTCATCGTGCGCCAGAGCCCGGCCGGCGGTTATCAGGTGCAACCGGGCGCGGCGATTTCCCTCGAGGTGGCGCAGTGAGCGTGCGGATTGCCCCGTCGATTCTGTCGGCCGACTTCGCGCATCTCGCCCGCGACATCGCGGCGGCCGAGGCCGGCGGAGCGGACTTCATCCACGTCGACGTGATGGACGGCCACTTCGTGCCGAACCTCACGATCGGGCCGCCGGTCATCCGCGCGGTGAAGCGCGCCGCCACCGTGCCGCTCGACGTCCACCTGATGATCGACAACCCGGATCGCTACCTGAAGGCGTACGTGGACGCCGGCGCCTCGATGCTCTCCGTGCACGTCGAAGTGCTGCCGCATCTGCATCGCACCATCGCGGCCATCAAGGAACTCGGGGCGAAGGCCGGCGCGGTGCTCAATCCCTCGACGCCGGTGTCGTCGATCGAAGAGGTCGCCGCCGACCTCGACTTCGTGCTCGTGATGTCGGTGAATCCCGGCTTCAGCGGGCAGTCGTTCATCCCACGCGCGATCGACAAGATCCGCGCCGTGCGCGCGCTGCTCACAGGCGCCGGCAGCCGCGCGTTCGTCGAGGTGGACGGCGGTGTCGATGCCGGCAACATTCGCTCGGTGGTCGAGGCCGGCGCCAGCATGGTCGTGGCCGGCCACGCCGTTTTCGGCCAGCCCGATGCCGCGGCGGCGGTCCGCGCCCTGCGCGCGGCGGCGGGCGGGGATGCGGCATGACCACCGGCACGCCGGCGACGCGTCAGAGCACGAGCACCGTGCGGGTGCGTTACGCCGAGACCGACCAGATGGGCGTGGCCTACCACGCCAACTACTTCGTGTGGTTCGAGGTGGCGCGCACCGACTGGCTGCGCAACTACGGCGTGACCTACCGCGAACTCGAGGCCGAGGGGTTCTTCCTGCCGGTCATCGAGGCCCACTGCGAGTACCGCGCGTCGGCGCGCTACGATGACGATCTGCGCATCACCGCCACCGCCCGCCTGGTCTCGGCCGTGCGCGTGGCGTTCGATTACGAAATGACGGGGCCCGCGGCGATCGTCGCCGTCGGCCACACGGTGCACGCGACGCTCGACCGGCAGGGCCGGCCGGTGCGCGTGCCGGCACGTATCAAGGAGCTCATCCGATGAAGGCACTGATTACGGGCGGCGCGGGCTTCGTGGGCTCGCACCTGAGCG
>JANNIB010000078.1:0-12734 GCA_031404695.1 Acidobacteriota bacterium
CCTCTACGAGCCGCTCCATCCGGCGGTCATCCGGCTTCTGCGGCTGGTGCGACGCGCCGCGTCGCGTTCTCGCATCGACGCCTCGGTGTGCGGCGAGATGGCCTCGGACCCGGCGATGATCGGCCTGCTCATCGGCCTCGGATTCCGCGAGTTCAGCATGACCCCGTCGGCCATTCCGGTGGCCCGGCGTCTCATCCAGGACGTCCGCGTCGCCGACGCGCGGCGGACCGCCAGCGAGGTGCTGCGTCTGGCTACGGCGGCCGACATCGAGCAGCACCTCTTCGACGCACTGGCCGCCGCCAACCGCGGGCCGGTGCCGCGATGACCGCGTTCGTGTGACAATCAGGATGGGAAGGAGATTCGCATCGTGAGCGAGCCGCTCAAGCGGGTGGAGAAGCCTTGGGGCTATGAACTGTGGTGGGCGGTGACCGACAAGTACGTCGGCAAAGTCATCCACGTCAACAAGGGCCACGCGCTCAGCCTGCAGTACCACAACCGCAAGGACGAGACGATCTTCGTCTGGTCGGGAAAGATCCTCTTCGAGTCGCAGGTCGGGGAACAGCTGGTCGGGCGCGAGCTCGTGAAGGGCGATGCCGTGCACGTCACGCCGCCCACCGTGCACCGCATGACGGCGCTCGAGGACAGCGACATCTTCGAAGTCTCGACACCCGAGACCGACGACGTGGTGCGGCTCGAAGACCGCTACGGGCGGCAGGGCACGTAGCGCGCCCTGGAGGCTAGGGGCTGGGGGCTGGGGCGGGCAGCGTCAACCGTGTGAAAGACGAGTGCGTCGGTGTGTCGCGACGCGACTGTTCGACGCAGCCCACGCCAGCCGCCAGCCCCTAAGCACCCAGCCCCTAGAACGGGATGTCGTCGTCGGTGATGGCGCCGGCCGGCTGGCCCATCGGCTCGTTGTAGCCGCCGCCGTCGCCGCGATCGCCACGCTCACCGCCACGGCCGGCGCCGCCACCGAGCAGCACCACCTTGTCGGCCTTGACCTCGGTGGTGTAGTGCTTCTGGCCGTCCTTTTCCCACTGGCGCGTCTCGAGCCGGCCCTCGAGGTAGATCTGCTTGCCCTTGGTCAGATAGGGCTGCAGCGTATCGGCTGTTTTTCCCCACAGGACGATCTTGTGCCACTCGGTCTTTTCCTGCTTCTGGCCGTCCTTGCCGGTCCAGTTCTCGGTGGTGGCGATGCTGAAGTTCGCCACCGACGCGCCGCTGGGCGTGGCGCGCAGTTCGGCGTCGCGGCCCAGATTACCCACCAGAATCACTTTGTTCACGCTGCCCATGTGTCGATGTCCTCGGAGGAGAGAAGGCGTTCTGGCGCCGCTGGACGCCGGCTATTGTGGCCGCGCGCGGTTGAGCGCGTCGAGCCGCTGCTTGGCGAGACGTCCGGCATCGGTGTCGCCGAGCGTCTTGATGACGATGTCGTAGTCTTCGCGCGCGCGATCGGGCTGATTGAGCCGCTCGTAGCAGACGCCGCGCTTGTAGCGTGCCTGGCCGGCGACATCGCTGCGCGGATAGGTCGAGATGACGCGCCCGAACGCCTCGACGGCCTCGGCCAGCTTGCCGCGCTGGAAGAAGCTCTCGCCGATGTAGTACTGGGCGTTGTCGGCCGACTCGCTCTTCGGGAACGAACGCACGTAGCTCGAGAAGCCTTCCACCGAGAGGTCGTAGTTGCAGGCCGTGTAGTCGGCCCAGGCGAGGTCGTAGAGCCGGGCCGGAGACATCGCATTGGCGCCGCTCGCAGGAGCCGGAGCCGGCGCGGCCGGAGGGATGGAACCCGGAGCCGGCGGCAGCGCTGACGGGTCGCCGGGCACACCCGGCGCCCCAGGCAGGCCGAGGTCGGTGGTCTGGGCCGGCACTGGCATCGCCGCGATGGCATCGCGCAGCGACTCGACCTCCTGCGACAGCGACGTGATGCGTACGTTGGTGTCGTCGACGCGCTCGCGCACGACCCGGATGTCGCTGCCCATCGTGTCGCCCTGGAGCTTGGCGTCGGCGAAGGTCTTGCGGGTCAGGCCGGTCTGCTCGTCGATGCGCTGGTTGACGGCCTTGAGCGCGTCGGTCAGCCCGGCGAGCGCGTTCTGCAGGAGTTGGGTCTGTTCCTGCAGGATGCGGATGTCGGCCGCCATCTGCTGCAGCTCACGCCGCTGGGCGAGCGCCGGAGAGACGGAGCACGCCACGAAGCCGGCCACGAGGGCCACGCGGAGGGCAGTCACGGTCATGGTGCACCTGCTGTCAGCATACTTGATCGATTGCTCACGACGGCGTGCGGCTCACTTGGCTGTGATGACGAAATGGGCGCGCCGGTTCTTCGCCCACGCCGTGTCGTCGTGTCCGGGGTCGAACGGAAACTCCCGGCCGTAGCTGACGGTGCGGAGCCGGTCGGCCGCCACCCCGAGCGACACCAGGTAGGCCTTGGCCGCCAGGGCCCGCCGCTCGCCGAGCGACAGGTTGTATTCGGCCGTGCCCCGTTCGTCGCAGTGGCCTTCCACCGTCACCTGCCACCTGCTGTTCTGTTTCAGGACGCCCGCGGCGCCCTGGAGCTGCGTGCGCGCCTCTGCCGACAACTCGAAGCTGTCGAGCGCGAAGTAGACCGGGCTGAGCGGCGACTCGCGGTTCAGCTCGTCCAGATTCTTGCTGCCGATGGCCGAATCGGCCGCAGCGGGCGCCATCGCGATCGGCTCGTCGCGCACCGGCGGCGCCGGCGGCGGCGGCTCGGGCGTGGTGCCCATCCCGGTATCGGCGGTCGTGGCCGGGGGCGGGGCCGGACGGACGACCGACGCCTGCTTCTTCGCGCAGGCCGCGCCGACGACCACCGCCGTTATCACCACCGCCATCAGCATCGTCCACGTGCGCATGCGCTGCATCATCTGACTCCTGTCGTCGTCGAACCCGTGCCCGCGTCCAGCCGCCGTCGATCGCTATTGCGACGACGACCAATTGGGTGTGAAGTTGTTGCCGTCGCGCGTCGTCTGGCGCACGTCCTTGCCGTCGCGCCGGACCACGAAGATCTGGCTGGCGCGGGCGTTGCGCGTCGACATGAACGCCAGGTGCTTGCCGTTCGGGGCCCACGCCGGGCTCTCGTTGGTGCCTTCGCCGAAGGTGATCTGGCGCGTCGCGCCGTTGTCCACCTGGTAGATCTTGATGTCGAAGCGCGACCCGGTCCGCACCGAGAACGCGATCTCGTTGTAGGGCGCCGGCGACCACGTCGGGCGGTCGGCGTACGACTCCGAGGTGAGCCGCCGCAGGTTCAGCCCGTCGGCGCCCACGACCCAGATCTGCGGGCTGCCCGTGCGATCCGACGTGAAAGCCACCTGCGCGCCCGACGGCGACCACGTCGGCGTCGAGTCGATGGCCGGATGCGTCGTCAGCCGCCGCAGGCCGGAGCCGTCGCGGTTCATCACGTAGATCTCGGAGTTGCCGTCGCGGTTCGACGTGAACGCGATGCGCGTCCCGTCGGGCGAGAAGGCGGGCAGCCAGTTCTGGCCGGTGCCGTTGGTCGGCGTCTCCATGGTACCTTGGTAGATGAGTGAGATGAAGATATCGGGATAGCCGCGCCGGTACGACGTGTAGGCGATGGCGCGCCCGTCTGGCGACCACGACGGGAACACGTTGAGCTGCCGGTTCACCGTGACGCGACGCTGGTTGAAGCCGTCGTAGTCGGCGATGAAGATCTCCTTCACGTTGCGCTGCTCGATGGTGTCGGCGGCGCGATCGCGCACGCGGTCGGACGAGAAGGTGAGCTTGGTCCGCGCCACGCCCTTGAGATTGGCCTGCGTCAGGTGCACCTCGTCGGCCATGGTGTGGGCATAGAGGCGGGGATTGGTGGCCGCGCCGCTGTACTCGCGGCCGAGGAGCTGGCGGCGGGTGCGCACGTCGAACAGCCGCATCTCCACCTTGATGGTCGTCCCGCTCCTGCTGACGGTGCCCAGGAGCAGTCCGTCGGCCCCCAGCTCCCGCCAGCGATCGAACGGCGCATCGGAGAGCGAGCGGGCGGCAGGAATCGACGCGTAGGTGTCGCGCGGGATGAGATCGAATTCAGCTTCGAATGCCAGGTCGTCATAGAGCACCTGCGCCAGGAGCTTCGCGATGTCGGCGGTGTCCTTGTCGCCGCCCGACACCAGGAAATCGGGGACCGCGATCCGCGGCGGCGCGCCGGAGTCGCCGGTGAGGGTGACGCCGACGCGGTCGGGCTGCTGGCTCGGTGGCGACGGCTGGGCCGGCGCCTGAGCGCCCACCACGACCACGGCGCCGAGCGCGGCCCCGAGGAAGACGAACGCACGTAGACTGGGTGTCATCGCTGGTACTCGAAAGTCATCTGGACGGTGAGCGTCGGGTTGGTGTACTCGGGCGGCAGCGGCGGGATCATCTGCGTGAGCCGCAGGGCCCGCATGGCGATGAAGTCGAGCGTCTGGTTGCCGCTGGTGCGGTCGACGGCGATGTCGCTGATGGTGCCGTCACGCAGCACCTTGAAGACGAGCACGGTGGTGCCAAGCGAGGCCTGCTTGCTCTCCCAGTTGCGCAGGATCCGTTCCTGCATGACCGCGAGATACTGCTGGCAGCAGAAGGCGCCGACGTCGATGCGGGCGCCGGTGCCGCCGCCGCTCGCGGTGCCGCCAAATGGCACCCGGCTCGTGGTGGCGGTGTTGGCAATCGCATCGCCTGACGTCACCTTCTCGCCGGTGGTCGGCGCCGTGCGCGGGGTCGCATCTTTCGGCGCCTGGGTGACCTTGGGCGGGGGAGTCTTGCGTGGCGGCGCCTTGGTGGGTTCGATCATCTCCGGCGTCTTCGCGGAAGGCGGCACCACCGGTTCCGGACGCGGCGCCGGGGGCGCCACCGCCTGGGTCGCCTGACGGCTCTCGGCCTGCCGGCCGCCGGTCTGTGGTCCGACCTGCCCGGCCAGGCTCACGGTCATCACCACGTCTTCTTCGGCGACCCGGATGCCCATCCACGCCGCCGGCACCAGAAAGACCGCGACGGCCAGCGCGACGTGCGCGGCCGCCGACACGCCCAGCATCGGGCCAGCGTGGTTGACCGCGTGCCTGCCGACGATCACCTGGGAGACGGCATCCATCGTCATCGACGTCCGGAGGGCGTGGCGGTGAGGATGCCGACACGTTCGACGCCGCCGATCTTGAGGGCGTCCATCACCTCGGTGAGCTCCTGGAGCTGCACCGTCGCATCCCCGCGCAGGAACACCTCCTTCTGGTCGCGTTCGTCCATCGCCTGGCGCATCCGCTCGCGCAAGGCGGTGATCGGCACGCCCTGGCGGTCATCGCCAATCTGCACGCGCTTGTCCTTCCGGTACGAGGCCGGCACCGTCACGTAGAGCCGCTCTTCGGGCAGCTTGGTCGACCGCGCCGCCACCGGCAGGTTCACTTCGATGCCCTTCTGCAGCATCGGCGCCGCCACCATGAACACGATGAGCAGCACCAGCATCACGTCGACGAGCGGGATCACGTTGATCTCGGCAAGCGTCGTCGTGACGCGGCGTCCGCGTGCACGTCCGCCACTGCCCGGCGAGGCCGCCATCACCTTCGGCATGGTCCCGTCCTTAGGTGAAGTTGCGCTCCGAGATGTTCAGGAACTCCAGCGCGAAGTCATCCATCTCGGAAGCCATGACCTTCACCGTCGAGGTGAAGTCGTTGTAGAAGTAGACGGCCGGCATGGCCGCGAAAAGACCAACGGCCGTGGCGACGAGCGCCTCGGCAATCGGGCCGGCGACCACGGCCAGATCGGTCGAGCCCTGGGCGCCGATGCCCGCAAAGGCCGACATGATGCCCCAGACGGTGCCGAACAGCCCGACAAACGGCGCCAGGCTGGCGGTGGTGGCGAGGAACGTGACCTGCTGCTCCAGTTTGTTCACCTCCACCGACGACGCCCGAAGCAGCGCGCGATCGACCGCGGCGAGGCTCTTGAGGGTTGGACGCGCCGCGACCGCCCCCGGACTGGCCGGTGTGGCCTTGGGGTCGGCCCGCAGTTGCAGGTTCAGTTCCGCGTAGCCGGCCTGGAAGAGGCCGACCAGTGGCGAATGCTCGAGCGACTTGCAGACACCCTGCACTTCCGAGAACTTGGCGCTCCTGCGGAAGACGTCGAGGAACGACTTCGATTGCTGGCGGGCCCGGCGCAGTGCCATCGACTTCGACAGGATGATGCCCCACGACACCACCGAGAAGATGACCAGCACCCCGAGCGCGACCTTCGAGACGAGGCTGGCATCTGCCACGAGCTGTAGAATGCTGAGCGAGCCGCCAACCGGCGCCTCGGCGTCCACCGCCTGCAAGGCCAGGAAAAACAAACCAGACGTGCGCAACGACACCTCCGCTGACAGGGGAGAGATGCGCCGCTGGGGACAGCGCGGATGTGCAACCGTAACACGTCGTGTGAAATTCTGTCAAACCCATGATACGATGGGACTTCCGTCCGCACCGTCCGGTGCGCGCAGCCGACCCGTGGCGACCCGTCGATGATCCGGTATCTGGCGATCAAGAACCTGGCGGTCATCGAATCGGCCGCCGTCGATTTTGAACGCTCGTTCAACGTCCTGACCGGCGAGACCGGCGCCGGAAAATCGATGCTCGTCGAAGCCGTCGGGCTCCTGCTCGGCGGACGTGCGTCCTCCGATCTGGTGCGCACCGGCGAAGACACCGCCAGCATCGAAGCCCAGCTCGAGACCGCGGAGGGCCGCGACATCGTCGTACGCCGCGAGATCACCGCGCAGGGCCGCTCGCGCGCCTTCGTCGACGGCCAGCTCGTGAATGCGACGGCGCTGCGGGCACTCGTGAGCGAGCTCGTGGAGCTGCACGGACAGCACGAACACCAGGCCTTGCTCGACCCCGCCACGCACCTGCCGATGCTCGATGCCTTCGCCCATCTCGCCGACGAGACCGCGGTGGTCGGCGCCGCCTGGCGACGTGTGAGCGAGGCGGAGCAGGCGCTGGCCCGCGCCGAGCTCGACGCCGGCGAACGAGCGAGCCGCCTCGAGCTGGTCGAGTTTCATCTCGGCGAGCTGCGCAAGGCCGCCATCGCGGAAGGAGAGGACAAGGCGCTGGAGCGCACGCGTGACGTGCTGCGTCACGCCGGCCGTCTGCAGACCTTGTGCACCGAAGCCTACGGTCTGCTGTACGAGCAGGAAAGCGCCGCCCTCGGCACCCTGGCGCAGGCGTGGAAGCGGGTGAGTGAGTTGTCGTCGATCGACGCGACGTTTGCGCCGCACGTCGCCGCGCGTGACGGCATCAAGGCCCAGCTCGATGACCTGGCGCTGACGCTGCGCGACTACGCCGACGGGCTCGATGCGTCGCCGGGCCGCCTGCAGGAAGTCGAAGACCGGCTGGCCCTCCTCGAACGCCTCAAACGGAAGCACGGGCCGACACTGGACGACGTGCGCGCAAAGGCCCTGGCCCTCGAGCGCGAGTTCGAGGGTCTGACCGGCGGCCCGCAACACAAGGACGCCGCCCGCGCCGCGCTCGATGACTCGCGCACCGCATTCCTGGCGGTGGCGCGAACGCTGTCCAAGAAGCGGCATGCCGCCGCTCGGGCGCTGGGCGAAGCCGTCGAGGCCGGTCTGGCCGAGCTGGGCATGGCGCGCGCCCGCTTCGAGGTGCGCCTGGCCACCAGCGAGACGCCCCAGGGGTGGCATCCCGGCGGCATCGACAGCGCCGAGTTCTTCCTTGCCGCCAATCCCGGGGAAGACCCGCGGCCGCTGGCGCGGATTGCCTCCGGCGGCGAGCTGTCGCGCATCATGCTGGCCTTCAAGACACTGGCCTCCGGGGAGCATCCCACGCGCACGCTCATCTTCGACGAGGTCGATGCCGGCATCGGCGGACGGGCGGCGTCGGTGGTGGGCGAGAAGCTCCGCGCCCTCGGCGGTCGCACCCAGGTGCTGTGCATCACGCACCTGCCGCAAATCGCGGCGCTCGCCTCGACGCACTACTGCATCGACAAGGTCGTGAAGGGTCCCCGCACGGTGACCTCGGTGACCCGGCTCGACGACCACGCCCGGGAGCACGAAATCGCCCGGATGATGGCAGGGGAGAGCGCCCTGTCGAGCGACGTCCTGTCGGCCGCCCGCACCCTCCTGCAGGCGAAGGCGAAAGTGGAACCGGCAGCGAAAGCGAAAGGCGAAAGTGCCCGCGGGGCGAAAGCGAAAGTCACAAGTTGATGGCCAGAAAATACCTGATCGAAACCTACGGCTGCCAGATGAACGTGCACGACTCCGAGCGCATGGCGGGGCTGCTCGAGCAGGCGGGATTCGAGGCCACGGACGCCGACGACGACGCCGACCTGGTGGTCATCAACACCTGCTCGGTGCGCGAACGCGCCGAGGAGAAACTGTACACGCGGCTGGGCGACATCAAGGGCCTGGCCACCCGGAGCGGGCGCGCCCCGATGGTGGCCGTCACCGGCTGCGTGGCCCAGCAGGAGGGCGCCGAGGTCCTGGCCAAATCGAAGCTCATCGACATCGTGATTGGCACCCAGCGACTCAAGATGCTGCCGGTGCTGGTCGCGCAGGCGGAAGCGGCCACCTCGCCGCTGGTGGACATCGCCACCCCCTACGACGAGCCGACTTTTCCCCTCGGCCTGACGCGCCGCGATGATCCAGTGAAGGGGTTCGTGACCATCGTCGAGGGCTGCAACGACTTCTGCTCCTACTGTGTAGTGCCATACACCCGCGGCCATGAGCGGATGCGCGCAAAGGCCGAGATCGTCCGCGAGGTCGAGGAGCTGGCGGCCTCGGGCCGGCGCGAGGTGCAGCTCCTCGGGCAGATCGTCAACCACTACCAGGCGCCGGACGACCCGTCCTGCGACTTCGCCGGGCTGCTCGAGGCGGTGCAGGACGTGCGAGGCATCGAGCGGATTCGCTTCTCCAGCCCCCATCCGCGCCACTGCTCCGACCGCCTCATCGAGGCGATGCGTGACCTTCCCAAAGTGTGCCGTCATCTGCACCTGCCGGTGCAGTCCGGGTCCTCGCGGATCCTGAAGGCGATGCGCCGCCGGTACAGCCGCGAGGAATACGTGACGCTGGTTGAAAAACTGCGGACGGCCCTCCCGGACCTGCAGCTGTCGACCGATATGATCGTTGGGTTCCCAGGGGAGACCGACGACGACTTCGCCGAGACGTTGTCACTCACCGAGACCGTCGGATACCACAGCATGTTCTCGTTCAAGTACTCACCGCGGCCGAACACCCTGGCTGCGCAACGCATGCCCGACGACGTCGCAGAGGCGGACAAGACGCGCCGCATCATGGAACTGCAGGCCCTCCAGAAGGGCATTCAGGCGAGGCTGCACGCCGCGTCCGTTGGCCGCACCGTCGACGTGTTGGTGGACACGACCAGCAGACGGCGGGCGTGGGAGCTGGCGGGACGCACTTCGGGCAACACGGTGGTGAACTTCCCGGGCGACGGCGCCTGGCTCGGCACGTTCATACCGGTGACCATCGAGCGCGCCGGGGCCTTCGGCGTCTGGGGACAGCCGGCCATGGCCACACCCGAACAGACCGACGAGGCGACCACGTGCTGATCGAAATGACGATCAAGGGCCTCACAGTCGATCCGGTGACCAACATGCCCATCGTCATCCTGCACGACGTCGACGACAAGCGCATCCTGCCGATCTGGGTCGGCGTGTTCGAGGCCAACGCCATCGCGCTCCAGATCGAGAACGTCCACACGCCACGTCCGATGACCCACGACCTGCTGCGCAACGTCATCCACGACCTGCAGGCGAGCGTCGAGCGGGTGGTCGTCTCCGACGTGAAGGACAACACCTTCTTCGCGCACATCTACCTCGACACGCCGGCAGGGAAGGTGGCGATCGATGCGCGTCCGAGCGACGCCATCGCGCTGGCCCTCCGGACACGTTCGCCGATCTGGGTGGAGGAGTCGGTCATCGACAACGCCAAGACCATCGATGCCAGCACGGCCAAGGTGGATGGCGAGCGGCTGCATCAGTGGCTCGAGAGCCTCGATCCAGAAGACCTCGGCAAGTACAAGATGTAACCCCGCGCCGGATTCGCCACGCGGTGGCGCCGCCGGGCTCCACGAAATGTCGGCCGGCCGACAAATGCTCTAACCTGCACGTTTAGAGTAACTTAGCGCCTGCAATTTCCCGCCGACATACGATTCGACATCGGCGTGCCTTGACGCCGTTGCACACGCCCTCCTAGAATGGCGACGCCCGGTCCCCCTGGGTCGTTCGCACTTTTCCAACACAGCCGCAGTCAGATCCGTCATCAATGATCCTCGCCATCGCGAATCAGAAAGGCGGCGTCGGCAAGACCACGACCGCCCTCAACCTGGCGGCCGCGCTGGCGCTTCGAGGCAAGTCGACGCTGCTCATCGACCTCGACCCGCAGGCCAACAGCAGCATGTCGTATCTCGATCTGCGCGAAGTCGAGCGCGGGATGTACGACGTCTTCGTCGACCCGGCGCTCGACATGCGCGAAGTGATCAAGCCGACCGCAGTGCAGAACCTGTCGGTGGCGCCGGCCCGCATCTCGCTCGCCAAACTCGAGTCGCGGCTGGTCGGGGAACTCGATGCGCCGTTCCGCCTGAAGGACCAGCTCGCCAGACTCGACACGACGTTCAGCCACGTGGTGATTGACTGCCCGCCGGCGCTGGGCTTGCTGACCGTGAACGCGCTGGTGGCAGCCACCCATCTCCTGATTCCGATCCAGTCGTCGTACTTTGCCCTCGAGGGCACCGACGACCTGCTCGAGACCATCGAGAAGGTGCGGCAGCGGCCCAACCCCGGGCTCAAGATTCTCGGCGTGGTCATCACCATGCACGACCGCCGCACCGCCCTGGGGCGCGACATCCTGGCGCAGATCCGCAAAGTCTTCGGCGAGAAGGTGTTCAAGACCGTGATCAGCAAGAGCGTGCGTCTCGAGGAGAGTCCGGCGTATCGTGAGTCCATCTTCACGTTCGCCCCGGACTCGTCCGGCGCGAGCGAGTACTACAGCCTGTGCGAAGAGGTCATCGAACGTGCCTAAACCACGCGGTCTTCCCGAAGCTCTCCAGATGCGCCACGATGCGCACTACGTCGACACCCTGGCCGCCTCGGCGGCCACGCCGGTGGGCCGCATGGTGCCCATCGACCGGGTCGATCCGAACCCCGATCAGCCCCGCCAGGCGATGGGCGATCTCTCAGACCTCGTCTCGTCGCTTACCGAGAAGGGGATCATCGAGCCCCTGATCGTGCGCCAACGCGGCGAGCGCTACCAGATCATCGCCGGCGAACGGCGCTATCAGGCCGCCATCCGCGCTGGCATCGTCGAACTGCCAGTGGTCGTCCGCGACGTCGACGACACCGAGATGCTGGAGCTGGCGCTGGTCGAGAACATCCAGCGCAAGGACCTGACGGCGTTCGAAGAAGCCGAAGCGCTGCATAGCCTGAGTCACAAGTGCGGCTACACCCACGAAGATCTGGCCAAGCGTCTGGGGAAGTCGCGGACCTCGATCACCGAGTCGCTGTCGCTCACGACGATCCCCAGTGAGGTCCGCAAGGTGTGCCGCCTGGCAGACATCTCCAGCAAATCGATCCTCCTGCAGGTGGCCCGCCAGGGCGACCCGAAGAAGATGCTGGCCCTGGTCGAAAAGATTGCGACCCACGGCGTGACCCGCGAGCAGCTTCGCAAGGAACAGGAAAGGCCGAAGCCCGGTCCGGGCCGGCCAAAGGCGTTCGTGTTCAGCTTCCGTCCGCCGACGAAGGCGTTCAATCTGCGCCTCACGTTCAGTAAGAAGCAGGCGTCGAAGGACGAAGTCATCAGCGCCCTCGAAGCCATCCTCGAAGACCTCCGGCACCAGTAGGCCGCGCCGCCGACCGGGCAGGACCTGGCGGGCGCGGAGCTGTGTCTGCACGAAGGTGGCGGACGCGCCGTTCGAACCCGCGCTACACACGCCTGTGGAGATCGAACCTCTTCACCATGCCCCGTTCTGATGGTTTAGTTTACATAAGATATATTATCAGACCTTGTGTACTTAAGGCCAGAAGAGTGCCTGTGGATGGTTTGTGGGTGGTTTGCCCTGCCGAACGCCGGGCGCGGCGAGGCGACGGACCAGGACGGTCCAGCGCGGCGGTTCAGGCGGTCCAGACGGCGGCGCTGGTCACGACCGGCAGCTCGACCCGGCGCGCCAGGCCGTCGGCCGGCACCGTCTCGACGATGCGTCCGGCCCCGTCTCGAGCGACGACCCGGAGGCGCACGACGTCGCCCGGCGCGGCCCCCAGCTCGGCCCAACGAATCTCGGCCTGGTGCGCCGTGAGCACCGCCGTGACCGGGGCGCTTCCCACGGCGAGCGCCGACACCTCGACGGTGGCCGACACCTCGGCTGAGCGCTCGACCCAGAACACGAGTCCGCCCAGGCTCGCCCCGACATCGCAGCGTCCGAGCACCGAGCCGCCGACGCGGTGCATCGATCCCGCGGCCCGCTCGAGCGGCGACGCTCCGAGACGCTCGAAGTAGCTGGCGCCGGCCGCCGCCTCGCCCGAGGTCACGCGCAGCCGCAGGACGTCGTCGCCGGCGACCGGCGTCGTGATGTTGGTGCGATGCAGTTCGTCTGGCGGCTCCTGGCCCATGGCGCGCCAGGCACGCCGCAGGTGCCGCCGGAACAACGCGTCGAAGTCACGGTCGTGGGCCCACGAAATGTGGGCGCCGGAACCCCAAAACCACAAGCGGCCCTCCGGCCCCCCGCGGCCCGCGGAGGCGGGGGCGGCCGCCCCCGACCCCC
>JANNIB010000079.1:0-7563 GCA_031404695.1 Acidobacteriota bacterium
GACGCCGTGCAGGTGTTCCGGCCGACGCCCGAGGGGAGGCTGGCCCGCGTGGTGGAGCTGACTGCCGAGGACGGAGACGTGCTGACCACGCCGCTGCTGCCTGGTTGCCAGATCGACCTGCGCGAGCTGTTCCGCAAACACATCTAGTTCGTCGACGCCGCCTTGGCGAGGGCGTCTGCCAGGCGCACCTTGACCGCGCGGCCCGGTCGCACCGCCTTGGCCCGGTCCATGAGCGGCGTCACCAGCCTTTGGAGATATTTTAGATTCGATCGTTGAACTAAAATAGCGGAGTCTCTACCCAAGCAGACTAAATCACCGTGCAAGCCACTGATTTCAAATCAGATAGCCCGGGCCGACTCGTCCCGACCAGCAATGGCGCGCTGGCGTTCGTCCCAGACCCCATGCCGGTCGAGGTGCCACTTGGCGCAGCCACAGTGCGCCGGCTTTCGGAGGCGGACTATGCCATGGGACGCCTCGCCGGCGCCGCCGGCCGCCTGCTGAACCCGTATCTCATCGGTCAGCCGCTGCTGAGGCGGGAAGCCATTCTCTCCAGCCGTATCGAGGGCACCTACACCACGCCCGAGCAGCTCGTGCTGCTCGAAGCGGGCACGCCAAAGGCCGGCGGCGACGCCCGGTCCGCCGAAGACACCCGGGAGGTGCTGAACTACGTCCGCGCGATGGAGCACGGCTTGCAGTTGCTGAAGACGCTGCCCGTCTCGTTGCGCTTCGTGCGCGAGGTGCACAGCGTGCTGCTCGACGGCGTGCGCGGCGGGCAGGATCGCCCCGGGGCGTTCCGCACGGAACAGAACTACATCGGTGCCTCCAACGCACCCATCAGCGACGCCCGCTTCGTTCCGCCACCCGTAACAGAGATGCTCGAGGCGCTCAACAGGTGGGAAGCCGACCTGCACCAGCGCCCGGACCCGCTGCCGCTGCTGGTGCGACTGGCGTTGGCGCACTACCAGTTCGAGGCCATCCACCCGTTCCGGGATGGCAACGGGCGCATGGGCCGGCTGCTCATTCCACTGCTGCTGTGCGAACACCAGCGCCTGCCCGACCCAATGCTCTACATGAGCGCCTACTTCGAGCGACATCGTCAGGCCTACATGGACCACCTGCTCGCCGTGAGCACGCAAAACGCCTGGGAGCCATGGGTAGCGTTCTTCCTTGTGGGCGTGGCAGAGTGCGCAAGCGAAGGCTTGGCCCTGACGGACCAGTTGCTGGCACTGCGGGAGGCCTACCACCAGAAAGTGCGCACGGCGCGATCGTCCGGGCTGCTGGCCAAACTGATCGACCGCCTGTTCTTCGTACCGAGCATCACCATCCCCCAGACGAGTGCCGTGCTCGGCGTCACGCCAGCCGCCGCCTCCTACAATCTCAAGAAGCTCGCGGAGATCGGGATCGTCACGGAATCGTCCGGTCGTGTCCGCGGGCAGGTCTTCGTGGCTCGAGAGATTCTTGGCTTCGTGGGCAAAGAGCTGGCCGCATCAGAGACGGACGCATCGTCACGTTGACCGACCGCGTGGCCGGCAGCCGGCTGTCGTCTACCGAGGGTGCCTCGCTATACTTCCCCTGCATGCCCTTTCTGAATGCTGGAGCAGGAACAATCGAGGGCACTGAGTGGCCGTCCCGCTAGGGCCCATTCGTCGCCGGCTCCTCGCCGAAGACCTCGTTCGGCTTCGACGCTCCGACGACCAGCGTCGCTACGCCGCCAGCCAGCGCAGGGGACGCATCGATCCCAACCCGCACCAGATCGACGCCGTGGTCTTCGCCCTGCGCCGCATCCCGGAAGGCGGCTGCATCCTGGCGGATGAGGTGGGCCTCGGCAAGACGATTGAGGCGGGGCTCATCATCTCGCAGCTCATGGCCGAGGGGAAGCGGCGCATCCTGCTCGTCGTGCCCAAGTCGCTGCTTGGGCAGTGGCAGAACGAGCTGCACGCGCTGTTTGGCATCGAGGCGCGCGAAGGCCGGCTCGACCCCGAGGCGTTCGCCGGGTCGGGCGTGTTCCTCACCCACCGGGAACTGGCCGGTGGCCCGAAGGGCGCGTCGGTCTTGAAGGCGGTGGACCCGTTCGACCTCGTGGTGGTGGACGAAGCCCACGAGGTGTTCTCGGCCGTCTACAAGCGCTACGACAAGGACGGCACCTACCAGGCAGATTCGAAGAAGGCGCAGACCGCCGGCCGCGTCCGCGAGGTGGTGAAGAAGGGCGGCTCGCCGGTGCTGCTGCTCACGGCCACGCCGATTCAGAACTCGCTGGCCGAGCTGTGGGGCCTGGTGCAGTACGTGGAGCCCACGGGCACGCTGCTGGGCCGCCTGCCCACGTTCCGCGAGGTGTTCTGCGACAGCGATCGCGCGGTGCATCCCGAGCTTGCCGCGGAGCTGCGGCGGCGCCTGCAGACCGTGCTGCAGCGCACGTTGCGCCGCCAGGCCAAAGAGTTTCTCACCGTGCCGTTCGTAGACCGCTCCACCCGGGTGTTCCGCTACGCCATGAGCGGCGACGAAAAGGCGCTCTACGACGACGTCACCGCCTGGCTGATGCGCGAGGATCTGTTTGCGTTCCGCGGCAATCAGCGCCACCTGCTGCTGATTGGCTTCCACCGGCGCATGGCCTCGTCGCTGGCGGCGTTCTCGGTCAGCCTCAGCCGGGTGGCCCAGCGCCTGCGCGACCGGCTCGAACGGCTCGGCTACGCCGTCTCCGACGACGGCACGCAACTGCTGCGTGAGTTCGCGAACGACCTGGAAGACACCCTCGAGCCCGAGGTGGTGAGCGACGACGCGGACGACGTTCCGGTGCCCGCAGCGCCCACCCTGCCCGAACCGGTGCCCGAGCGCGACGACCGCATGCGGGCGGAGCTGCAGGTGGTGGAGGCGTTTGCCGCCAGGGCCACGGCGCTTGGCCACGACAGCAAGGCGCACAAGCTGCTCGACGCGCTCCGCGTCATCCGCGACAAGAAGGGGGACACGGGCAAAGCGGTGGTGTTCACCGAGTCGCTCACCACGCAGGATTACCTGCGCCGGTTGCTGCTCGACCACGGCTTTGCGCCGCAGGACGTGACGCTGTTTCGCGGCGACAACCGCGGCCCCGACGTTGACCGCGCCGTGCAGCAGTGGGAGGCCGAGGTGGGCCAGGCGATCCCGCCGCCGCGTCGGCCCAGCCCCGAGGTGGCCACCCGGCTGGCGCTGGTGCACGAGTTCGCCACGCGCTCGCGCGTGTTCATCTCGACCGAGGCCGGCGCCAAGGGGCTCAACCTGCAGTTCTGCGACACGGTGATCAACTACGACCTGCCGTGGAATCCGCAACGCATCGAGCAGCGCATCGGCCGGGTGCATCGCTACGGCCAGAGAAACGGCGTCACGGTGATCAGCTTTTTGGCGGAGGGCAACCTGGCGCAGGAGCTGACCTTCGAGATCCTGTCGCAGAAGCTCGATCTCTTCGGCAAGGTGCTCGATGCCTCCGACGCGGTGCTCTACGACCCGAGCCACCCGGCACCGGAGTCGCTCGTGGCCAGCGTGGGCGTGGACTTCGAGAAGGAGCTGCGCACCATCTACAGCACCGCGCGCTCGATCGACGACGTGACCGCGGACCTCGAGCACCTGCGCGCCACGATGGACGACCGTCGCCGCGCCTTCGACGACGAGCAGGCGCGGGCCTCGAATCTGGTCGAGAGCAAGCTCGACGACGCCGTGCGGCATGTGTTCGCGAAGTATCGCGACGTGCTGCCGGCCGAGCTCGAGGGGCTCGACCGAGACGTTGACACCATCACCCGCGAGTTCTTCGACAGCGCCGCGATGCCGTATGCGCGCGTGCAGCAGCCCGGGCGGGTCGAGTACCGCGTGGCGGCGTCCGACCGGCTGCCCGAGGGCTACCGCGAGGGCTTCGTCGCGGTGGTGGGCGAGCCGCACGAGCGTGGCCAAGGCGACGTGCTCTATGTGGGGCATCCGGTGGTGCAGGCGGCGATTGCGGACGCGCGGACGGCCACGGTGACCCCGGCGCCTGCGGTGTTCGGGCCCGTCGATGCTGCGACCCCTGAAGCCGTGCGGAGTCTGGCCGGCCGGCGCGGTCGCCTGGTGGTCACCAAGGTGGAGTATCGAGGCATCGAGCCCGTGGATACGGTGCTGAAGACGGCCATGCTCGACGGCGACACCGACGCGCTCGACACCGATACCGTCGAAGCGCTGCTGGCCCTGCCGCTCGCCGTCGGCGACGCGGTGGGCGCGGGCGACGGTGACGGTGACGCCTCGTCAGACATCCGCGATGCGGTCGACGCCGCCGTGTTTGCCGACCAGGCCACCATGTCGTCGCTCGAGGAATCGCGCTTCCGCCAGATGCTGCGGCAGCTCGATCACTACCTGGCCGACCAGGTGCTGCTGAAGCGGCGCAAGCGCGACAAGCTCGACCTCGACATCCACGAGCTGGAGAAGAAGCGCGACAAGTCGTTGGGCACGCAGGCCAGCAGCGAGATGGGGGCGAGGCTCGACAAGCTGCGCAAGGCCTCCGCCGCCATCGACCGCGAGATCGAGGCCCTGCAGGACGGCGGCGACGAGGAGTACCGCCAGTGGCGCGACCGCCTGCACGAGCGGCGCTACAAACCGCCGGTGGAAGTGCCCATTCTGGACGTGCGCTTCGAGATCGCAGGCGAGGTGTGATGCTCAGGATCCTTCACACCGCCGACCTGCACCTCGGCCTCGAGTTCGGCCAGCTCGAAGGCGACGACCGTCGCAAACTGGCCCGTGCCCGCCTCAAGGTTGTGGGCCAGATCCTGAACGTGGCCGACCAGTTCTCGGTGGATGCCGTGCTGTGGGCCGGCGACATCTTCGATACGCCCGACGTGTCTGCCGACTGGTGGAGCGGGTTCGCCACCGCGCTGGCCGCGCGCAAAGGCTGGACGCGGCCAGTAATCCTGCTGCCGGGCAACCACGACCCGATCCGCTCGGGGTCGGTGTTCGAGAAGGGGCATGCCTTCCGCGCGCAACTGCCGTCGTGGGTGCACGTGGTCGATCGCGACAACTTCGAGTGGCCGATTGGCGAGCACGCCGTGATCTACGCCGCGCCGTGCCGATCGACGGCAGGGGCCGAAGACCTGGCGCTGACCCTGCCGGCGAGGGCGGCGGGGGACCAGCGGATCCGCATCGGACTGGTGCACGGGTCCACCTTTGACCTCGCCGATCATCAGACCAACTTCCCGATTGCCAGTGACGCCACCACGCAGCGCGGGCTCGGCTACCTGGCGGTGGGCGACACCCACGGCTACCGCGAGATTCCGGCGAACGCGACGGCGCCCATCGTCTACCCGGGCGCGCCGGAGCCGACCAGCTTCGCCGATGCCGGTGCCGGCGACGTGGCCATCGTGTCGTTCATGCGGGCGGGCGCTCGGCCGCAGATTCATCGGGTGACGGTGGCGCAGTGGACGTGGCGAGAGGAGACGGTCACCAGCCTGGCGCAGCTCCGCGCTTTAGCTTCCGATGACCTGATCGACACGGTGTTGCGTCTGCGCTTCGACCTCGCGGTGTCTGCCACGGAAGAGAAGGAAGTCGAACGCCTCATTGCCCTGCTGAAGGGGACTTCTGCCACCTCGGGCCGCGCGGGAGCGCTCGTCGTGGACCGCCGTCAGCTCCGCGCGCAGCCGCCGTCGATCGAAGAGCTTGGCGACCTGCCTGAGACGCTCACCGCCGTCGCCGGCAAGTTGAGCCTGGAGGCGCAGGCCTCGGAACAGGGGTCGGACCAGGCGCGCCGTGCCCTGCGACTGCTGGCGCAGTACGTGAGCGAGGCCGCGCAGTGAGGCTGCTGCGGCTCGAGGTCGAGAACTTTCGCGGCGTGCGCTCGGCCACGCTCGACTTCGAGCCGGGCGTGAACGTGCTGCACGGTCCGAATGAACTCGGGAAGTCGACCCTGGCGGAGGCCGTGCGGGCGGCCCTGCTGACAAAGCCGTCGTCCACACAGGTCGACACCTTCCTTCGCTGGGACGGCGTGGTCCCCACGCGCGTCGCGCTCACCTTCGAAGTGGGCGGCGAGGTGTGGCGGGTCACGAAGCGGTTCAGCTCGCCTTCGAGCGCATTGCTCGAGCGGCAGGTCGGTGCCCAGGCGGGCAAGTGGCACACGATCGCGCAGGCCGGAAACGTCGAAGGCAAGCTCCGCGAGTTGCTCGGCTGGGGCATGGCGCCGCCGGGCGCCAGGGGCGCGCTGTCGAAGAAGGAGAGCTACCTCGTGGTGGCGCTGCTCGGGCGGCAGGGCGAGGTGGCTGAGATTCTGGAGTCGAGCCTCGAAGGCGACCAGGACGACACGGGGAAGGTGTCGATTACGAAGGCGTTGGGCGCCCTTGGCAGCGATCCGCGGGTGACCGACCTCATCGAGCGACTCGTCGAGCGAACCGACGAGATCTTCACGCCAACCGGCAGGACGAAACAGACGGCCGACTCGCCACTCTTCAAGCTGCAGCAGAAGGTGCAAGCCGCCGTGGCTGAGCTCCGCGTGCTGCAGGAGAAGGCGGAGGAGAGCCGGAAGATCGCCGCGCTCGTGGTCGCGGCCCACCAGGAGTGGCTGCGGCTCTCGGCGGAGCACCGCGAAGCAGAGGGCGCGCTGAAGGCGGCGCAGCTCCGGCACGAGCACGGCAAGGCGCGGCGACAGCTACAGGGCGAAATCGACGAGTGCCGGGCCATGCTCGACCAGGCGGCGCAACTGCGCGATCGCATCGCCGGGCTGCGTGCCGGGCTCGATGCGGCGGTGGAGGCCGAACACGCTGAGAAGGCGACCGTGACGGATGCTGTTGCGGCCGTTGATGGTCTGTCGCGTCAGGTGCAGGAGGCGTCGGAAGACGTCGTGCGCGCGCAGGCCGCCCTCGACCGGACGGGCCTCGAGGACGAGGCGACCAGGCAGCAGCGGCGCATCGTGCTCACCGGGCAGAAGGCCGCCGTGCAGGACCGGTTGCGACAGGTGGAAGCCGCCGAGGCGGTCACCACACGACTGGCGCAACTCGAGAGCGAGCTCGTTGTCGGCCTCGAAACGGTGGCCGCACGGACGGCGGATCAGGACCGGGCGCTCGTGGCGCTCGACCACGCGAGTTGGTCGGCGGAGCTGGCGTCGCTGCTGGAGCTCGAATCGTCTGCCCTGCGGCTTCAAGGCGCCAGTGACGACGAGCACCGTCACTTGGGCGCCGCGGCAGCCGCCCTGGCGCACGCGGAGGCGGACCTGTCTGCGGCCGAGTCGCATCGCCAGCACAAGGGGTGGCTGTCAGATCCAACCCTCGCCGCGGTGACTGCAGACATCGAACGGCTCGAGGCAGCGGAGCGGCATCTGCGCATCGACGCACTGCGCAGTCGAGTCGCCGCCCTCGAGGCTCTCGACGAACAGCGCCGGCGCCACCTCGACGCGGCCACTCAGAAACGCGAAGAGGCGTCGCGTCTCGAGCAGGAGGCTGCGGCACGCGAACTGCCGTCCGCCGAGCGCGTCGCGGAGTGGCGGGAGTGGGAGACCGAGCTGGGGGCGGAGGCTGCGGCCGGGCGACAGGGACTCGCTGCCTCGGTGGCCACGGCGTTGGTCGCAGCGGCAGCCGGCGTTGTCGCAGG
>JANNIB010000080.1:0-4844 GCA_031404695.1 Acidobacteriota bacterium
CCTATTTCGAGATCGGCAACCAGACGACCAATGGCGTGCGGCTGCAAGGCGACGCCGACCTCGAGCTGGCGTACCTCGCCGACGGCGCCGGCGCGCCGCTCGAGGACGACACGCTCGAGCACGCGGCCGGGCTGGTGGAGCTGGCCCGCTTCGCGCTCGACCACCCCACGCTTGCCCCGGCCCTGCGCCAGTTGCTGATGTGTGGCGACGTGACGCTCCGAGGTCCCGAGTCGCTCCTGCTTGCGGTCGCCGCGATCGAGAGCCTGCTGCTGCCCGACGCCAGTGCGGGCAGCGGCGAGACCTTCGCGCGTCGGCTCGCGCATCTGCTCGGCCTCGACGACGCCAGCCGCGCCCGCGTCCACCAGGTGGCGCGCGTCCTCTATCGGCGGCGCACCGCGGTGTTGCACTCGGATGGATCGGCCGCGGCCGGCGACCAGCTGCCGCCGGCCGCCGCCGAGCAACTGCTGGCCGGCACCACCGTCGCCGTGGCGAATGCGGTGGCATCGGGGGTCTCCATCGAGACGCTGCGCGATCAGATCGACACCGCACCGGCGAACGTCAGCGGCGCACGCGTCCCGCTGCTCGACACGCCACCCGGTCGCGAGGGCAGGAGCCGGCTCGGACCCGTCCAGCCATGGTCTTCGGCCACGTTCTCGTTGGCCGGCGACCTGAGCTCGCCCGAGGGCACCATCCTCAGCTGGTCGCCGCTCATCGGCCTCGCGCACGACGGGGAGACGCTGGTGCACGCGGACCTGCGCGTCGCGGTGACGTCGATGTCGGCCGATGCGCTCGTCAGCATGGAAGAAAAGGACGTGCGCCGCGACTTCATCTCGAACGTGCAAATGGGGGGCACGCTCGCCGCACTCGCGACGGGGAACCCCCATCCGGACCTCATCGTCGCCGAAAGCGACGTGCTGCCGCTCACGCGCCGCCGCGACCTCGCCGTGCTGGGGCTGCGCTTCGCGGGCTTCGATGCCTTCGCGGATCCAGAACTGCTTGGGTGGTACGTCTACGCGAAGACGTTGCGCTACCGGCGCGAGAGCGTACTGCGCCAGTCGGTGATCATGCACCTCCAGACGGCCGACTCCCTGCCGCTCGACGAGCCAGCGCGTGCCCGCGTCTGGGAGGCGTGGTCGCTCCTCGCGCGCTACGATGCTGCAGCGCGGCACGCGGAGATCGATCAGCTGTGCAATCTCGTCCGCCGTATCCACGATCGCCGGTTCCTGCCGCCGACCACCCGCGCATCGCTCGCCGTTATCGCCGTGGAAACCATGCTCGGGCGCTTCAGGCCCGCGACTGCCACGCTGCGCCTCGAGCGGCTCGTGCGCCTGCTCCCCGGCATCCCCGAAGAATCGGCGCGCTGGTTCGAGACCGACGGCCGCGCGTTCCGCAACCAGGTGGCGCACGGTGAATGGGCCCCGGCGCCAACCGATGCCACCGAGATCTGGACCCGCAATCCCGAGCCGGTCGCACACCTGGTGGCCATCGCCCGCAGCGCCCTCCGTCAGTTGCTCGAGGTCTGGGTGGCCGCCGACCCGCCGGTGCGCGCGCGCTACGGCCCGGCGCGCGTGCTGGTGCGGCACCTCGCGAGGCGGGCCGCGTGACAGACCAGCCGCCGCTCATCCAGGAGCTGCGCGTCGCGCTGCCGGCACCAGAGCTGTGGGATCTGATGTGGCGCCCCGAGGGGCTCCCGCGCTGGCTCGGCCCCCGGGCGTGCGTCAGTCTCAGGATGCACGATCGGTGCGCGCTCGGTGACGAAGCCGGCGTCTGGCGGCTCGCCCGCATCGTGTCGATGAAAACCGGCACGTCGGTCTCCTTCAGCGTCGAGCCTGCGCCCGCGTGGGGTCCGGCCGAGGCAACGCGCGTCACGGTCACGGTGACCGCGACGACCGCGGCCGGCTGCACAGTGCGTGTCGAGGAGACGGGACTCGGGGCAGCCCATGCAGACGATGCGACACGGTACTGGGCCAGCCGCTTGTCACGTCTCGCCTCGCTGGTCCGCCAGGTGCGCGACCGCCGATCGAACCCGCGCCAGGCAGTCATCGTGATTCACGGCGTCGGGGAGCAGCAGCCCGGGCAGACCCTGGCGGCACTGGCTGCAAGCGGAGTGCTGTCGTCGTCGAAAGGGGATCGGATGTGGGTCAAGCCCGACCACGTCTCGGGTTCCTACGAGTTGCACCGGCTGACCATCGAAGGCACGGCGCAGCGGCCGACCACCGACGCCTTCGAGCTCTACTGGGCCCATGTCATCCGTGACACCACCCTGGGGCAGATCGGCATGTGGCTGCGGCGTCTGTTGTTCAGGGCTAACGTCCCCGGCACGTTGCGCCCCGCGTGGCTGGCCGTCTGGGCGGGCCTGCTCGTGAGCGCCGTTGCGCTGACCGCCACGGCCCTCGGCGTTGCGCCGCTTCCCGCCTGGCTGACCGGCGGCGCCCTGGTGACGGCTGCCGGTCTCGCCTGGCGGTTCCTGATCCGCGGCCTCGCCATTGACGTCATCGGCGACGCGGCGCGCTACCTGACGCCCGATCCCGCAAACATCGCGCACCGGCAGGCACTACGCTCGGCCGGCGTCGAACTCCTCCAGCGCCTCCACGATTCGGGGCGCTACGATCGCATCGTCATCCTGGGGCACAGCCTGGGGTCGGTCATCGCCTACGACATCTTGACGCACGCCTGGGCGGCGATGCACCAGCGGCACCGGCGCCCCAGTCGGCCGGCGTTTGGCCCGCTGGCCGCGGTGGAGCGCGCACTCAGCGAGCGCGACCCGGCCGCGGCGGCGACGCTACAGGCCGCTGCCTGGCGTCAGCAGCGGATGAACACGCAGCCCTGGCTGGTCACCGATCTCGTCACGGTGGGCAGTCCCCTGGCGCACGCACCGTTCCTGATGGCCGCCAGCGCCGACGCGTTCGCACGTGCCCAGGCGGATCGCATGCTGCCCACGTGTCCGCCAGTCGCCGAGATCGAAGCCGCCAGCAAGCATCGGCGCGTCAGCTTCGATCGCCCGTATCGCGACGTGCACACCGGTCAGCCGCGCACCTTCACCGTGCTGCATCACGCCGCCCCCTTTGCCGTCACGCGCTGGACGAATCTGTACTTCGAGGTGGGATGGCTGGGGCTCCGCGGCGATCTGATTGGAGGCCCCGTCGCGCCGGCGTTCGGCCCCTGGGTGTCGGACATCCCGCTGAAGCCGCGATCGTTCACGCCCGCGCACACGAGCTACTGGCTGGCGCTCGGCGGAGCCAACACGCACCTGGACGCCCTGCGAGCGGCGCTCCGGCTCGACGCGCGGGCCGAGCTCGAGGCCACGCTTGCGGCCATGCCCGCCTTCGCGGTGCTGCCCGATCCCCGCGACGGTGACGAGCAATGAGGGGGCCGGTGGCAACGCTACGGGACGGCCACCCGAGGGCATCGGCCCGTAAGCCGACAAGCAGTGCTCGGCCGCCCAGCAGCGGGTGGAGTATACATGGCGGCCGGTGAAGGTTCTCGACCCCCGCGTGCGCGCCGACAACGCGTGTGGCGCCAGCGCGTTCACGGCGCCGCAGACGGTGGTGGCGCCTTAGCAGGCGCTCGTGCTCGGCGCCTCCCCTACTCGTGCAGCTCGGCCCGCCGGCGTTCGAGCGCGTCCACGAGTTCCGGGGCGTCCTTGAGCTCCGCCAGGGGGGCGAGCTGCGCACGAATGTAGGGCCAGTCCAGGTGCGACGCCTGGCGAACGATGATGCCGTCGATGTCCAGCCCGTCCTTCGGTCGATTCGCGAAGGCCTTGAGCACGATCAGGTCTTCCGCCGAGCAGGTTCGGAGCGGCACATCGGGCGGGAACGTGAACGGGCTGGCGCGATCCACGACCAGTTCTTCAAACGGCAGGCCGCCGAGCGCGATGTCGAGACCGACCCCCGACGATGCCCGCAGGAGCAGCACGCGATTGACGGCGGCGAACTGGGCAGCGTCTTCGATCCGGGTTTCGAACGCTTCCATCAACACCGACCCGAATCGGCTTTCGTTCGTGAAGCCCGTCAGCAGCGTCAGGTCGACGTCCACGGTTTCGCGCGGCTCGCCCCACCGCAGCACCGCCAGACCGCCGATGAAGCAGAAGCGCCAGTCGTGGCGCATGCACACGGCCTGAAGATCCGCGGCGGCCTGGATGAGGGCGTTCATGGCTGACGCAGCATCCCGAACAGCCGCTGTTGCTCGACCAGCCCCGAGGTGGGCTTCGGCGCCCGCGGAGGTTCGTGGTAGTTGGCGGTTCCGCACAGCCATGTGATGGCGGTGAAGGCATCGAGGCGCCGCAGTTCCTGTCGCCGAATCGCTTCCAGCCGGGGCGCGGCCTCCTGCCAGGTCTTCGCCCCGCGCCGTCCCTGCGCCACCTGCTCCGGCGACCAGGCGGCCAGGGCGGATGGGGTCAGTTTGGCATGCAGAGATTCTAGTTCTGGACTTCCCGGGGTGGAATTGCGGCTAGCTCGGGCTGCTCGGCATGCCGGGACCGCGGCCGAGTCGGCCTGGGTCGAACTCTCGGTCCAGAACAGTGGCAGTGGACCGTGACGAACCAGTGTTCCAAGTCCCGGGAGTTGACGGCGCCCGCCCATGGTATTACGGTAATACCGATGGCGACGTTGACGTTCAAGGTCAGCGATGAAGAGGCGCGGCTGATCCGTTCCCGGGCGAGAAAGGAGCGCGTCACCGTGTCGGAGTACCTGCGGCGACGTGCGCGCCTGTCGCTCGTGCCTGCAGGCAAACCGGCAAAGGTGCGCTGTCCTCACACCGGCGCGATGATCTTTGCCTCGCCTGACAATCAGCCGCCGCTGACCACGGATGCGGTGCGCGAACTGCTGTCGGACTTCCCGTGAACT